>CAJTMS010000019.1 GCA_910577155.1 uncultured Mailhella sp.
TAAAAGACGGATGAAAAAATCTGAAAAAAAATTTGTGATAAAATGCCCAATATTGACAGGGAATAGGAAAGTCTGTATAGAATTAACAACCTTACACAAATCTGTTATGCAAAATGTGAATAGTCATTGCTGCAGGAAAACATTTTGCCCGTGTGTTAAATAAATTTACCCTCAAAGGGGCGTCTATGAGTAACGGTATGAAAACAATTTTGGTTATGGTACTCTGCCTGACTGCATTTTCTTTTGTAAATGCAAAAGCAAGCAGTGACGAAGTAAAACAGTCTTTTGGCGTTACCCCGCAAAAAATGATAGGCATTACGATGAAAGACGGTGATGCTCTTCACGATTTGCATGTTGCAAAAGCTGAAGAAGCAGGCAAAGACTGTACAGTTTGCCATATTGATGAAAATTATGAAGCATTTATGGCTGTTGATAAAGAAAAAACGCAGGATGACAAAGTTGCTTACTTGCATACAAATTGCGTAAAATGTCATAAAAATGTCGGCGCAGGACCAAATATCACTGCCTGCCGCAGCTGTCATACTGACAAATATGCTGCAAAGTAACGGATAATGGGGAGGTTTAAAATATGTTGAATTTTCTTTACGGACCACTTTTATACATCGCCATTGCAGTTTTTGTTATTGGTATGATTGTTCGTGTCGTGTTATATATTAACGGATTAAGCCAAAAACTTGATAGAGTTGCCTACAAACCCCAAATGGGTTTAGGCTTGCAGGGAGCCGTTCATTCTATTTTTAAATGGATACTTCCCGGCGGAACCCGCTCTTGGCGTATCAATCCTTTTATGACAATTGTCTTTTTTATGTTCCATATCGGCATGGTGCTTCTGCCGTTATTCCTCTTGCAGCATGCTGTTGTGATTGAATATTTATTCGGTATTTCTTTGCCTTCACTTCCTGCTCCCCTTGCTGATACGCTGAGCATTGTTGCCTTTTTCGGACTTCTTGGTCTTGCCTACCGCAGAGTTTCCTGCCCTACTGCAAAAGCTCTGACCACAAAGCAAGATTGGCTTGTGCTGCTACTTGCAGGTTTGCCGCTTATTACTGGTATTTTGTTCCGTTTCAGTACTTCAAGCTATGCATTCTGGGAAGTCGCTCATATTCTTACCGCTGAAATTTTCCTTATTGCTGCACCGTTTACAAAACTTTCCCATATTGTTTTGTTCTTCATGTCACGTGCACAAATAGGTATGGACTATGCTATTAAACGCGGCGGACACAATCGCGGTCCTGCTTTCCCGTGGTAATTTTCTTGATAATTTTAATATAATTTCTATTTTGTTAACATGAAACCTTAGAGAAGGAGCTGACAATGCCTGAAGGTATTTATTGCAAAAGAGAGCCGATTACAACGGCTGAAGGAATAAAACATCTTTTGAGTGATAAGGGTGGCAAACAATATTACGAAGAAATGAAACATCTGGAAGTAGATGTGGATATGCTTCGCAAAGACTTGGAAACAACCTGCAAAAGCCGTACCCGTACATGGCTTGAAATGTGCGCACACTGCGGCATGTGTGCGGAAAGCTGTTTTCTTTATACTGCCAATAACAAAGATCCGAAGCAAATTCCTTCCTACAAAATCCAGCATACCCTCGGTGAAATGATACGCCGTAAAGGAAATGTGGACACGGCATTTATGCTGCATGCCATGGAGGTTGCATGGAGCCAATGTACAACCTGTAACCGCTGTTCCATGTACTGTCCTTACGGTATTGATACCGGGGTGATGATTAGCTATATGCGCGGTCTTTTGTTTCACCAAGGCTTTGTGCCGTGGGAGCTCAAAATCGGTTCCGGCATGCACAGGGTTTACGGTGCGCAAATGGACATTACCAGCGAAGATTTTGTGGACACCTGTGAATGGATGGTGGAAGAAAACGAAGAAGAATGGCCGGGTCTTGAAATTCCTATTGATAAGGAAGACGCGGACATTATGTATGTCATCAATGCCCGTGAAGTAAAACATTATCCCAACGACCTTGCTGAAGCTGCTATTTTATTCCATATTGCCGGTGAGAACTGGACTATGCCCAGCGTAGGCTGGGACTGCACCTCCCTGACCCTCTATGCAGGGGACTGGGAAGGCTGTACGCAGAATGTGAACCGCATTTATGACTCCATTAAACGTTTAAGACCAAAAACTGTTGTCACCACGGAATGCGGACATGCTTTCCGCGCTTCTGCCATTGAAGGTCCTTACTGGGCAGGTATTGAAAACGGTGAACCTCCGGTACGTTTTGTGCATTATGTGGAATGGGTTGCCGAAGCTCTGAAATCAGGCAAATTAAAAATTGACCCTGCCAAGCGGATTAAAACACCTATTACTCTGCAGGATTCCTGTAACTATGTGCGCAACTTCGGGCTTTCCAATGCAACACGCACAATTATGAGTTATATTGCGGAAGATTTCCATGAAATGGAAAATAACAGAGAACATAATTTCTGCTGCGGCGGCGGCGGAGGTTTCAACGGTGTTGGCATTTACCGTGAACAGCGTAATATCGGTCTGCGCCCAAAACTCGACCAAATCAGAGCAACCGGCTGTAATCAGGTTGTTGCTCCCTGTCATAACTGCTGGGACGCAATCCGTGATATGAAAGAAGTCTATGAAGAAGATGCCAAGGATTTGGAATGGTTCTTCTTAAAACCTTTGCTCCTCAAAATGGTTATTGTGCCTGACCACTTGAAACCACAGGAAGAAGCTGAAGAATAAAAAAAGGCGTACAATGTACGCCTTTTTTTTTTGGGAAAATTTTTATTGCAAAAATTTGATTAACTGCCTATAATCAATGCTTATTTATGCGTATAAAGGAATGTCTATGCTGCAGCTTGCTGAATTAAAAACATGGTGTCAGAATTTGACAGAACAATATCAATCTCTTTGGAGGAGGCTTTGACCTCAAACAAAAAGAAGAACGATTACAGAGTATTGAAACACAAATTTCTGCACCTGATGTTTGGAACGACCAGACTAAGCTCACTCCCCTGCTCAAGGAAAAACGCCGCTTAGAAGAAGAAATTGCTGAATATAAAGATTTGGAGCGCGCCTTCACGGATATGCAGGACTGGCTTGTTTTTGCTGAAGAAGGGGAAGAAGAAGCCCTTATTTCTTTGAATGAACAGGCAGAAAATTTGCATGCACTTTTAGATACCACAGAAATGGCGATTTTGCTGAGCGATGAAACCGACCATATGGACGCAATTTTGGATATCCATCCGGGAGCAGGCGGAACCGAAGCGCAGGACTGGGCGGCTATGCTGGAACGCATGTATTTCCGCTATGCTGATTTGAAGCATTACAAGGTTGAAATCTTAGATTATCTGGCTGGCGAAGAAGCAGGCACAAAAAGCATTACTTTTCGCATACAGGGGGCAAATGCCTATGGTTTTTTGAAAGGGGAAAAGGGCATACACAGGCTAATCCGCATTTCTCCTTTTGACAGCTCCGGGCGCAGACATACCTCTTTTGCCTCCGTTGATGTGCTTCCTGATGCCAGTGAAGATATTAATATTGTAATTAAAGAAGAGGACTTACGCATTGATGTGTACCGGGCTTCAGGAGCAGGCGGACAGCATGTTAATAAAACAGAATCCGCTGTGCGCATAACCCATATTCCCACGGGTATTGTTGCCCAGTGCCAAAATGAAAAATCCCAGCACAGCAACAAAGAATCAGCCATGCGGATTTTGAAGGCACGGCTTTACGAACATGAGCGCAGTAAACGGGACGCAGCAAAACAGGCGGATTATGCAGGCAAGGATTTGATTTCTTTCGGCAGTCAAATCCGTACCTATACCATGCAGCCTTACCGATTGGTAAAAGATCATCGGACAAACAGTGAAATGGGCGATGTGGATGCGGTTCTTGACGGAAAACTTGATACATTTATTCGTGATTATTTACTTTTTGCCCATGAGCAAAAAAATAAAGGATAAGTTATGCTGGACAGTGCAAGTCAATGGAACTTACTTGCGGATTGTGCAAAAGACTGGGGGTTTTGCTGTGATGCAGCTCAAACTGTGCCAAATGAAAGCTCAAAACCGCAATTTTCTTTGCAGGATGTGGTCGATACCTTCCAAAAAGAGGATGGTTTTGAGAACTATGCCCCTTTGACCCACCTTGTGCATTTTGCCAATTTGAATGAACAGGAAGAAAAAGCTCTCCTTTATGAGATTATGGGAAACCCGAAAAATGCAACGGTGTGGCAATTGTGTTTAATGGGCTACAGCAAGGAAAATTTTGCAAAATTTTCTGAAAGTCTGCAAAGTCCGTTAGAGGGCGTGGAAGCATGGCTTTTAGAAGGGATAAAAAAAGGGTGGCTGCGGAAAATAGAAAAGGAATATAATTTGACGCTCTTGGAATATCCTCTCTTTATTCACCGCCTGCAGCGGGAATGCCAATGCGCAGATGTTTTCACCTTGGGGCTTGTCAAAATTCAGGCGTCAGATTTGGTGCATGATTTAATAATGCAAAGTTTTGCAAAATATCTTACCCTTGATGATTATATCAGTAAAATTGGTGGGTTAGGTTATGTCCTTGTGCTTTCCGGACGGAAGAATTTTTCCGCAAGCGCTGTTATGGAAAAAATCAGCGATGAATTAGAACAAAAATTGCATAAGGAACATATTGCCCTTGAATTTAATGTCGGGCTGTCGGAATTTTGTTCTTCGGATACTGCGGAGAAATTGCTTGATAATGCAAAGCAGGCTCTTTCTTTGCCAAGCCCTGCCGGAATCAAAGTGAAATCATTTATTAATCAAGAGAAAAAACAAGAAAATAATTCATTTGTTCATTCCAATGAAAAGCGTTTTCTTTTCTTTGGCGTGCAATAAGGGACAGGTTACAAGTATGAATACAATGAGTTTAGCCATTATGAGCGGTAAGGGGGGAGTAGGCAAAAGTAATCTTTCCCTGAATATGGGGTACAGCCTCGCACAAAAAGGGCATGCGCTTTTGCTTATGGACTGTGACTTGGGGCTGGCAAACCTTGACGTTTTACTTGGAATTACTCCCGAACAAAATTTACAGGATGTCCTTTTAAGCGGTGCCGATGTGAAAAATGCGATTATCCCGCTTGAAAAAAATACCGCAGAGGCATTTGATATTTTGCCCGCTGCCTCAGGGGTGCCGGAACTTACGGATATGAATAATGATATGCGGGACTTGCTTATTAAACGCATCAATCCTGCACTGCGCGGTTATGATATTATTCTTATGGATTTGGGAGCGGGTATCCACGGCACGGTACAGTCCTTTGCCGCCATGGCGGCAATTCGGGTTATTGTGCTCACTCCTGAACCCACTGCGCTGACGGACGCCTATGCTTTGATCAAGGTGCTCAGTCAGGATTTAGGGGTGAAGGACTTTTTGGTTGTTGTCAATGATGTGGCAAACCGCAAAGAAGAAGAAATTACTTTTAAACGGCTGGAAATGGCATGTCAGCGCTTTTTGGATGTCAATCCCGTACTGCTTGGCGGCGTTCGTCATGATACGAAATTACAGGAATCGGTTATCAGGCAAAAGCCTCTTATGGAGTTATTTCCGGAAAGTAATGCGGCACAGGATATCAATACGCTGACCGACCGTATTTTAAAAATTTATACACGTATGGAACCCCATCTCACAGGGCAGGAACCTCTGCGTATTTTAGAGAAAAAATAGGAATTTTAGAACTTTAAGTATTGACATCCGATAGTTTGTATGGAATTATTGACATATCTATTGTGAGTGATCATGTCAGCAGAGCTGATGTAAGGAGTTATACATGAATAAAAGCGAACTTATTAAAAGTTTGTCTGAACAAACCAATATCTCTCTTGATGAAGCAACATTAGTTGTAAATACTTTTGTCGACAACATGAAAAATGCGCTTTTAGAAGGCGATCATGTCGAAATCCGTGGATTTGGAAGTTTTAAAGTAAAAGAGTACGGTGCTTATGCAGGACGTAATCCACGCACCGGTCAAAAAGTTGCTGTGGAATCAAAACGTTTACCTTTCTTCCGCGCCGGTAAAGAATTAAAAGAATTTTTAAACGATTAGCTTTTTCCCCATTTTTATGTATAGATAAGCCCATACTTGTATGCTGTACAATGTGTGGGTTTTTTTATCATCGTTTTTTCATATATATTTTTTATTTTCTTTTTGTTTTATGGGTAGGAAATGTTAGAACTTATTATCACCGTTATCCTTGTTGTCGGGATTTCTTCCCTGTGCTCCACAACAGAAGCCATGCTTTATTCCTTGTCTTGGACGCAAATTGAAAAATTTAAAGCTGAAGGCAGAAAATCCGGGAAACTTCTTTATTCCATGCGTACCAATGTGGATAAACCTATTTCAGCGATTTTGACTTTGAATACCCTTGCAAATACGGCAGGGGCAACCGTAGCGGGGGCACTTGCCGCAGATGCGCTTGGAGTGGAGAATTTTATTTATTTCAGTATTTTTTTCACCTTGCTGATTTTGATTTTTGGGGAAATTTTGCCGAAAACCATCGGGGTAATTTATTCCGGGGCTATTTCTCCTTTCTTAGCCTATTTTTTACAAATTATTATCGTTATCCTTGCTCCTGTCACCTTTGTCTTAGGACTTCTCACCCGTCTTGTAACACCAAAAAGTGTTACGCCGACAGCGACGGAAGACGATATTAAAATTTTGGCAAGTATTTCAAGGAAATCAGGTACTATTAATGATTATGAAGAAAGCACCATTTCCAATGTGCTCGCTTTGGATAAAAAACGGGTCAATGAGGTGATGACCCCGAGGACAGTGGTTTTTTCCCTGCCCATGGGCATGAAACTGACTGAAGCATATAATCATGAAGGATTTTGGTCTTTTAGCCGTATTCCTGTGTATGCGAGTGATAATGAAGACATTGTGGGCATAGTGCAGCGCAGGGAAATTGAACTTGCAGTACGGGACGGGAAAAGTGAAGAAAGTCTGGAAACGCTCATGAAGCCCATCCACTTTGTGCTGGAAAATCAAAGTCTTGATCAGGTTTTGCATAAATTCTTGGATTTGCACCAGCATTTATTTGCGGTCCTTGATGAATACGGCGGGCTCGCAGGGGTTATCAGTCTGGAGGATATTCTTGAAGAATTGCTCGGACGTGAAATTGTTGATGAATCAGATATTACAGATGATATGCGGGAGCTTGCCCAAAAGCGGAAAGAACGGGCGCTGCTGAAAAATAAAAATCTTGTAAGTAATAAATGAGATGAATAGGTGACACAAGTGCAAATGGAAAAATCTCTGCAGCTGGGAAAATCAGTGATAGCACAGGAAGAAAAAGCATTGGAAAGACTGCGCCTAAGTCTTGGCAGTGATTTTATCAATGCTTTGGAATGTATTTATTCCTGCAAGGGCAGACTTGTTATTTCCGGTATGGGAAAAAGCGGGCATATTGGCAAAAAAATTTCTGCAACCATGAGTTCCACCGGTACGCCTTCTTTCTTTTTGCATCCGGCAGAAGCAAGCCATGGAGATTTAGGGGCTCTCACAAAAAATGACGTGCTTCTTGCCATTTCCAACTCCGGGGAGTCCAAAGAATTATTTGATGTGCTGGAATATGCAGCACGCCACGCCATTAAAATTATTGCCGTTACCAAGAATAAAAACAGTTTTTTGGGAACACAGGCAGATATATGCCTTGTTTTGCCCAATGAGCAGGAGGCTTGCCCTATTGGCTGTGCTCCAACTTCTTCTACGACCATGACCCTTGCTCTTGGCGATGCTCTTGCTATGGCTCTGCTTGATTTGCGAGGTTTCAGCGCTGAGGATTTTCATGATTTTCATCCCGGCGGCAAGCTTGGCTCTCAGCTGAAACGGGTTAAAGATCTCATGCATAAAGGCGATGAATTGCCCCTTATTGGTGCAAATGCAAAAATGAAAGATGCTGTTGTTGAAATGACAAAAAAAGGTTTAGGCTGTATTGCTGTTGTTGAAAAAGACAGAGAAAATCATTTAATTATACGGGGTATTATTGCTGACGGGGATTTGCGCAGACATATGGCACCTGATTTACTGGAAAAACGTGTGCAGGAAGTGATGTCCCTTTCTCCTACGACGATTGATACGGAGGCACTGGCGTCAAAGGCTGTCGGCATTATGAATAAGAAAGGTATCACCAGCCTTGTGGTTGTAGATGAACAAAGCCATATGGTCGGGCTTATCCATATGCACGATTGCCTGCGGGTGGGTATTGAATAGATTTTTTGCGGGGATAAACAATGGGCTGCCCCCTGCACTCCTTTGCAAAACTTTTTGAGCTTTATAATAAAATATTCTGAATATGATAGGGAAATGCTCCCGTATTTTGAGTTTTTTGTGTATCCGTTATTATGGGGAGCATAAGCGATACGGCAATTTTTTATTTGCCATATTGGAGATGTTCCGCAGGACTGCATACATAAAACCGTTATAGACATTGTCTATAACGGTTTTGCCTGTAGGGGATTTGGAGAAATTATTTCCCCAAAAAAAGAAAAAAGTGATACAATATTGAGTTAGTCTTTGTTTTCGTTCGTAAGAATACCGCGCTTTGACTGACGGATAAACTCAATATAGATCTTGATTTCAGGTAAGTGCCCGTATTCTGCTTCGAGCTGGTCAAGAGCGTCAGGGCGGGGAATGTCAGATTGCCATGTGAGTTTGAAAGCCTGCTTTATGGCAGAAAAAAGTTCCTGACTTGCACGCATACGGCGTAAGCCCACAATATTGGGAGAATGGACAGTTGCTCTGTTTCCCACCGCAAGCATATAGGGGGGCAAATCCTGCGGTATGCCGGAAGCTCCGCCTACAAAAGCATGGGTGCCAATACGGGTAAATTGGTGCACGGCAGAAAGTCCGCCTAAAATGGCAAAGTCGTCAACAATGCAGTGTCCCGCCAATGTGGCGTTATTGCTCATAACGATATTATTGCCCAACTGGCAGTCATGGGCAATGTGGCAATATGCCATAATAAGATTATTATTCCCGATTTTTGTAACAGAACCGCCTATTTCTGTTCCTCGGTGCAGGGTCGCGAACTCGCGGATATTGTTATTATCTCCGATAATAAGCTCACTTTTTTCCCCGTCAAATTTTAAATCCTGCGGTTCACCGCCTACCATGGCATAGGAATGGATATGGTTATTTTTTCCCATGGTGGTGTATCGTTTAATGGAGGCAAAGGGATCAATAACACAATTATCACCAATAATAACATCGTCTTCAATATAGGCACAGGGACCAATGGTGACATTGTCGCCGATTTTTGCAGTGGGGGCAATAAATGCGGCACTATGTATGGAATGAGCCATAATACTTCCTTTTAGTTGAGTTCTTCGGCTTTTGCGGAAGAAGCTGTCAGCGTTGCCTGCGCAACAAGCTGTCCGTCCACATAGGCTTTTGCGTCCATTTTCCATAACTGCATTTTATGCTGCAAGTTGGAACATTCCAGCACAAGTTTATCTCCGGGAATAACGGGACGTCTGAATTTCGCTTTCTCAATGCCTGTGAAAAGATATACTCTGTTTTCACGTTCTGCATCGCTCAATGTACCCGCAACCAGTATAATGCCTGTTTGTGCCATCGCTTCAATAATCAAAACACCGGGCATAACAGGAGCGGAGGGAAAATGCCCTTGGAAAAAGTTTTCATTGAAGGTTAAATTTTTATAGGCAACAATTTTTTCCCGAGGTATAAATTCTGTTACTCTGTCAATTAAAAGAAAAGGATAGCGATGGGGCAACAGTTTCATAATATCGTTAATTTTTAACGGTTTAAAAATCGTATCTTCCATAGTTGTTCCTATTTTTGAGAGTCCCGTTCCTGCTCCAGTTTTGCTATTTGTTTTTCAAGAGCGGAAACACGTTTGAATAATTCCGGAATTTTGGGCTGTAAAAGGGAATGGCGCATATAGGTGTTATATTCCATGGCAGGAGAACCGCTGACAACGCTGTTTTCAGCAAGATCTTTGATGACGCCGCCTTGCGGACCAATAGTGACATTGTCAGCAATATGCAAATGCCCAGAGATGCCTACCTGCCCGGCAAGGGTGCATTTATTGCCGACTTTTGTGGAACCGGCTATGCCGACCTGCGAAACAATGAAACATTCCTCGCCCACCTGCACATTATGTCCAATTTGGACAAGGTTATCAATGCAGGTATTTTTTGCGATGGAGGTTTTGGAAAGCGCCGCCCTGTCTATAGTTGTATTCGCCCCAATTTCAACATTATCAGCAATCATGACAGTGCCGATTTGCGGGATTTTTTGGACGCCGAAATCAGTGCGTACAAAGCCAAAGCCTTCCCCGCCAAGAACAACCCCGGGCTGTAAATAGCAGTTATCGCCAAGATGAGTATGTGACATCAGAACACAATTGGGCGTAAGGGTGCAGTTTTCGCCAAGTTCACAGTATTCACCGATATAAACGCCGGAAAAGAGGGTGCAGTTATCACCAATTTTGGCATTTGATCCAATGACGACAAAAGGATAAACAGTGCAGTTTTCACCGATCGTCGCACTGGGATGTATGGAGGCAAACTCGCTTATTCCTTCAAAAAATCCTTCTTTTTCCGCAAAAAGTCCCATGCAGCGGGCAAAGGAAAAATAGGGATTTTCACTGATAATTGCATTTTTTACATCCTTTGCATGGTCAGGATGAAGGATGACGGCACCAGCTTTTGTTGTTGCAATTTGTTTGATATATTTAGGGTTTGCTAAGAAGCTCAGTTCAGAGCCCTGCGCTTCTTCAAGGGTATTTAAACCTGTAACGGTAATGTTTTCCCCTTGGTACCGTTCCCCTAAAAAGTCTGCTATTTCAGCTAATGTAAATTGTTTTGCCATAATTTTGGGTAGTAAAAAGCCTGCATACAAGAATATGCAGGCTTTTTGGATTAAAGTTTAAATTTAGATCCTCTTTCTTTCCAAATCTTATTCACTTCATCAATAAGACCTTCTTCAATATTCGCAGCAGAATTTGCATATAAAACAGTAGCGGCGTCTAAAACAATGTCAAAGCCATTTGCTTTTGCATAGTTTTCGCAGGCTTTTCCAAGAATTTCCAATACTTGTTGATTGATTTTTTGTTCAACGGGAGCTGCTTTCTTGGTAAATTCCTGACGGCGGGTTTCAAGGGCACGAGCTTCTTTTTCTAATTCCTGTCCTTTTTGCTGGCGGGCAGATTCGGAAAGAGCACCTGCCTGTTTTTGGAATTCTTCAGCTTTCTTTTGGAATGCTTTTACATCTTTTTCTAATTTTTCTTTATCTTTTCCAAATTTTGAGTCAAGATATTTTGTTTTGGCATCATGGAGATTGCTTTTGTCAGCAACCTGCATAAGAGGAGCGATAGCAACATTTGTTGCTGCCTGTGCAGCGGTAACGGTAGCAAAAACAAGTGCTAAAGCTAAAATAAAAGAACGAAACATAGGGTTCTCCTTGTTAGAATTTTTTAAACATTTTACTCTTTATTTAAATAATTGCAAGCAGCACAATTTTCAGCAGAAAACAGAAGAGTTATGAAAGACGTTCTTTAAAATCTTCATAGCCAAATTTTTTCAGACTAAGGATTTCATTTGTCCCAGAATCCCACAGGGCAATGGAAGGCAGACGAAGCCCATTGAAGGTTGTGGTTTTTACCATGCTGTAAATTGCCATGTCCTCAAAAATAAGCTTATCCCCGTCCTTGAGCGGATTATCAAAGGAATAAATACCGATGCTGTCGCCCGCAAGACAGGATTTTCCCCCAAGACGGTAGGTATATTTTTTCTCCTTTTCTTTTCCTGAACCGGTAATCATGGGGCGGTAGGGCATTTCCAGCACATCGGGCATATGACAGGAGGCAGAGGTATCTAAAATGGCAGTGGGCATATCCGCCTCAATCACATCTAAAACCGTACTGATAAGATAGCCTGCTTTCAAAGCGACAGCTTCGCCTGGTTCAAGATAAATTTGTACGGGATATTTTGCTTTAACGCGATTTATGCAGGAATACAGCAAATCAAGGTCATAGTCTTCACGGGTAATATGGTGTCCGCCGCCAAGATTAACCCATGAAACACGCTCCAGCATAAAGGCAAATTTCTCTTCCACAACACGCAGCGTTCTGTCAAGGGCGTCTGCATTTTGTTCGCAAAGGGTATGGAAATGCAGTCCTGTCAGTCCTTGGAATAATTCGTTTAGGTTTTCCTCTGCAAAATCTTTGAGGCGTATGCCAAGGCGTGAGCTTTTATCACAGGGGTCGTAAATGGGCACAGCCCCTTCAGAGTGTTCGGGATTAATCCGCAAACCGCAATGCACTTTTTTTTCGTGATGTTCATTATAGTCCATAATCATGGGACGAAATTTTTTCCATTGGTGAATGGAATTAAACGTAATGTGGTCGCAAAGGTTCAGCAGTTCCTGCATATCTTCCGTGCTGAAACCCGCTGCAAAGGCATGGACTTCGCCTTTAAATTCTTCTTTGGAAAGTCTTGCTTCATCGGGTGAACTGGCACAAGCCCCAAAAAGTGAACCCTGCATTGCTCTTGATAAATAAGGAAAGCTTTTCCACTGGGCAAAGCCTTTGAGGGCAAGCAGGATTTTCGCTCCTGTTTTTTCCTGTACTTCATTTAAAATACGGACATTCGATTCCAGTTTTGCAAGGTCGGTGACAAAGCAGGGGGAGGGAAACCGACGGGGATTTAACATATGAGGATGGTGCATGGAATTTCCTTTTATCAGGGTAAAACGGTGGAAAATGACAAAATATTCAGATACTGTATAGCAAGAGCAGGGTTTTCCCGCAAGCGAAAACTTTTATAAATAAGCATGGGGGAATATTTGACTTTCTGCTCGGTATCTTTTATAAATTTTGTACATTATAGTTGGTGAATTATGAAAAACGCATCCTTTTATGCCGGCTTAAAATTGGGCTTACCCATTATGATAGGCTATATTCCCCTTGGTTTTGCCTTTGGGGTTTTAGCTGTAAAAAGCGGTATCAGTGCATTTTGGGCGACAATGCTTTCTCTTTTTGTCTTTGCAGGAGCAGGGCAGTTTATTGCTGCAGGCATGCTCGGTGCGGGAGCGTCTATTCTTTCCATTGGAGCGGCAAATTTTCTTGTTAATTTACGGCACGTGCTCATGAGCGCCGCCCTTGTCACTCCATGGAAGCATATTCCGTTTTCATGGAAAATGTTTTTATCCTTTTTCCAGACTGATGAAATCTTTGCCGCCAATATTTCCCACTATAAATCAGGAAGTGACGTAACCGTTTGTCAAATTTTAACCCTTGCACTGGTGGCGCATTCCGGCTGGATTATCGGCACCTTTCTCGGGGCAGTTTCCGGCGGACTGATTACCAATGTGGAAGTATGGGGGCTTGATTTTGCCCTGCCGGCCATGTTTACGGCTTTGCTTGTGCCTTTATTGATTGATAAAATTCAAATTCTTGTCTGTTTGGCAGGGGCTGTTTTTTCATTATGTTTTATGCAAATGGGCTTTGAGCGCTGGAGCATTATTCTTGCGACGCTTATCAGTGCCACTGTGGGTTTGTATGTGTCATTATACCATGAAAAAAAGGGACAACAGAAAAAAATACTGCCGGAAAATAAAAGAGGGGACCATGAGTTTTTTTGAGGGATTTTTTCTATTGGGAGTGATGATGATCGGGGTGCTTATTCCCCGTTTGCTTCCTATGGGTTTACTCGCAAAACGCACTATCGGAAAAAATTTTCAAATTTGGCTTTCCTTTATTCCTGTCGCGATTTTATCAGCCTTGCTTGCTCCGGAAATTTTTATGAAAAACGGGGAGCTTTTTCTTGCTCAACAAAATCTCTTTTTAATGGCATTTGTGCCTGTGCTCATTGTGGCATATTTTACAAAAAGCTTGTTTGCGACCTTGCTCGTGGGTATGGTTATCGTTGCAGCTATGCGGTATTTTCATATATTTGTTTAAAAGTTGAGGCATTCATGATAAAGCGATTTTTGTTGTTCTGTTGTATGGCTTTTTTTATAACTTCCTGTATTCAATTGGGAAATGTTTTTATTCCCATGGGCTCCGGCTCCGCTTCCGGTTCCGGAGGGCAAACCCGTCAATATGCTCACCCTGCAAAAACACGTTTTTCCGATAACGATTTAAACAGCTACAGAAAATCAGGTTCCTATTATAAAAACCTGAATACGCAGCGAAACAGCCATTTGCCGAAGGCAAAGCCCTATACGGTGCTTGGCAAAACCTATGTGCCCTATGCTTCTGCTGTAGGATTTGAGGAAATTGGCATAGCTTCTTGGTATGGTCCCGGTTTTCATGGAAAAAAAACAGCCAATGGAGAAGTGTTTAATACCTATGCCTTGACAGCTGCCCATAAATTTTTACCCTTTAATACAAATATTTTAGTGACAAACCTTGAAAACGGAAAAACCTGTGTTGTCCGCATTACGGACAGAGGTCCCTTTGTCGATGACAGGATTATTGATTTATCGCAGGCTGCTGCCAAACAAATTGATATGATAAAAAACGGTACGGCGAAGGTTCATTTAACCTATCTTGATAATAAAGGGGAAAATTCTTCTGTTCATACCAAAAAACATCCGGGCAGCTTATTTGACATAATCTTTGGAAACAGTGCTGAAAATAATTTTTCCGAAGAAGATCAAAGCGTGAGTGCGGCGCTTGCAGCCCTTGCAGGCGGTTCCATGGCAGCGGGCAATGCAGGCTATACCGATAATCAGTCCATGGCAGCTGTCAAACCTGTGTATGTCAATACAGCAAAAGCAGATACAAAAGCGGCAATGCAGAACCTTGCTTCAGCATTGTATTTGCATTTAGGCGTATATGAGAAGCAAAATATTGCAAAAAATCTTGTGCAGGAATTACAAAAACGTAATATTCCTGCCCGGATATTTAATGACAGCGGTTTTTATACCGTGCATGCAGGTCCTTTTAAAAACAAGGATACGGCAATGCAGGTTCAGCAATATTTAAAAAAGAATTTTCCCCAGTCTTATTTCGTTATGCGGTAGGTGAGTATGCAAACTATTCAAAAAGATGAACACGCCGGTATAAGTGGTCGCGTACGGCGGTTAAAAGTTACGTGTGTCAATGCTAAGTATGCGCAATATATTCAAAAGCTGTATCCTGAACTCATTGTTGTTCCCTTTGCAACAGCTTTGAAATACAAAAAAGACATTGACGCGTTTATTACGGTAAAAGGGCGCTGGGCTTTTCTGGCACGTTTGCTGAAAATGCCTGTTTGGAATATCCGTGCGGGGGTGTATAAACTTCCCGGAAAATTGCCTGCTTCTTTTATTTTGGAGAAAAAAGGTTCTTTTTTGGACGCACGGACAGAGTCTGACTGGGAAGATTGCGTGAAGGCAACACCAACCCTGCTCAAAATTTTTAAAAGGTTTTCTTTGAATGAAAATCAGGATATCCAAGAATATTCCTCACTAACAAAAGAAGATACGTATCTTACGCCTTATGCAAAGCGTTTTCTTTCTCTTTTGCCCATATCATTTCCTGCCCTTAGCCCCTATGGCTTAGATGATGTCAGGGAAATTTTAGGGGAAGTTATTAACCAAAAAATAGGTATTGAACGCTATGTGCTGGATGCTTCTCCCTATAAATTGTTTACCCCCGGAGGCAGAAAACGCGTTGTAATTATTGAACAGGCTCGCAAGACAAAGCAGGAATTAAAAAAAGTTTTTGCCACGGAACAAAGCTTTATCCAGATGGTGCAGGACGCAAAAGAACAGCACCCGGGAGCCGCCTTCTTTTTATTGCAGCCGCCCGCTGTGCTGCAGGGTAAAAAGAAAGGGTATCTGAAAAAATATGCACTTGATAACGGAATACAGATTATTTCCGAGCAGGTTTCAACCTTTTCTATTTTGGCTCAGGCTGATGAAGTGTATACAGTAAGCGCACGCATTGGCTTTGATGCTGTGCTCCTTGGCAAAACAGTGCACTGCTACGGCATGCCCTTTTACGCCGGCTGGGGATTGACAAAGGATAAAGTTGCCTGCTCCAGACGCAATATCAAGGTAAAAAAAGAAGAATTATTTGCAGCCCTTTGTCTTTTCTTTACACGATACCTGCATCCCATTACCGGCGTGCCTTCCCACTTCCAAGCCTTTGTGCGTTTGATTTTATTGCAGGTTCCGCAGCTTTTTGAAAATAAACGTTTTATTGCCTGTATCAATTTTGATGAAAAACAAAAATCCTTTTTCTCTAAAATGTATAGGCATGCCAATATTCATTTTATGAAAGAACAGCAGGGTATTGAGGCAGCCTATAATAACAGGGGCATGGTCTATACGGCTGTGGAACCCACTGAAGAACTGCGGAAAAACTGCGGGAATATTCCCCTTGTCTATGTTCGTCCCGGCGCCTTTGACAGATTATATAACCAGCAAAAAATGGTTTCCTTATGCTTTGAAGGCGGACCCTATCCCACCCTTGAAAAGATTTTGCAAATCAAAACCATGAGCGAAAGCGATTTGCTCCGGGCAAGGCTGCTGAGGCAGTTTTTACTCGAACTTTCCGCATTCCGTGAACATTATACCTATGAAAATGTCAAAGAGGGACAAGATGTTATTGTGATTATCGGCAATGCTGACCTGCCGCCGCAGGAATTGCCGGAAAGCGAAGAAGTGCGGGACGGTACAGGAAATCTGGATAAAAAAGGCAGACCCTACCATTCCTTTGCCCTGCCCCTGTCCCATGACGGCAAACTCATTGAATACATACGCAAGAAACGTCCTGAAGCCTATATCATTTATTGTCAGCAAAATTCCAATACCAAGGTGCCCGCAGAAATTTTGGATTTGGCTGATGAGCTCATACCCTTTGCCCGTCCGTCAGATTTTGTGCCTTTGGAACTCTTAGGGTTTACAGAAAATCCATGTTCTTCCGGTGCAAGCTCCGGCAATGACGATGATTTTGAGTGTGTTTCCGTCGAAATGCTTGATGATATTGATGTGACACGCTGGGATAAAAAACAGGTCAGCGCAAAACGCTTTCTGGAAAAAGCTTCTGCCATGACCAAGGCACAGAATACTTTTTGTATTTTGAACTATCCTATTACCCATGTGCAGGGGCATGCCCTTGAAATCCATACCTATGACTCCCACTTAGGCATAGATGCACTGGCTATTCCTTTGCAGGTCTATACCTATGGCTGGCCCTATTACGGCGGCTGGGGACTGACCCATGATGCAGCCCAGTATTCGCTGCGTACGAGAAAACTGAGTTTTGAGCAAATTCTGGCAGGGGCATTTATTACCCAACCGCGCTATTTTGATACGGAAAATAATATTTACTGTGAATCGGAAAACGCACCGTTTTTATTTGGGCGCTGAGAGGTGCATGCGCGAAAATTTTTCTCTGCTTGACTTATGCTGTTGATAACGGTACTATTTTACTAAGTTTTTAAAGGAGTATGATATGGCTAATACACTTTATATTAGTGCAACTGCAGAACGATCCGGGAAATCTGCAGTTACATTAGGGCTTATGCGTTTGCTTATCGGACGTGTGGGTAAAGTCGGCTTCTTCCGTCCTATCATTGAGGAATCCTCCGGCTTTGACCATGAATTGCAACTGATAAGCGAATATTTCGGATTAAATTTACCGCAGGAACAATGCTATGCATTTACCCTGGAAGAAGCTCGCCGTCTTATTAATACGGGACAAGTGAGCGTATTAATGGATAAAATCCTTGATACGTACAATAAACTTGCAAGTCAATATGATTTTATTCTTTGTCAGGGTACGGACTTTTTAGGTAAACACGGGGCATTTGAGCTTGAACTCAATGCTGATATTGCTTCAACCCTCGGCGTGCCTGTTTTGCTTGTTCACCCCAGTATCCATAATAATGAAGAAGAAATCCGCTCTTCTTCCATTTCTGCTGTTGAAGTTTTTGCACAGCGCGGTATTGAAATTGCTGCCCTTGTTGTCAACAGAGTGGATACGGATCTTGTTGACATGGATACCCTTAAAAAAGAAATTTCCGCTCAGCTTACACAAAAAAATGCTGAAAATCCACTAGTTTACTTTATTCCTGAAAATAATATTTTAGGTCGTCCTTCTCTTCGTGACGTAGCTAAAAATTTCAATGCCGAAATTCTTTTCTGCGAACAAAATCTTATTGATTACCACGTTGATGATTACTTGATTGCAGCTATGCATTTAGGCAACTTCCTCAACTTCCTGCAGGAAGGCAACCTTGTTGTCACCCCCGGTGACCGTGATGATGTGCTTATGGGCTCCATTGTTGCAAGCATGTCAAAAACATACCCCAGCATCAGCGGTATCCTTTTGACCGGCGGACTGAAACCTTCTCCTTCCATTATCCGTCTTTTGGAAGGTATGAGAAATATGTCCATTCCTGTGCTTGCTGTCAAAACAAATACCACGGAAACCATCGACAATCTCAAAAATTTACGGGACAGAATTGCAGCGGACGATACCAGAAAAGTACACACTGCTCTTGGCAATTTTGACCGCTATATTGATTCTGACGAACTGGCAAAACGTATTGTGGATGATAATACCAGCCGCATGACCCCCCGTATGTTTGAATACAAACTTATGGAACAGGCTCGCAAACACCCCATGCGTATTGTTTTGCCTGAAGGTACGGAAGAAAGAATACTCCGTGCTGCGGAAGCTCTTTATGCCCGCCAGACAGCAAAAATTATTTTGCTTGGTGATGTCGACGCTATTATGCAAAAAGCAAGAAGCATATCTATCAGCTTGGAAGGTATTGATATTATCAATCCTGCCCAATCTCCAAAACTGCAGGAATACGCCGAAACCTATGCAGAACTTCGTAAGAAAAAAGGTATTACGCTGGAAGAAGCACAGGACCGCATGCTTGATACCACTTATTTTGGTACCATGATGGTCTATAAAGACGATGCTGACGGTCTGGTATCCGGTTCTGTCAACACCACGGCAAATACTGTTCGTCCTGCTTTGGAATTTATTAAAACAAAACCCGGTTTTTCCATTGTTTCCAGTACGTTCCTCATGTGTCTGAAAGACAGAGTACTTGCCTTTGGTGACTGCGCTATCAATCCTGATCCGACAGCAGAGCAGCTTGCGGATATTGCAATCACTTCTTCCGAAACAGCAAGGATTTTTGGCGTTGAACCCCGCGTTGCAATGCTCTCTTACTCAACAGGCACATCCGGTAAGGGTGAAGATGTCGATAAGGTAAAAGAAGCAACACGAATTGCCCATGAACGTGCTCCGGAACTTTCTCTGGAAGGTCCGTTGCAGTATGATGCCGCTATTGATCCTGAAGTTGCAAAGACAAAAATGCCCGACAGCCCTGTCGCCGGTAAGGCAACAGTCTTTATTTTCCCTGACCTCAATACCGGCAACAATACCTATAAGGCTGTGCAAAGAGCTGCTGATGCCATTGCTATCGGACCTATTTTGCAAGGTTTGAGAAAGCCTGTAAATGACCTTTCCCGTGGCTGTACTGTACCGGATATTATTAATACCGTTGCTATCACAGCTATCCAAGCGCAGGCTGAAAAGGGATTAATCTAAGTATTACCTCATTGAAAATAAATCCTAAACGATAAAAAATGCCCCATGACGGGGCATTTTTTATCGTTTAGATCATTTCCGGTTAACATGAGGAATGAAAAATATTTTCTCTGTTATGAATAGTATTCATAACAGGGCGGCATTGAGGAGGATTGGGGAGCGGCAGCCGTCGGCGGGTTTAGGCGTTGCGGATAGCGGCAGCAGCGCTGTTATTCCATAAAAAAAAGCATGAAGTTTTTTCATGCTCTTCTTTGTCATAAAGATAATATTAATGAATTTGCTGGTGGACAATTACTTGTGACATCTTCTTGGCTCGGTAGCTCATATGCTCAATGGCTCCAACTGCGTCCAAGAAAGAAAGTCCAATGGAAGAACTGCATAAGCCAAGGGCAAGCCGCTTGACGTGTCTGCTACGGATTTCTGATTCCAGTTGCCGTACTTCCTGAGAAATTTCTTCCAGATGGGTGACTGTTTCCACAGCCCGTTCGTGCGGCAGGCTGATATTCTGCACGGAAATTTCAACGGCATTATTTGCCATGTCAAAAATTTCCTGTAGTTCACCGAGTGCTTCTTCAGAGAAAGATCCCTGCATTTCTTCTTTCTTTTCCCAAATATGGTACAGCATTTTGCACTTATCCCCAATGCGTTCCATATCTCCGGCACTGCTGACATAACTGTGCAGCCGCACCAGTTCGGAATCGGAAATACTGTGACGCATCAGTGCTTGTGAATATTCATTAATTTCTGCATGGTACTTGTCTAACAGATTTTCAATGTCTGTCAGTTCTTCGCGGGTGATTTTTTGGTTCAAAAAATAAAGTTCTTCAATCTTGTCAATGGCTTCAAGGAGTACGGAACCCATGGCAAGACATTCATTTTTTACTGCGTCAACAGCAATTGCCGGGGTAAATTCAATGAGTTTGGGATCGAGGTAGGATTTATGAATTTCCGGCTTTTCGGGATCGGGGATAATGGTGGTAATAAGCTTTGCGAACGCACCGACAAAGGGGAGAAAAAGCAAAGTGTTGCAGACGTTGAAAAGGGAGTGGGCGTTGGCGATTTGGTGCCCGATGGACGTTGCTGTCGCTCTTATAAAATCAATATATAACGGCATAAGGGGCAGAAAAATGCATACTCCTATGATATTGAAAAGAACGTGGGCAAGACAGGCTTGTTTTGCATGCCGGCACGTGCCGATAGCCGCCAAAATAGTGGTAATGGTTGTTCCGATATTGCTGCCTAAAATAATGGGGATCGCCGCCTCAAGGTTGAGCAAGCCCTGAAGGCTCAGGGCAATGGTAAGTCCAAGGGCGGCCGCACTGGATTGGATGAGCACAGTGACGATTGTTCCTGCCAAAACCCCCAGCATGGCGCTTTCTTTGAACATAAGGAATAAGTCCGTACGGGTACGGAGTATGGACATGGAATCTTCCATGGTTGCCATGCCGATAAAAAGGAGACCAAAACCAAAAAGTCCGCCTCCCAGATATTTTTGTGCATTTGTTTTTCCGACAAACTGCAAAATTGAACCTAAAATAATGAATAAATAGCAATAATCTTTAACTTTAAACGCGATAATCTGCCCCGTTACCGTTGTCCCGATATTTGCCCCCATAATAACGCCAATGGCTTGTTTAAGGGTCATCAGTCCTGCGTCGACAAAGCTGACTGTCATAACCGTTGTTGCGGAGCTTGATTGGATGAGGATAGTAACGACAGTTCCGACGATAACACCTAAAATAGGTGTTTTCGTAAGCATACCGATGAGATTCTGTAAACTGTTGCCGGCTAAAAGTTGTAATGAGTCACTAATCATTTTAATGGAGTAAAGAAAAATCCCCACTCCGCCGATTAGTTGAATAACATTAAGTAATGTCATGCATACTCCGTCAATTGCAAGGTTGAAAAAAGGAGGCAGTATTTCCTTGTTTTTCTTAATGCCTTATTTAAAACGTTTGGGCAAGTAATTTTTCATAAAAAATATTAAGTGGAAAATAAGAAAAATAAAAAAATTTTAAAAATTTTGTAAAATCGTTTTAAATAAGGATATTTTTCATGCAAAGAGTTGACTTTTTTGTTAGATACTTTATACTTTATGAAGTTAAGATTATAATTTTATATGTGAATTCGAGAAGAAGGATCTTTTATGATACGGGCAATAGTTGTTGATGATTCAACATTTATGCGTAATTCACTTACGCGCATGCTGACTTCTGACCCTGAAATCGAGGTCATAGGTCATGCCGGAGACGGGTTTGAAGCTTTAGAGAAAATCAAAGAGCTGAACCCGGACATTATTACTCTTGATTTGGAAATGCCTCGTATGGGCGGTTTGGAAATGCTCGAAAAACTCATGAGCACCAACCCGAAGCCCGTACTTGTCATCAGCTCCTTAACCTATGAGGGCGCGGAGGCGACATTAAAAGCGCTGGAACTTGGTGCTCTTGATTATATGCCTAAATATGTCGAAGGCACAACGGTTTTTGCTGTTGCACAAAAAGAATTGACAGAAAAAGTCAACGCTCTCGTAAAAAGCCCCAGTTACCGTATTCTTTTTGCAAAAATGCGGATGAGAGCAGCAAAAACGAATGCCGCAAAAGCAGATTCTTCTGCATCGGCTTCTTCCTCAGCTTCCCCTATTGCTGCTGCTCAGCCCAGTGCCGCCAGCAGTGCAAAACTGAGCTCCCTGTCTATAAAAGCTGTTCCGGGACAAGGACAAGCTACCTATGTTCGTCCCCATGAACCCCTGCCTACCGGTCGTCCAAACCGTGATATTGTCGCTATCAGCGTTTCCACCGGCGGACCGCCGGCTGTACAAAAAGTTTTGACTTCATTGCCGGAAAATTTCCCTGCCTGTATTTTGATTGCACAGCATATGCCTGCCGCTTTTACCGGTGCATTTGCCAAACGTCTGGACAGCCTGAGCAAAATTACGGTCAAAGAAGCAAAAGACGGAGATCCTATTATTCCCGGTGTTGCCTATGTCTGCCCCGGTGCACAGCATATCAGTGTAACGATTAAAGGGGCTTTGCCCCAAATTAAAGTTTCTCCTGAACCTACAACGGAAATATATAAGCCTTGTGCCAATATTTTGAACCAGTCTGTTTCCATTATGGGAAATAAGGTTGTCGGACTGACCATGACAGGCATGGGAAGCGACGGCTGTGAAGGAACCAAAGCCCTTCGGGCTAAAGGCGGATATATTTTAGCCCAAAGTGAAGATACGTGCGTTGTTTATGGTATGCCAAGAGCCGTTGTAGAAGCAAAAGTTGCACACGATATTGTCGATTTGGACGATATTCCCGATGCATTAATCAGAGCCCTTTATAAATAGAGTTCTTAGTTGGAGAGAAAATAATGACTGACGATCAAAACGTATCTGTTGAAACGAAAATGCCGGAACAGGAAATTTTGCAGGGACTTACTTCTAAGGATTCCATGGTTGTACGTCAAGCTGCTTTTGAAGCCGGCAACCAAGGCTTAAAATCTGCGTTGCCCTTACTTGTAAAACAGTTTGAAAGCCAAAGCATGGGTATTATCGAAGCTGTTGAAGTTGCTGTTCGGAAAATCCGAGGGGAAGAAGCCGTGCGGCTTGTTATTCCCTTTTTGCGGAATGAAGATGCAACAGTCAGAAATATCGCCATGGATATTTTGCGTGAAATTGCGGAAGATGACGTGCAGTCTATGATTGACCTTGTTTATGATGAAGATCCGGATATTCGGATTTTTGCAACAGATATTTTGGGATCCATCAAGAACGCGAGCGTTGTGCAGGTTCTTTCAGAAGCGTTGGTTCATGATCCGGAAGTCAATGTGCGCTATCAGGTTGCAATCAGCCTCGGTGAAATTAAAGATCCAAAATGCGTAGAAGTGTTAAAACAGGCTATTTCTGATGAAGAATGGGTGCAGTATGCTGCCATCGGGGCTCTTGCGAAAATCAGAGATGCTCAAAGTGTGGACGTCTTATTGCAGGCACTTGATACGGTTTCTCCTCTGGTTGTTTCCATTATTATTGAAGCACTCGGCGATATCGGCAGTGTAAAAGCCGTGCCCAGACTCTTGGAATATTTGGCTAAATGGGACGGACCTATCCGCATCAAAGCCCTCAAAGCCATTATCCAGATTTTAGGACCCAATGCCTTGAGCTTCTTAGGGGCACAACAGCTGACTTCCTTCCAGGAATACATGATTGAAGCATTGAAAGAAAAAGATGAAGAGACTCTTATGGTTATTCTCTCCGGTCTTTCTTCTGTCGGTATGGATCCTGCTGTGACAAAAGCCATTCTGGAACTGGGCAAACGCATTGATGCTAATGTTCAGCTTGAATTATTACAAAAAATTATCGATACATTAAAACTCATTGGTTACAATGAAGAGTTGGAAAATGCCCTTTTGAGTGACAATGAAATTGTCCGCAGGATTGCCATTGAAACCTGCGGCGGTTTGGCAGGCAAAGGCGGACGTTTCGTGCTCAAGCGTCATTTTGAACAGATGAATTCGGAAGATAAAAAACATGCCATTAATTTAATGGCAACAAATTCTGACGAACACGATATTCCTTTCTTTGTCAACCAGCTGGAAAACAGTCAGGAGCCGGAAGTTATTTGTGCAGCGCTGCGTTTCCTTGGTGTAAAACAAAAACATATGGAATTGGCGCCCACCATGATTAAATTTTTGGAAAGTGAAAACCAAAATATTCATGATGCCGCCTTGGAAGCATGCCTTGCCCTTGAAGATGAGCAAACCGTTTTGAAAATTACTTCCTATAAGGATAGTGAACGGGCAGATCTCAGAAAAATGGCTGTTTATACCATGGGCTATATTAATGCTGAATTTTTCTTTGAAGATTTGGCAAAAGCTATGGATGACAGCGATCCTTCGGTTCGCAAGACTGCTATTGAAGCTATTGGATACGGTTTGCCGCAATCTGAAACAAAAAATAAAATGCTTATGTTTGCAATGCAGGACGAAGACAAAGATGTCCGCCTCAATACCGTTGGAATCATGAGCGAACAGATGAACGAAGAACTTATCCCGACCCTTGTTTCCGCTCTGTCTGATACCGATGACTGGGTAAAAATGAGAGCATTGGAAGTTCTCGGACTGTACAAAATTGACAGTGTTGTCCAAACCATTATTGATATGATTCCAACATCAGAAAAACTGGTAAAATTAAAAATCATTGAAACCTTGGCTCTTATTGGCGGTGATCAGGCGTTTCAAGCCTTATTGGGACTTGTTGCTTCTGATGATAGTGATATCCAGCATGCTGCGCAGGTCGCAATGGAGTCTTTTACTCGCGAGTTAGGGGAAAACGATGAGTAATTTAAATGATCCAAATAAAAAAAGTTTTTCATCCATGTTCGGTGGTAAAACTGCAACAACACAAAGCAGCGAAGCAGACAGAGCATCTTTTTTCAAAAGCTTTGTCAAGGATGACAAAGAGGATAAAAATGCAAAGCCGGCAAGCCCTTTTGCTGCACAGACAAAACCTGCCGAACAGCAAAGAGTAACGTTTGCAAATATGACCGGAAAAGCAGCGGATACCGGCAGTCAGAGCAAACCTGCTTTTGGCAGCACTCAGGCAAATCCTTCCGCTTCTTCTGCCTCTGCAGCTCCGATTAAAAAGCCGGGCAGTACTATTCCTTTTGATATAAGTAAGTTAACCCTTGAAGAAAAACTTGCTGTCATGGAAAAACTCCATGCAGATATTGCAAGCCAGACAAAGGGCAATAGCCGTCTGATTCAGGCAACGCAAACTCGGTTGGCTGCAACAACAGCCCAAACCTCACCATCGCAGGCAAGACCGACTGCCTCACAGCTTTTTAAATCCTCACAGCCCCAAACAAGTACTTCTGCTTCTTTATTTGCAAAAAGGCAGACTGCTGACGATTCTGCAACTCTTGCCAATAATGCCAATGCTATTCGTTCTCCTTTAGCCCGCCGTGCTTCAGGGGATGACGCAGGCGGAAATGAAATCAAAATCACCAATGACGAATTTATCATTCTGCGTGATTTCCTCTATGACCAATGCGGTATTTTTGTTGGTGAAAACAGAAAATACCTCATGGAAAACCGGCTGAATACGCGTCTTCGTGAACTTGGTCTGCACAGCTTCAGCGAATATCATAATTATTTGCGGTATGATAAAAATAAAAAGGCAGAGCTCAATGAGTTGTTCATCAATATGACGACCAACGAAACAAGTTTCTTCAGAAACAATATCCAGCTTGATATTTTTAGGGATAAAGTTTTGGCAAAACTTATTCAGGAACAACGGGCAAAAGGCGAAAAGAAAATCAATATCTGGTCAGCCGGCTGTTCCTCAGGGGAAGAACCATATACCATTGCCATTATTCTTCTTGACCTCTTGAAAGGAGAAATCAATGACTGGAATATTAAAATTACAGCCAACGACCTTTCCCTTGCCATGCTGAATATTGCCCGCAAAGGTGTTTACAGTGAATATGCTTTGCGGACAACACCCCCTGAAATTATTGAAAAATATTTTACCAAAGAAGGTAAAATGTATAAGATTTGTCCTGCTGCACAAAAACTTGTCCAGTTTGGACAAATCAACCTTGCAAAATCCGATGAACTTGCACGGGTTGAACGTTCCCACATCGTATTTTGCCGAAATGTTATCATTTATTTTGATGATGCAATGAAAAAGCATGTTATTAACGCCTTTTATGATAATTTATTGCCCGGCGGCTACTTGCTTATCGGTCACTCCGAATCCCTGCATAACATCAGTAGAACCTTTAAGCCGGAACATCATCCGGGGGCTATTATTTATCGTAAGCAAAGTTAAAAAATTTCATGCATATCAGAAAAAGTGCAATTAAAATTTTGGGTTAAAGCTAAAGATTTTTTATGCATAACCGTATAATACAGTATACATGTTCTGGTATGCGTGGAGATAGAAAAAATAATCTTTCAAAGCGTAGGTATGTATGAGCAATAAAACTATCTTGGTTGTCGATGACTCCAAAACAATTCGGAACTTAGTGGCATTTATTCTCAAAGCAGAAGGAATGCAGGTTGAAACAGCTGAAAATGGGATTGATGGTTTGGAAAAGCTTTACTCAATGCCTCAGATTGATCTTATTTTGACAGATATCAACATGCCAAGAATGGATGGTTTTTCTTTCATTGCCGCCGTGCGTGAGCAAGACGGATATAAAGATATTCCGATTATCATTCTTTCCACGGAAGGTGGTGAAGATGATATCCAAAGAGGAATCAGCCTTGGTGCAAATCTTTATATGGTAAAACCCGCCCAGCCGGAACGTATGGTTCGTAATATCAAAATGTTATTAGGATAATAAAGGCATTTACCCTATAAGGTGGTAGGTATGAGTCAAGAATATTTGGACCCTGAGCTTATTTCTGATTTTATTATTGAATCTCGTGAACATCTTGAAACGATTGAGCCTAACTTGTTAGAGCTTGAAAAATCTCCGGAAAACCTTGTTCTGCTTAATGATATTTTCCGCCCCATGCACTCCCTGAAAGGTGCATCCGGCTTTTTGGGTTTAAATCGTATTAATAAACTTGCTCACAGGGCTGAAAACGTACTTGATGAACTGAGAAAAGGCACAATGTCTGTCGATTCTACGATTATGGATATTATTTTGGCAACGACAGATGCTTTTAATAACATGCTGAATAACCTTGAAAGTACGAACAGCGAAGGTGATGTTCCTACTGAACACCTTATTGATTTATTAGACAGAATTTTGGCAGGTGAACGTTTTTCCAGTATGGAAGAAGCGTTAAACGGCGGGGGAACAGCTCCGGCTCAGGAAACTGCAGCCGAACCTGTTATTGAAGCTCAAGTTGTGGAAGAACAGCCTGCTGTTGAAGCACCTGCCGCAGAACCTGCTTTGGAACAGGCTGCTGAAGCACCTCAGGAACAAATTGAAGCTCCCGTGGCAGAAGCTCCCGCTGCAGAACAAGCACCCGAACCTGCTGCAGGAAATCCTGTTCCGGCTGCTTCCGGCAGAAAACGTAAAGTGCTTCCTTCCAGTGAATGGATTTTAAGCTTGCCGAAAAAAGCTCCTTTGCCCCTTTCTGCCTTTGGAGAAGAACATTTACGCGATTTTATTGATGAAGCACTGGATAATATTTCCGGGCTTTATGACGGCTTGATTGAACTGGAAAAAATTTCCAATGAACACGAAGATACCCACGAATTAGTCAATACCTTATTTAGAAATTTCCATAACTTAAAAGGGAACAGCGGACTTATCGGCTACCATGATCTCAATGCGCTGACGCATGAAGCTGAAACATTACTGAACAGAGCAAGACAGGGTGAACTTGTCATCACCAATGATCTTATCGATTTATTGCTTGTTGTTGTTGATGTTATGGAAGCTTTAACCAGAAGCATTAATGTTTCCGGCAACAGCGCAGATATTTTTGATACATCAGAACTTCTTGCACAATTGCAAGATGCGGTTGCAGGTAATCCTCCTTGTCTGCCTCCTTCTATTTTCCTGCCTGATGATGAACAAGGTGCCGAAGAATCCCCTCAGGAAACAGCTCAAAATACACAAGACACCGCCCAACAGGCAGGCGCTCCGGAATTACAGGAAGTCTCAGGAGCAGGCATCAAAGAAATGCCCCTTACTTCCATTGGCGCAGGACTTCTTGACAGCGATGATGATTTAGCCCTCTTCCAATCTACAGTAAAACAGCAATACGCTGTTATCCAATATGCTTTGAAAGAATTGGAAAAAGACCCGACACTCAAAGCCCAGCAGGACGCACTCTTCAGAGGTTATACCGCAATTCAAAATGCTTCCAGCTTTATGGAATTTGCAGAGCTGAAAGAATATGCCCAAAGAACGGCAAATATTGTGGATCAGGGCAGAACAAGCGATGTTGGTTTTGAATGTTTGATTCCGCTCTTGGATCAGGAAACGGATATTATTGTTGAAATGGCAAATAATGCCATTGAACAGGCTCTTATTGCGAAAAACCCAGAGCTTGCACAGCAAAAAGAAGAAGCCGCAAAGCCGGCTGCGGCAGAAGCTCCTAAGCAGGAAGCTCCAAAACAGGAAGAACCAAAGGCGGCTCCGGCAGCCCCGTCAGCTCCTGCAGAAGTAAAAGCCCCAGAGGCTCCAAAACAGGAAGCACTAAAACCAGCCCCTGCCCCTGCTGCACCAAAAGCAACCCCTGCAGCTCCTGCAGCCCCCACTCCGGCAGCTCCTAAAGCAGCTCCGGCTCCTGCGGCACAACCTGCTGCTGCGCCGAAAGCTGATGCTTCTCATCCAAATGGTGCAAAACCGGGTGAACCTGCAAAGCATGATAAAGCAACAACATCCAGTATTCGTGTTGACTACGAAAAATTAGACCACTTGATGAACCTGATTGGTGAGTTACTGATTAACCGTAACCGTTATGCCATGATTACCAAAAATCTTGAGTCTAATGCGAATGAAATAGATATAGTCAGCGTAGCGCAAGACTTATCAGAAACAACCTATGCCATGAGCCGTGTTTCTGATGATTTGCAGGACACACTCATGAAAGTGAGAATGCTGCCCGTTTCTTCTGTCTTTACGCGCTTCCCGCGTCTTGTTCGTGACCTTTCAAGAAAAGTGAATAAAGATATTGAACTTATTTTTGAAGGTGAAGAAACAGAACTGGATAAGAGCATTATTGAAGCAATCAACGACCCGCTCATGCACCTTATCCGTAACAGTGTTGACCACGGTATTGAAGATGCTGAAAAACGTATTGCCCACGGCAAATCCGCAACCGGTCACGTAACGCTCCGTGCGTATCATAAGGGTAACTCCGTTGTTATTGAAATTGAAGATGACGGACAGGGTATTGATCCTGATAAAATGCGCGAAGTTGCTGTCCGTAAAGGCATTATCAGCGCTGATGACGCAAAAGCCCTTACCGACAGAGAAGCTATAGAGCTTATCTTTGCTCCCGGTTTCTCTTCCGCAGAAGTTGTCACCGATATTTCCGGACGTGGTGTCGGTATGGACGTTGTTCGCACAAATATCAAGAATTTAAAAGGGAATGTGACTGTGCATACGGTCAAAAACCAAGGTACACGCTTTACCCTTTCCCTGCCGCTGACCTTGGCAATTATTGAAGCCCTTATGATTAAAATGGGTGATCAAACCTATGCTATTCCGCTGGATGCTGTTGCAACAACAACAAAATTGGAAAGCAATATCCTGACAAGCATTAACGGCAGAAACGCGGTTACGCTCCGTGGTGAAGTTTTAGGTATTGTGGATTTGGGTGAACTTTTAGACTTGCCGGAAACCGTCAATAACGATATTATTTCCGTGGTTATTTTACAGGATAACGACAGACGCATTGGTCTTGTTGTTAATCAGCTCCTTGACAGACAAGAAATTGTTATTAAGCCCCTTGGTATGTATTTGAATAATATTCAAGGCTTATCAGGAGCAAGTATTATGGGTGACGGCAGCGTGGTCTTAATTCTTGACCCACATGAAATTTATACAATGGCTTCGCCAAAAGCTATTGCAAATCAATAACTCATAAGAAAAAGGAACATATGTTCCTTTTTTTATTGGAAGATTTATGGCAATAAATTATTTTGATATTTTTGTAATTATTGCAATGGCATTCTTTTTTATAAAAGGCGCCTACAATGGCTTTTTTCAAGAAATTTCGGGTATTATCGCTATTGTTTTAAGTATTTTTCTTTTGCGCATGTACGGAAGCGGTGTTGCAGATTTCATAGGAAGATACAGTTCCAGTTCCCTCAATTACCCCTTTGCCATTGCCATTATTGTGGTGGGCAGTTTTATTCTGGTTTCGCTTGTCACCGGAATATTGAATAAAATTATGCAAATCACCTTTACAGGGTGGATAAACCGCATATTGGGAGCAATTTTCGGACTGATAAAAGGCTTGCTGCTGACAGGAATTGTCGCAGTGATTTTATCATGGTTTCTCAAAAACGACCCTTTGATCACAAGCTCAGAAACAATCCCGTATTTGCTTGATGTCATGAAACAAGTTGTTGATTTTGTACTGGGAAATTATCAGGTTTTACAGGTGGAAATATGGAAATAAATAAACTGACGCAAGCTATCCTTGCCATGAATGATGTCATAGAAAAAATTTTGGCTGAAGACGGCGGTTGTCCTTGGGATAAAGAGCAAACGCCTGTATCGCTTTCAGAATACTCCATTGAAGAACTCTTTGAATTTGTGGACGCTGTGCGCAAAAATAATCTTGCAGATGCCTGTGATGAAATGGGTGATGTGATTTTTGGCATTATGCTTATCGCTCAAAAATATGCACAGCAAAAAGCCTTTGATTTTGCAGATGCCCTCATGCGAAGCGTTGAAAAAATGCAGCGCAGACACCCTCATGTTTTTGCAAAACAAGAGAATCAGGATACTTCCCAAAAAGCCCTTCATGAAACATGGGAAAAAATCAAAAATCAGGAAAAAGCGGAAAAAGGAGATACTGAAGGAGCTCTTTCCTCTATTCCCTCCGCTTTGCCGGCACTAAGCCGTGCCTACCGTATCCATGCAAAGGCAGCAAAAGCAGGTTTCACATGGGATGATGATGAAGATGTGGAAAAACAGGTGGAGGCAGAATGGCTTGAACTTTTGGACGCTAAAGCTGAACCGGAGGACAATCCAAAACGGGCTGAACATATTGAACATGAACTGGGGGATATGATTTTCAGTCTGGTAGAACTGGGACGGCGCCTTGGGGTAAAAGCAAATATTGCTGCGGATATGACCTGCAACCGCTTTGTTAACCGTTTTGAATCCATGGAAAAATTGGCAAGAGAAAGAAACCTTGCTTTTGAAAGTTTGACTCTTGATGAGAAAGATGAACTTTGGAACGAAGTCAAAGAAAACGAATAAGAGAACTTTTTATACATTATACACCGTTAAAAGCCCATGTTATGTGGGCTTTTTTTATATTTTTGCTTTGTTTTAGAGCAATTCATGTTAACATCAAGAATATTAATTCCCTGTTATGGACAACGTCCATAACAGGGCTT
>CAJTMS010000020.1:0-13022 GCA_910577155.1 uncultured Mailhella sp.
TGATGCAAAAAACTGGTTTAAATCTTGTGGGTATTATTCTTAATGTTACAAGGAAATGCTCTCGCCTTGAATGGCAGAAAGAATAACAAGGGCTTGATTGAAAGCAATAAAAAACCACAGAATAAAGATAGGCGCAAGGGCAAGAAAAGTTCTTTGCCATGTCAGGCGCAGGGCGTATTTTACCCCTATAAAAATATTATAAATAAACCAAATAAGTCCAATTAACCCGCCAAGATATGGCACTATACACAAAATCATGGGTGCAGACGCATAGGCAATAATGCGCAGTGTCAGGGGAAAATCCGCTTTTTCCGGATTGGTTATCCTGATAGCGAGATACACAAAAGACGCATAAATCAAAAGCTGCAAAATCATAATAAAGGGCGTGGTGATGATGAGCATGGTCAGGCTTTGGTTGGAAAAAAGATTTTCCATGAGCACTTGCTGCTGCGGATCAATATTGGCATTTTTAATAAAGTTCATCATGCCGGGGGAAGACAAATACCCGATAAGAGCCTGAACAAGTCCGATAATAGCATAAAAACTGGCCGGACGAAGCGAAGAAACCTGACTGTGGATAGTGGAGAAAAACTCTTTTCCGCTGAACATGACGCGCACAATGGTACGGAAAAAGGAACGGAAAAAGCCATAGCGTTCCGGATGTTCCCATGGCACGTCATCGGTCATCATAACATAGCGTTCCGCTTTTTTGACATTGCGTCCATAATGCTGAAATTCAGGTTCCTGCAGGGGATTTTCTTCTTTTTTCTTTTTTTGATTAAAATTTTCTTCATTTAAAGGAACAGGATCTTCTGCTGAAACAGTTTGTTCAGAACTCGATTCTTGTTCTTTTGAATTTTCAGATGCTTGTTCAGTATGCTGTTCCTGTGCATGGGCATGCTCAAGCGGCTCGGCAGAAATTTCTTTATTTTCAGCTTCAGCAGCTTGTGTATTCTCAAGGTGTTCGGCTTGTTCCTGTTCCAATTCAAGGCATATTTCAGCAATAAATTTTCCTGTTTCAGGGTCACGGAAACGGAATTTATTTTGGCATTTAGGACATGTGGCAAGGGTTGCGGATTCCGGAATCTGCTTTTCGTCAACATGGCGTTTAAAATGGCATTTTGGACAGGAAATAAGCATAACAGCCTCAAATAGTATAATTTATAATGTTGATAAATACGGATTATCCGTCAAAAGATAATTTTGCACATAGTCTTTGATACCGTCTTCCAAGCTGGTAAATTCGTACGGGTAAGCATGGGTTTTAAGCCATGTCATATCTGCCTCGGTAAAATACTGATATTTACCGCGCAAATCTTCCGGCATGGGGATATACTTTACGCGTGTGGGCTTATCCATGGCAGTAAATACGGCATTGGCAAGGCTGTTCCATGTCCGCGCCATACCTGTTCCCACATTGAAAATACCGCCGATTTGATTCTCCAAAAACCATAAAATCACTTTGGTGCAGTCTTTGATATAGACAAAATCACGCTGCTGCCCTCCGTGGGGGTATTCAGGCTTATCAGAGCTAAAAAGCTGCAAATAGCCTTTTTCCGTAATCGCTTCAAAGGCTTTGCATGCAACACTGCGCATGGTATTTTTATGGTATTCGTTGGGTCCGTAGACATTGAAAAATTTAAGATTGACGACCTTATCAAGACAGTTGTTTCTGATACACCATAAATCGAACAAATGCTTGGAATAGCCGTACATATTGAGCGGGTGCAGTTTAAGCGTTGTTTCCAAATCCGTTTTAAACCCAAGTTCCCCTGCCCCGTAGGTGGCCGCACTGCTGGCATTTACCATGCGGATACCGTTTCTCTGTGCAAAAAGGAAAACTTCCTGTGTATAATGGAAATTGTTTCGCATAAGAAAATCGGCATCTTTTTGGGTTGTGGAAGAACACGCCCCCATATGCACAATGCCTTGGACGTCTTTAACCCCGTCATTTTTGATTTTCTGCAAAAATTCGTCACGGTGCATATAATCGGTATATTTGAGGCAAACAAGATTTTTCCATTTTTCTGTGTTTGCAAGATTATCCACAACCAAAATATCTTCAATGCCCTTTTGGTTTAAAGCCCAAACCGTGGCACTGCCAATCATTCCCGCTCCGCCGGTTACTATATACATATTCTTTTCCTAATCAGGCATTTTTACAATGTTTATACCGTTTTCACCGCATCTTGCGATAAGCTTATACATGACCATGGTCTGCAGAAGAGGACGCCCGAAAAGAAAGGGCAGCGCCTCTTCGGGCGCAGCCTTTTTTTCCACCACAAGCTCACGGAAAGAACGGTCAAATTCCACTTTTTCAATGAATTTTGTGCGTGCTTCCTTGTCCTCATCGATTTTGAGTGCCCAAGGTCCAAGTTCTTCGTAATTCACCATTTCCTCGTGGGTTTTAATGAGTTCCGCCCAATGGGCAGGCGCATTGACAAGTTCACAGATTTTTTCCCGCTCAAGGCGGGGTTCACTGCTCAGCTGCATAAGCGCTTCCGGCTCTTTGCAATAAAAAGCACGACATTCGGAAGGATGCTTTCCATGCAAAAAGCAGCGGTTATTGCTTGTCAAAAAGCGGCATGTCCAATCATCGGGACGGGAATTTTTAGCCGGGGCAATTTTGACAAGTTCCGTAGGAATCGGCACAAGCCTGTTTTTCATATCATCCCGTACAAGCTCGCCTGCACGGATAGTCACAACATCTTGAACCTGCAAAATATTTTCTTCAAATAAATAAGCGTCCTTTGTATGGAGAGCAGGACCGCCTTTTTTGCAGCAAGCTCCGCAATTTATGCAAGAAGTTTCTGTACTCATGTATCATCCTTGTTCTTCGTATTTTAGGCGAGCAATGCGGACGCGTCTAAATTCCCTGTGCGTTTCCAGCATATTCCGTTCTTGGATAAGCTCATGGATTTCTTTGGCATAAAAGATTTTCTTTTCCGCATCTTCTTTTGCCATAAAATCCTTGATTAAATTTGAACAAAGCAAACGCCATGCGTCAATTTGTTCTATTTCTGCCTCAAGTTCCTTAATCGTCGTCGGAAGAGAGCGGCTGAGGAAGGTCTGCATAGACTCCTTGGGCAATAATTCGTCTAGGTTTGGGTGTGTCATCTTTTCGTTCTGCCTTATCAATACTTGGAGTGGGTAAGGTATTATACATACGCCAGAAAAATGGATAATAATCATTCAAGATATTGGGGTTCACAAGCTTTACCCGCGGGCGCAGGTACGCACCGAGAGCATAGGCGACTGCCCACTGGGCAGTGGGTGCCATAAAGGGCGCGTAAACATCTTCTCCCCGTTCCAAATCAAGGGTATAGCCCAAATGGGCAAGGAAATTTTCACAAATGGGATTTGCTTTGTCTTCAGCAGAAAGAGCAATATCTTGTCCGTTCATTTTTGCCCATAACGCCAAAAGTGTTTTCGTAGCTTCATTACAAGGCGGAATAACAGTTTTTTCAGCCTTGCCGGAATTGCCTTTCGCTGTAGCCGTATCTCCGTTAACTATAAATTCAAGCCCTGCAAAATCCATAAGCTCTGCAAGGTGCTTTTGCTGACCTTTCTTTGTCCAATGCCCTTTCAAACTGACTGATCCGCCGGTTAAGGCAGGCAGGAGGAAAAAGGAAGTACAAAGTTCCGCATCGGAAGCAAGGGTAATTTCTTCGGGAATACGAACAGGCTCAGGTTTTACGCCGATACTGTCTTTTTCCATGGTAACAGGCAAACTGCACAAGCGGATACAATCCATAATATCTTCAAGATTAGTATCCCATGCATCGCGTTTTTCGGGATTTTCCTGCAGGCCGGCATAATATTCTGTCATGTCAAAACGCACGGGGCTTTCCCAAAAGGGACTTGCAAGAATCAGTGCAAGCACAAAATCCATGGGAAGCTCCGCAGGAATTTTTACGGTATCAGGGGTCATGCCGGAAGATTCAATGCGGATAGGCAAGCCTTCGCTGGCCGGAATAACCTGCACAAGGCGGGCATTGAATACTGCCAAGAATTTTGCTATGGGTGAAAAATTTATTTTGCAAAGCCCATTTTCACCGGTAATTTTAAGATGATAAGGAAGCCCGAGACAAAGAGCAAGGCAAAGCCATAAACTTTGCTCGTCACTTCCCACATGGATAATTTTATCGGAGCCGCGCTGCAAGCCCTTGCTTTCACGGCTGAAAACAGTCCCGTTATTTTCAAACCATAAATCGCCGCCCAATACATTCAAGGATTTTATGGTGTGGATAAGCGAATCCGTCAGGGCTACATTTTTCATGCAGGTTTTTTGCCCGCCGGCGGCTGCTGTCATCATATAAAAACGAGCCAAACGACTGGAGGCGGGAGCCTGTAAATTAACTTGTACGGGCTTTGGCAGCGGCGCTAGATTATAGGCATGATCATAGTCTGTTTCGTCAACAGCCTTCACACTTTGAACGAGCAAAAAAAGTTCACGGGCAATTTTAGGGTCAGGACAATACTTATTGGTATTTTGCTCCCATGAGGTGCGGATAGATTTTTCTGTTGCTGCGTCAAGAGATTTATACTGTATCATACGCTCAATGACTTTAGCCCTTTTGGCAATAAGTTTTATAATGCCTCGGTCTAAATCGCAGACTTCCAACAAATCAGCCTGCTTGGGGCTTATCCCTTCACTGCGGCGGGGCTTTGCGCTTTTTTCGTCCCTGTCGCGTTTGGAACTTGCTTTTTCAAAATTTTTGTCTTGATTTTCAAAGCGGGCAGGACGTTTTTCATCATCAGAAAAATGCCGTTCTCTTCTGCCATAACCGGCATGCCGATCTCCCCGTTCCGCTTTTCCTTTATATTCTTTTCTGTCTTTACGAAAATCTTTTTTTTGTCCGTCACTTTTACGGAATTTTTTTCCGTCCTCTGCTCCGCTGAAATTACTCATAGTGTGTCCTTCATTTTTATTCGTTGCTTTTCTAAGCCCTTTAGCTAAATAAAATAACGTGAAAGCTAAAAATTAGCAAGCCTTCGGGTTTTCATTTTCCTATTCGGAAAGGCTTTGCTCTTTAAGATTTGCTGAACTGTCACCCTTTTTTTGCTGCAGGGATTTTTGTGATTTCTCAGGAGCGTCAATAATCTGAGCCTGTCCCGCCTCAAAATCAACAGCCAAACCGGGTTCCAGCGCCTTTTGCTTTTGTTCTGTCAGGTTGCGGTATACAGTGCTTTCCTGTCCTTTGCTGAACAGCATCATGTCACGGATAACAAGCGGTTCTGCCTGCCAATATTCTGTTGTCCTGTCCGTAATAATGACAAAATACTCCCGTGCGGGACGGGCATCGTTTTTAGAAATTTCGTCAGAGCTTGGTTTTTGCTCAAAACGGCAGTACACAAGCCAATCCAAACTCTCATTCTTATCCCAATCCAAATCCCCTAAAAGGCTGACGGTGATTTTCTCCAGTCCTCGCTCCAGAATAAAGCCATGGTTATACATGGTTGTGTCTGTATACTCTTCCTTGAGGCTTGCAAATGTCCATGTTTTACTCTCGGGAATACTGGGATAACGGAAAGAAAGGGTCAATTTTTTATACAGTTCCCTGCCGGTGAAAAGCCCCCATTCCTTTTTGATAAAATCAACAGGATTAAAAGAAGGCAAATCCTCTGTCAAAATGCCATGTTTGGTAAAATCAGCCATGAGCAACGGTTTGACATTCTGATAAATGTTATTGTCATAAACCCTTATTATCCCTTGTGTATTTGCATTTGCCGTACAGGAACACAAAAGAAGAAAAGCAAAAAGAAGAATATTTTTCATATAGCACCATAAAATTAAAATGGAACAGTTATTGCAAGTTACAAAATTAGCATGTATTGTATGTCAAGAAAGCAACAGTTCTTCTATACTGATATTTTGCAAAAATTGCAATAAATTAATGGGGCTATGTATGGAAAAATTTACATTATTTCAATATAATAACAAAGACACACAAACACATTTTCTTTTTTTTATTCTTATTGTATCGAGTTTGCTGCTTTGTTCCTGTTCAACAATTTCAGGAACGGCAAGCTATGTAGCTGACAGTACAGGAGAATTTATCAGCCCCCGCGGAGGCAGAGCTGATTTCGACCTTGACAACGGCATACGCTTTTATAAGCAGGCGGGGCTTTATACAGGGGAAATTGTCACCCGTGTCCATCCCACTGCCAATGCCCCCCAAAAGCCTACAGCACTTTTTGTGCCGCTCGGTTTGGTGCAAAACAGCCGTGACCATGAGGCAGTCTCCCGCGGAGTATCAAGGCTTGTCTATGAAAGTTTCCTTGCCGAGCAAACCTTTGCCACTCTGGAATATAATGGCTATGTCATTCCCTATCATGCGGAAGACATGCTGCCTGTTGCCCGCCAAAAAGGCGCAGAATACCTTGTGGGCGGCGTTATCAATCAATATTATGACGGCGGCGCAACGGGCGATTCCCGCTTTGCCATGCAGCTCTATATTTATCAGGTGGAAACAGGAGATTTAATGTGGTCCCTGCACCACAGCGGAGTTTTACCCTATAAACCGGATTCCCAGTTTGGTCTTTTCAAAATAAAAAACCGCATGCCCGTCAACCCCATGTCTACACTGATTAGTGTCGTGGGAGGCGAACTTGCAAGACTCATCCATTACTGGACAGATCCAAAAGAAATGCGCCAAAAAGAAATTGAAGAGCATAATAAATCTTTTTCCGGCTATACAGATCCGGAGGCATTTTAGCATTCCCGCCGCCTGCAGGCAGAAAGAGAAAAACCATGATACTCGGAATCGGTACGGACATTGTCACCATTGCCCGCATAGAGCAAAGCATAGAACGTTTCGGGGACAGTTTTTTGCAAAAGATATTGACCCCAAGTGAACAAGCCCAAATGCCAACGAAGAACAAAAAACGTCAGGCTGAATGGGTGGCAGGGCGTTTTGCCTGCAAAGAAGCATGCGTGAAAGCGTTTGGCACGGGCTTCAGCGGGGGAATTGCCCCAAATCAGATTGAAATACTGCGGGATGAAGGCAAAGCACCCGTCATGAAACTTTTTGCAAAAGCAAAAGAAAAAGCCGACAGCCTTGGGGTAACGCACTGCTTTGTTTCCTATGCCCATGAACAAAAAAATGCTGCCATTGCCTTTGTCACGCTGGTAAAGCAATAAAAATCACCCTTGCTCATCAAGAAAGTAAAAATTCAGCTACATGGTTTTGTTTGAATAGTTTTGTGTGAAAGGATAAAATTTCAAACGCCGGGAGTTTACAATTTCATCTCCCAAAGCTAGAGCTGCAGCTTATTATCCAGCCTGTATTCCTCATCGATAAGAATATAATCCAGTCCATATGCTTGGCACATTTTAAGATTTTCCGCGTTTTCCCGAATAAGTGCCTGCAGGCTGAGGAACGCATCAAAACGCCTTTTTTCCATACTGTTTTCAAACGCCGGCACGTCCTGATAATGGTTTAACAGATACTTTTCACTCATAATCAAACAGCGGTATTTTATCTGCGTACGATACCTGTCATCAAAATCCTTTTCCCAGTCAAAAGGAATGCAGCAGCCCTCAATGATGCGGATTAAACCCATTTTTAAATGGTCAAGGGATAAAGAAGGATAATGATATTTTTCAAGAAGTTTCTGGGCAAAAAGCGTTTTTCCGGTATGGCTTGCCCCTGCAATAAGTATAATCATGTTTAACCTTCGGCGATAAAAAATCAGCCGGTGTTATAGTGTCGGGTTGATTTTATAACAGTTGGATTTAATAAAAAAATTTACAGATACTCTTTTTATGGGGGAAATGATTATCTCTATTGAAAAAAATAACAAAAAAGCAAAACCGCTTGGCTTTGCTTTTTCTAAAAAGAAGCAGACATGGGGCAAATTACCCATAAAAAAATTTAAAACGTTATTGTTATATTTTTTCCTGCAATTCTTTGATAAAATCAGGGTGCACTTCATAGCCGCATTTTTGGGCTTGTTCCACAGCGTCTTTTGCCTTTGCAAATTCTCCTTTTTCAAAATACGCAAGGGCTAAATTATTCCAAGCAGGTCCAAAGGCCGGCTCTGCTTTAATCACGGTATTGCTTTCCTCAATACAGGCGTCATAGTGTCCTTCCATAAAATAGGCAGACGCAAGCGTTGTTCTTGCCTGCAAAAATTCAGGATCCCATTCCAAAGCCTTGGTAAGTGCCGATTTTGCCTTTTTGATATCGCCCATCTGCAAATAGCAAAAACCCATATTCGCTTTTGGCACTGCGTATTTTGCCCGAATATTGGACGCTTCCGTATTATAGCGGAGACAGCCTTCGTAATCTCCCCGTTTCAGGCAAAGTCCGCCCAGCTGCACAAAGCCTTCTGCAAGGCGGGGAGAGAGGCGCACAGCGTTTAAAAAAGCGTTTTCTGCTTCCAAATAATCGTGTTTTGCAAGCATTGCCATGCCAAGCTGGTAATAATGGTTGGCACAGTTGTCATTTTGGGCTATTTCAGCCTGTAAATCAGCAATATATTCGTCTAATGAGTCGTAGCGTTCTTTCATAGTTTCCTCAATTTTTCTTTATTGTTCCTTCTCTTGTGCAGCATTTTCTTCAACATAGCCTTCCTGCTGCAGCAAATGATAATACCACACGGCAAAATCAAAAAAGCCTAAATATTTCTCGTCCCTGCCGATAATGCCGATGGCAAGTTCCAAAACAGCCTGTCTGTATGCATTGCTCTGCACTTCATCCTTGGGGCGGGTCTGGAAATATTCCCGAAAAAGCTCCTGACTTGTCCGTTTGGAAACATCACGGCGTATTTCCATGGGGTCATTGGGTTTTGGAAAGGGATCCCAATTTTCATAGCCGATTTTATCAATAAATTTTTTTCTGCGGGCAGGAATTTTGTCGTATAAATCTTTTTTTAATTTTTCTTGTTCTTCCGTCAAGTCCGGAGGTGTACTGTCGCGGTACACCGTTGCAGGAATATTAATTGCCATTTTTCCCTCCTATTCAAGGGGAGATTTCTTTTTTTCATTTTGTTTCAAACCAAGATAGGCTTCATCGTATTTGTTCATCAGCGCCATGGAAACAGGCACATACACATGATGCAGCTCTGTATATTTTGAGCCCAGCACTTTTGCGATTTTATGGCTGAGACTTGCAAGCTTGTCCTGTATCCTGTCCAGCTGCAGGGTGGGGTATTTCCCGCCTTTTTCAAAATGGCATTTGCCGCACACATGCCCTTTGCCGTGAATGGCAGTCGGCACGCCGTAAATGCGGCAAGTCAAGGGGCGGTGTTCGTACAAAAGGCACAGGTTATCGTCTCCAAGCAGCGGACAGCGCACTCTTTCACGGGCTGCCTGCTCCATGACTTTTTCATCGCTTATGCCTTGCTTGACTTCTTTATAATAATAATGTTTGAGGCGGGTCAGCGTTCTGTCTGCTTCCCCTGCCCGTTCCAAAACCGCAGAACGTTCTGCGCCGAAGCCGAATCTGTCATGGAAAGCGCGGTTGATTGCCATGGCTTCCACAAGGGACAAATCAAAAAGGGCATAACAGCAGTCGCTGCATGTTTTTGTGCATGCAACTTCCTTGGAGTATTTTGACTGAACGTCATGAAAAAGTTTATCCACCTGTGCTGTGAGCACTTCATATTCCAAAAAAATTTCTTCCAGTTCTGCTCTTTCTATTTGTGACATAGACTATCCCGTTTTTAAAAATGATAACTTTTAATAAAATAAGGTTGCCGCCCTATTTGGTCAAGGTTAAATATCAAAAATTTTTCGCTTGAAGCTTGCAGCGATAGTTTCAAAAGCTGTTTTTTTCCTTTCCAGCATAAAAACGGATTCAGGGCAAATCACGCCGAATTCTTCATCGGCAAGATTGAGCATATACTGCTGCTGCAGGGCTGTGCGCTGGGGAGGAATGGCTCCAAAGGGCGCCGAAAAGAATTTTTCACGGTGCAGAACATACCAGCCCGTAGCTTCCAGACTGCAGTCGTAAAGATAAATTTCTGTATCGGTAATTTTGGAAATGGTTGACCAGTGATCCACCATGGGTCCTGCCTGCCGCGGCAAAAAACGGCAAAAACGGAACACGGCGGTGACTTCCTTATTTGCTTCTGCACTCAGCGTCACCGTATTTTGCAGAAATTCCCAAACGGTATCAAGGTCAACTTCAGGCTGAAAATGACGGATATTATTGATATTGGGACTTAGACAGGGAAAGGGGCGATAATAGGAATACTGATAGGCTGCCTGCCATTTTTCCAGCATAAAACCGACAAGTTCATAATAATTGGTTTCGTGGCAGACAATTTTCTTCCACTCTTCACTGTTTTTGGCTTTTTCCACCAAGGTATCATTTAATATATCACGTGCCTGAAAAGCTGAAATTCCGCACAAAAGCCGCAGGGCATTGAGCACAGAATAGGCGGCACAAAAATTATCTATTTTTCCCTGAAATAACGGGTTCATTTTCCCCCCAGCAGCATAGAGCTGCAAGCCGTCCCTGTTTAAATGATTTTACCGTACAGCGAATTATTTTACAAGCTCTTGCAGTTTTTGACAAGAAAAAGCATAAAAGGAAAAAATTAAACTGGACAGATAATAATTTTACGTATATAAAGGACTTGTCTATATAACTATATAACAATAAATTGATATAGCAGTGAGCGGTATAACAGAATATGGAAATTATTACAACACCGGAAGCGGTAAAAAAACGCTGCAAGGAATTAAAAAAACAAGGCAAAACCATTGCCCTTGTTCCAACTATGGGCTATCTGCACGCAGGACACCTTTCCCTTATTAAAAAAGCAAGAGAACTTGCTGACATTGTGGTGGTAAGCCGTTTTGTCAATCCCACCCAATTTGCCCCCAATGAAGATTTGGACGCCTACCCCAATGATCCAAACCATGACCGCACGGTAACCGAAAAAGCAGGCACGGATATTTTGTTTGAACCGCCTGCAGGCGCCATGTATCATAAAGATCATGCCACATGGGTTGAAGTGCCAAGCTTAGCCCAAGGCTTATGCGGCGTGACCCGCCCAACCCACTTTCGCGGCGTCTGCACTGTTGTGACAAAACTTTTTAACCTCATTCACCCTGATTTTGCCTGCTTTGGCGAAAAAGATTATCAGCAGCTCACCATTATCCGCCGTATGGTGCGGGATTTAAATGTTGATGTTGAAATTATCGGCTGTCCGCTTATCCGTGAAGAGGACGGACTTGCCATGAGTTCCCGCAATGCCTACCTTACTAAAGAGGAACGTGCTCTTGTTCCCCATATCCGTAAAGGATTGCTCGCATTGCAGGAAAAAGCGAAACAAGGGGAATACAGCGCAAAAAATCTTCAGGATTTCTTTGCCCGTTATATCAAAGAAAATATCCCTATGGCACGTATTGATTACTGCAATATGGTGGACAAGGATAGTTTAGAACCACTTGAAACCCTGAAAGACAAAGCTGTTGTTGCTGCTGCAGTCTATGTTGGCAAAGCGCGTCTTTTGGATAATATTTTAATAACAAAATAAGCGAACGCAAAAAACGCCTCGCAAAGGAGCATTATGATTCCCGCAAAAGGTAAATATGTTTTTTCTTCTGAATCCGTGACAGAAGGACACCCGGATAAAGTTGCCGACCAAATTTCTGACGCAATTTTGGATACACTTCTCGAACAAGACCCCAATGCACACGTTGCCTGCGAAACCCTCGTCACCACAGGTATGGCAATTATTGCAGGGGAAATTTCCACTTCCGGTTATGCAGACTTTCCCCATGTTGTTCGTGAAACCATTAAAAATATTGGCTATAACAGCTCTGACATGGGCTTTGACTACCAAACCTGCGCTGTTCTTTCTACCATTGACAAACAATCTGCTGATATTGCACAGGGCGTTATCCGCGAAAATCCCGAAGACCAAGGCGCCGGCGACCAAGGTATGATGTTTGGTTTTGCTTCCAATGAAACCGATACCCTTATGCCTGCTCCCATTTACTGGGCTCACCAACTTTCCCTGCAGTTAGCACGCGTTCGCAAGGACGGTATTGTGGATTTCTTCCGTCCTGACGGAAAAACTCAGCTTTCCTTTGAATACGAAAACGGCAAACCCGTCCGCATTAACAACGTTGTTATCTCCACCCAGCACGCTCCCAATGTAGCACAGGCTGATATTGAAGAAGCTGTCCGCCGTGAAGTCATTTATCCGGTGCTGAAACCAACAGGATTTTTTGACGAAAAAGACTGCGATATTTTCATCAACCGTACCGGACGCTTTGTTATCGGCGGACCTGTCGGCGACTGCGGTTTGACCGGACGTAAAATCATCAACGACACTTACGGCGGCATGGGCAACCATGGCGGCGGCGCATTCTCCGGCAAAGACCCTTCAAAAGTTGACCGCTCTGCTGCTTACATGGCTCGTTATGTAGCGAAAAACGTTGTTGCAGCAGGACTTGCTCCACGCTGTGAAGTACAAATTGCTTACTGTATCGGCGTTGCAGAACCTGTTTCCGTTCTTGTTTCCTCCCTTGGAACAGGCGATATTCCTGACGATATTCTCACCAAGGCTGTCCGCGAAGTATTCGACCTTCGTCCTTACCATATCATCAAGCGTCTTGACCTCAAACGTCCTATTTATGCCAAAACTTCCTGCTATGGACACTTTGGGCGCGAACTTCCTGAATTTACTTGGGAAAAAACTGACGCTATTGCCGACCTTCGCACCGCTGCAAAAGTATAAGTTTTTATCATTCTATTCCGAATGCAGAACCATGGGGAATATTCTTCCTCATGGTTTTGCTTTTTTATATATTTTTAAAATCCCCAACCAAACAAACATAGAGCGTTTCCTGTTAACATCCGGAATGAAAAATATTTTCCCTGTTATGAATATTATTCATAACAGGGCACTGAGGGGGATTGGGGGAGCGGCAGCCGTGAGCGGGTGAACGAACTTTGGGACAGCGGCAGCAGAGATAATCATTTCCCTTAAGAAAAATAAAAAATATTTGCTTTGTTTTCGTATCAGGTTGATTTTATAACGACAAAAGATAATTATAA
>CAJTMS010000020.1:13046-23059 GCA_910577155.1 uncultured Mailhella sp.
TTTCCCCCATACCCCCACATAGCCTGTTTTTCTTTCAGAAAAACAGGAAGATATGTTTTATGGGTGAGTGGTTATCAGCCTCTTTCCATAACAAAGCGAAAATATGATAAATTTTGTTGGTGTGTTCTCAATGTTCAGAATATTTTACTATAAAGATTAAAAAGTTTTGTAAGGGGGTGCAGGGGGAGAAACTTTTACAGCTACCGAAGGCGGCGAAGCCGTTTCTCTTATGTCGAGCTTGCGAGACTTAGAGAAATAGACAGCAGAGATAAAGTTTTCCCCCTGCATAAAAACTCCTCATATCATGCAAAAATGCTTTAACGCACAAAAAGCACGCTTTTTTACTGCGTGCTTTTTATGGCAAAAGATTAAGAACAAAAGGACAGGATAAAAGGGAGGATAAAAGTTGGTTGTGATAAAAAGTTATGACTGCATTGGAATTCTTGTTTTTGGGTGTACTCCTTTTTGGGTTGGGATATCGGTCTTTGTTTTATTTTACTGAAATTTTTGTCATAGCCTTTGAAAGACGGGCAGCCTGTACGGGATCCATGTAGGAGAAGATTTCACCGGATTGCTTTGCTTTCATGCCGTTCAAAATGCGTACTGCAATTTTTTCATCAAGGGTGGAAAGAGCCTGAGCCGCTTTTCTTGGCTTCATATTGGTATATGTTTGGATAAGGTGAGCATATTTTTCATCTTCAACGCTGTTGGCTTCTTTGACTATGCTTCCCAATTGGCTTTCCAGCTGATTGAGTTCTTCCATGCGGGAGGACATTTGTTCCTGCAAAGAAAGGAGTTCTTCTTCTTTTTGGTTGAGTTCTTTTTCTTTGTAAATCATAGCGTCAGGAGAAACATATCCTTTGCTGTCGATTTTCGGAGCAGGAATAACAGCTGTGGATTGGCGCTGGTCGGGGCGGACATAGGTATCAGCCATTTCAACAGCATGGGCAGTACCGACAAGGCTGAAAGAAAAACCGTCATCGCTGCCGCGTTCGTGGGTATAGCTTGGCTTTACATCGTCAAGGCTGCTGCTGATATCTTCATTCTGAACAGCCTTTTCAGCAAAAGCATTTTCTAAAACAGCGCGGCGGTTTTGGCTTTGCATATTGCCAATGGCTGCCATGGAAGCTTGGATAAGCAAATCAGCCTTCACGCCGTCACTTTCTTCTGCAATCAGCGGAAGCGTTTTTGTCTTTTCACTGCGTACAGCTTCTTGCTGCTTTGCTTCTTGCACAGCTGCAGTGTCAGAAACTTGACCTTGAGCTGCACCTTGTTCCATAGTGTCAGATTTTTGAGAAATAAGGAGTTCTCCGTTCACTTTTTGCAAAGCAAGGCGCTGCTGTTCACGGGCTTTTGCAAGTGCTTCCATTTTCGGATCGGCAGTTTGCTTTTGGGTATTGAAACTGAATATTGTTCCGCCTGCAAGAATATAGGCGCCAAATACTAACTTTACAAGACCAAGACCTACAACAAAACAACATATATTAGTAAGTCTGCGCTTTGAATCGAATGCTTGCGATCTCATCTAAATTCCTCTGCTCTTTAAGTTGTTCTTCTTTTTTGTAGCGCTCAAAATGTTTTTCTTTGAGCTTTTCCATAACTTTTTTATCTTTTGCTTTTTGTGCCAGCTCAAGGCGGGTTTGTTCAATCTGCCTGTCAAGCATGGCGATATTTTTTTGCGTTTGCTGTATATCCTGACGTAATGCCTTGATATAATTATCTATGAGCCAACGCTCCCCCATTTCCGTAACCGGGGTTTGACCGAGTTTTTGTTCCTGAAAAAGCTCGTCTTTTTTGAGGCTTGCATGGCGTTCTTGGAGCCGTTCTTTTTGGGCATTCAAATTCGCCAGTTTTGATTTGACCTCTTTTTCAAGCTGTTCCTTGTATTGGAGCACTTTTTCCAGTGCGAACTTAAACCCTGCCATTTTTTTTCCTTTATCCTTGCCCAATATACAGCATATTGAATGCCAAAGCATAAAAAATATTATATTTCACTATGTTATAATAATCTCTCGACCATAAACCATGTGCTTCTTTCTTTTTTTGTAAAAAAATTGACAGAAAATTGGCACAGGCACGTTTTTCCGAGGAACGGCAGCAGCGGCTTTGCGGGCACCACCCCATTTCTCCCGTCAAAAAGACAGTTCCACATGATTTTATACGATTTTAAAAGTATACGAAATAAAAATTGTCTTGACAATAATTAGATGTCTAACTAAAATTTTTATTTGGAATAAAGCTGTTTTCACCGTATACTCAGATATTCCTTAATCCTTTTTGCAACCATTAAAAATCTTTTGCCGTCATGCAGGAAAAACCTCAAGATTTTGAACGCAAAGAACATCTTGCCGAAAGCATAAAAAATGCCGTGCTTCCGCTTTTTCTTGTGGCTTGCATGCTCTTTTGCGCCGTATGGATTTATGAAGAAGCAAGTACCCGATACCATTGGCAATGGGCAAGGGTTTGGCGTTATTTTGGCAGTTTTCAGGCAAATGGGACAGATTATTTTCAGGCAGGGCTTTTGCTTCGGGGACTTTGGACGACACTTCTGCTCATTTTTTTCGGACTTATTTTTTCCATTCTTTTTGCCTGTGTTTTGATTGCCATGAAGCTGAGTCAGTCCCCTGTGCTTACTGCCGTCAGTCAGGGCATTATTTCCCTTATCCGCAATACGCCCCTGCTTATCCAGCTTTTTTTGTGGTATTTTGTCATTGCAGCCATTTTTGGGCTCAATCCGTTTCTGACAGCTGTTTTTTGTCTGGCTTTGTTTGAAGGGGTGTATCTGGCTGAAATTTTACGAAGCGGAATTACGGCTGTTTCCCACACCCAGTGGGAAGCAAGTTTCAGCCTCGGCATGACGCTGCCCAAAACGCTTTTTTATGTGATTATGCCTCAGGTTTTGCGCAATGTTTTGCCAAGCCTTGCAGGGCAGTTTATTTCCCTCATCAAAGATACTTCCCTTGTCAGCGCCATAGCCGTGGCGGATCTCACCCTGCAGGCGCGCACCGTTATTTCCGAAACCTATTTATCCTTTGAAATCTGGCTTGCTGCGGCATGCCTGTATTTCATGCTGACCCTTTTGGTGAGTATTCCGTTTTCCCTGCTCACCAAACACTTTGTTCGACAATATAAAAAATAAATGAAAAATAATGGAGTACATATGCAATTTTTGAAAAAACTTTTCCTTGCACTTTTGTTTGCCCTTGTTCTCAGCCCCTGTGCCGAAGCAAAATCCACCATTGAAACAGTCGTGGAACGCGGCGTTTTGCGGGTAGGCTTTTCTACCTTTGTTCCGTGGGCAATGCAGGATAAAAACGGCGAATATATCGGCTTTGAAATCGATGTGGCAGCAAAACTTGCCGAAGATTTGGGCGTGGAATTACAGCTTGTGCCCACCAACTGGGACGGCATTATCCCTGCCCTTTTAGCCAATAAATTTGATGTGATTATCGGGGGCATGGGCTCGACAACCAAGCGGAATTTGACCGTCAACTTCACTGTTCCTTACGATTATTCAGTCATGGATATTATGGCAAACAAGGAAAAGGCAGGCAGTCTGCAAAGCCTTGCGGATTACAATAAAGAAAGCGTCGTTGTTGCTGTGCGCAACGGCTCTTCCGGCGCTGCCTTTGCCAAAAAATATTTGCCCCACGCAACACTGCGCTTTTTCAATGAAGAAGCTCCCGCCATTCAGGAAGTTCTTTCCGGCAGGGCTTTTGCCTTTATTTCTTCCCGTCCCCTGCCCGCTTTGGAAATTGCCAAAAATCCCAACGCCCTTTTCCGCCCCTTTGAAATAACCGTATACAAGGAACCCATCGGCTTTGCCGTACGCAAAGGGGATTTCGATACCCTCAATGTTTTTGACAACTGGATTCAAAATGCCCACAGCACAGGCTGGCTCAAGGAAAGGGCTGACTATTGGTTTATGAATACCGCATGGCAGGAACAGCTGCCCGGTAATTAGTTTTTTAGGGAGATACACCCCCTTCTTACGTCCTTAAAAATACGCTTCATCAACTGAACATACCCGAATAAACAAAGCAAATGGCATATATTTTAGGCACGAAAAAACGCAGTGCCATGAACAGCACGGACAAGATTTTCCTGCTCCTTTTTGGGGCAGGGGCGCTCTTTTTGTGCTCTGCGCTGTTTCAGGCCGTGCAGGATTTCAGCCTCGGCAGGCTTTGTTCCTATCTTCTGCGTATGGACGCAGAGGGAAACTGGCATGCCGGAACGCTTTTGCAGGGGCTTTTTATGACTTTGCGGCTCAGCCTGTGGTGCATGGTGCTTGCCTTTATCAGCGGTTTTTTTGTGGGTATTGTTTCAGCCCATAAAAAGGGGCTTGCGTCCCTGCCCGGTAAGCTTTATGTGCTTGTGCTTCGGAATATGCCCCCGCTTATTTTGCTTTTTCTGGTTTTCTTTTTCGCCTCTTCCATTTTGACAGAACGACTCACGGGCTTGGAATACAGCCTTGCCAAATCACCGTATAAGGCTTGGTTTTATGTGCTTATCGCCCCTGAAGGACAGCTTGACAGAATGACAGCCTGCGTTCTGACCTTAGGGCTGTATGAAGGGGCGTATATTGCGGAAATTGTACGGGCGGGGATTGAAAGCGTGCCCCACGGGCAATGGGAAGCGGGCAGAGCAGGCGGACTTTCCACATGGCAAATCAGACGGTATATCGTTATCCCCCAAACCCTGCGCCAAAGCCTTGCTCCCCTTGCCGGGCAAAGCATCAGTATTATTAAAGACAGTGCCATTGCCTCCGTTATTTCCCTGCAGGAACTGACGTTCCAAAGCATGGAGCTCATGAACGTCACGGGCAAAACCGTTGAACTGTGGATTTTGACGGCTCTGCTCTATTACTGCCTTTGTCTCTGCCTTGAAAAAATAAGCCGAAAATGGGAACATTCCATACGATGGAAACCGCTGCATTAGGCTGTTCTCCTCTTTCTCCTTGCAAAAACAAACAGTTCCGCGTATGAAAAACCATATATCACGCAGTGAGTTGAAAAATTATGCAAAACCTTTTGCCCATAATACCCCAAAAACCTTGGCTAGCGCCCTTAGCCGGCTGGTCTGATTTGCCCTTTCGTCTGCTTTGCCGTGAACAGGGGGCGTCTGCTGCCTGTACGGAAATGGTCAGCGCCAAAGGACTGGTCTACGGGGGCAAAAATACCCGCGATTTATTGCAGACAAATGAAAAAGACAATCCTCTTGTTGTCCAGATTTTTGGGGCGGAAGCGGATTTTATGCAAAAGGGCGTTCAGCTTTTGAAAGAGCGGGGCTTTTGCTTCTATGACGTCAATGTGGGCTGTTCCGTGAATAAAGTTGTCAAAACAGGAGCCGGTGCTGCCATGCTCAAGGATTTGCCCAATTTTTACAAGGTGGCAAAGACTGTTATTGACGAAGTGCACAGGGACAGCGGGCATAAAATAGGTTTCAAAATTCGCCTTGGCTATCATTTGGGTGAAGATGTCTATGAAGAACTTGCATTGCGTTTGCAGGATTTTGGGGCGGATTGGATAACCCTGCACCCGCGGTATGCCAAACAGGGCTTTAGCGGCGAACCAAACTATGAAGCGCTGACACGGCTGAAAAGCTTGCTGGAAATTCCGGTTATCGCCAGCGGGGATTTATTTACAGCCCGTGACGGGGTCAGGGTTTTGCTGAAAACAGGGGCTGACACCGTCATGTATGCCCGCGGAGCCATGGGCAGCCCGCGTATTTTTGCAGAACACAAAGCGTTATGGCAATACGTCCGTGAAAACGGTCTGCGGCAAAAAGAGCAGGCAGACGCCGCTCTTCCCGATTATGAAGAGCTTTTCCCTAAAAGTCCCGAACAAATAAAAAATGACGTATATGCCCTGATTACGGCACATTTAAACTATGCCAAAACGTACAGCCCCGCACGGGCTGTCCTGCAAATGCGTACCATTGTTCCCCGCTATGTCCGCCGTTTGGAACACGCAAAATTGGTGCGTCAGGCTCTTATCCGGTGCAGAACTTTTGCCGATTTGGAAGAGGCGCTACAGGAGTTTTTCGGATAGATTGATTCTTGTACAAAAAAACTCCGAGAAATTCGGAGTTCTTTTTTGCTTTTTATAAAAGCGATAATAAAGGGGTATATTTTCTTATGCCAGCGCCGTGCCCAATCCCAAGTAAGGAATATCGGATTTTCTTTGTTCGGGGATAAGCTCTTCAAAGCGCAAATATTGTTCTTTATGGGTATAAATTTCGCGTAAAAAGGCATTATTATGCTGATGCCCGGAGCAGCGCACTTCAAAGGCTCCCTGCAAAGGCGTGCCGAACATTGCCATATCCCCCACAAAATCCAAAATCTTATGGCGGACAAATTCTTTTTCCAGACGCAGTCCTTCGGGATTTAAAATTCCGTCTTCATCCACCACAATGGCATTTGCCAAAGAACCGCCCAAGGCAAGGTTTTTGCTGTGCAGATATTCCACTTCCTTTAAAAAGCCAAAGGTTCGGGCAGAAGCAATTTCATCAAAACTTTCCGGTGTGATTTCAAGGGCAAGACGCTGTACGCCTATGGCACTGTGGGGAAAATCAATGGTATAATCGACATAAAAGCCGTCAAAGGGGCGGGCATTGATGGTTTTTCCGTTTGCCTCAAAAAGGAAAGGACGGGCAATTTTGGCAACTTTGCGCAATGCATACAGGGAGCGTATGCCGGCTTTTTTAATCAAGTTGGTAATGGGCAGGGCAGAACCGTCCATAATGGGAATTTCGGTGCCGTAGACGTGGCATTCCACATTATCGATTCCCAAGGCGAAAAGGGCGGCAAGCAAATGTTCCACAGTGGAAACATGGGTTTTGTCATTGCCGAGTGTCGTGGCAAGTTCTGTTGCTGCCACCACAAAAGGGTTGGGTCTGATAATGGAAACATCTTTTTTATTATGGATATGAAAACTAATGCCGGCATCTGCTTTTGCAGGCAGCAGCTTCATTTCCACATCTTTTCCGGAATGAAGTCCAATGCCTGTATAGGTAATGGCGTGCATTAATGTTTGCTGCAGCATAGATAGTCCTTATTTCTTCCTTTATTCAAATACGTCTTTTCGTTTTATAACGGGCATATTCTTTTCAGTGTTACAAATCAGTTCCATAAATTGCAAATTTTATGCCAAAGAATATTTTTCCCTTTATCATTTTATTTCAAATAGTTATAATGTTTTTATCTGCAAAATATCTGTGGCAATTTTAACACAATGACATTTTAACCGCAAAAGTGTGGCAAATTCAACACAGTACCGAAAAATACGTGTTTACTTTTCCTGAAAATTACTTTAATATTTTCCCCGAGGAAATTATGCAGGCAAAAGAATATAGACCGGATATTGACGTACTTCGGGCAATCGCCGTTTTGGCGGTGATTTTTTATCATGCCCATATCCCGTTTTTCAGCGGGGGATATGTCGGCGTCAGTATCTTTTTTGTGATTTCAGGCTATCTGATTACAGGGATTATCAAACGGAAATTAGCAAACGGCACTTTCAGTTTTCTGGAATTTTACGAAAACCGTATTCGGAGGATTTTGCCTGCCCTTGTTGTTGTCATGGTCTTTTTTGCCTTTCTCTATTATTTTTTGAGCATGACGGAAATTTTGGATTTACAGCGTTCCATTCGCCGGGCAATTTTTGGGCTGGCAAACTTTTTCTTTTATGCCAATACGGATTATTTTGACGCAAGAGCCGAAACCATGCCCCTTTTGCATACATGGTCGCTGGGGGTGGAAGAGCAGTTTTATTTTGTGATGCCTGCCCTGCTCTTTTATGTGACCCTCAAGGCAAAACAGCCCGTCAATGTCATTAAGCTTTTGTGGATAATCATTGGCTGCAGTTTTCTTTTTTCTGCCGTTTTTATTTTTTATAATCAAAAGTTCACCTTTTATATGCTCCCCGCTCGGGCATGGGAGCTTTTGCTCGGCAGCATGCTTGCCTATACCAACTGGACGCCCGCAAGCCAAAAAGGAAAAAGCCTGTGCATTTTGCTGGGGCTCGGCATCATGCTTGCCTCCATTACCTGTTATAAGACTGTGCTCTTCCCGGGATTTTGGGCTCTGCCTCCCTGTCTCGGGGCAGTTCTCTATATTGCCGGCGGAACCGATTATACCTTCAGCAACAAAAAAAATATCATCCATTTGCTGACGAATAATAAAATCCTTGTTTTTATCGGGGTTATTTCCTATTCCCTGTACTTATGGCACTGGCCCGTTTTTGTTTTTTATTCCACCTTTCCTTTTTATAAAGAAATCACCCCTCCCGCCGCAGCGGTGTTAATCGCCGTTATCTTTTTTATTTCTTATTTGTCATGGCGTTTTGTGGAAAGACCCGTCCGCCAAAAACCCTTTTTCAAAAACAGAAAAGTTGTCTGGAGCCTTGCCCTTTTGTGCATGACAAGTATCTTTTTCATGGCGACGTATATGCGGTACGGCAAACTTTATGACAACTACACCTATACCCGCGTTTTTTTCCGTGCTGTTCCGCAAACGGCGGCAGCTGAGGCAAAAACCCCCGTGGACTTTATTTTTATAGGGGACAGTCACTGCGGCGTCATGGAAGGCTTATTCCAAAAACTGGCTGAAAAATACCGCTTAACGGGCATTATGAATACGCAGGTTATGAAAAATGCCGTCATGCAGTACACTGACCGCAAAAAAATACAGCAAAACACCGAGGAATGGAATAAGCTTACCGAAGATTACAAGACCTACCAAAGCAAAAATCTTTTCCTGTTCTTCCGTTATTCGCAGAAGCTGGACGGCAAAGACAGGTATTATTCACAGGATGCAAGGCGTCCTCTGGTTTATTTGCCCGATAAGAACCTCACCCCTCTGCAGGGCTTTACACAAAGTATGCGGGATATGATTGAAGAGGCCCTGGCAAACGGCGTTGAGCACATCTATCTCCAGTCACCCGTGCCGGAAGCGCTGGACTATATCCCCAACAAGGCGGATATTCTGCACATGCTTTTTGATTATACCCCCGAACAAATCAATGCTGCACTGGGAGAAAAAGAGACCGGCTATGAGGAACGCAACAAAAAGGTTTTTGAAGTCTTTGCAAAGCTCAAAAATGACTATCCGCAAATAGAATTTATCGATATCAGACCCTGTCTTTTGAATACCGAAACAGCGCAGTATGCCGTCATGGACGAAAAAAATCTCTTTTATTATGATGACGACCACCTGACTTTTGAAGGCTCCATGCAGTTCTATGACGTCTATGATAAAATTTTTGCCCGAATGGCAGAGGAAAAAGCCCGCTAAAACAAAGGACGGAACTTCCTTTTTGAAAGGGGAGTTTTGCGGCATGCCCCTTTTATCGTTTACTTTCAAGCTGAATTAAGGTACTCAAGGACAGGAAAACAGAACGCAGACGCAAGAGAATTTCTCAGTAAAATTTCGGAGTAAGAATGCAGGCAAAAGAGTACAGAGCAGATATAGACGTGCTTCGTGCAATCGCTGTTTTGGCAGTAATTTTTTACCACAGCCATATCCCTTTTTTCAGCGGGGGCTATGTGGGCGTCAGTATTTTCTTTGTGATTTCAGGTTATTTGATTACGGGAATTATCAAACGCAGGCTCGAAAATAACAGTTTCAGCTTTGTGGAGTTTTATGAAAACCGTGTCCGCCGTATTTTCCCCGCTCTTTTTTTCATGGTGTTTTGTCTGGTGCTCTTTGAATGGTTTACTTCCGTAAATATTCTTGAGCGGCGTGAGCTGTACAGCGCTGCAAAGCGTGTGCTTTTAACCGTTCCCAATATTTATTTTTACCTGCACACCAACTATTTTGCCCCTGCCGCTGAAACCATACCCCTTTTGCATACGTGGTCGCTGGGCGTGGAAGAACAGTTTTATTTTATTTTTCCGCTCTTATTATGTATTTTTTATTCTTATCTCTTTCGGTTGAATAAGAGAAAAACGGTATATCTTTTGTCCTTTTTATTTGCATGCAGTTTTCTTTTTTCCGCCGTCTATGTTTTTTATAA
>CAJTMS010000020.1:23517-25019 GCA_910577155.1 uncultured Mailhella sp.
AGCCTGTTTTCAAAAAACATGCGGTGCTGTGGACAGGGGTTGCCTGTTCCTTTGGCATTATGCTCCTTTTTATTAACAATTTAAAATTTACGCTTTCTTCCGATGAGGGCTATCATTTTACCCATTCTGAACTGCCTGCGGAATACGTTGCAAACAATGCCGATAAGACGCTTTTATTATTAGGGGACAGCCATTCTTTCCACTTGAGACCGCTGGCATTTGCCTTAGGGGAAAAATACAGTATTTCCTGCTATAATGCGAATATGCCCATGCCTTACCGTACTTATAACGCCGGCAAAACGAAAAACGAAATAAAGAGCTATGAACAGACCTATCAGAGCGTTGCGGATAAAATTAAAACGCGGCAGTTTGATACTGCCGTTATCGCCTATCGTTACTCATGGCATATTGACGGCATTGAAATAAAAAGAAAAAATGCAATCCTCTATCCCCTCAAATCTCTCGATGAGAAGAGTGACGACCCGTATCAGGCATTGTACAGAAGCTTGAAAGATATTATTCTCCTTTTGCAGGAAAACGGCGTCAAAAAGATTTATCTTGTTAATTCACTTCCGCAGGCAAATTCCTCTGTTCCGCAGTCTGCAAATAAGCTCTCGTTTTTATTCAAGCTGACGCCTGAAAAAATCAATGCGGCTCTGGGAGAAACAACTGAGGAGTATCAGGAACGGACAGGAAAAATATATCCCCTCTTGCAGGCGCTGACAGAGGAATTTCCCGGCGTTTATTTCCTTGACCCCGCCCCGTATTTTTTAAATGACCAAAAAACAGGCTATGACGTGATACGGGGAAAAACCGCCCTTTACTGGGACGACGACCATTTGTCAGACGAAGGGGCAATGCTCTTGGCTCCCCTCTATGAACCCATTTTTCAATCAATGCAATAAGACGGCGTGAAGCGGAGAAAACATGCAGGCAAAAGAGTACAGAGCAGATATAGACGTGCTTCGTGCAATTGCTGTTTTGGCAGTAATTTTTTACCACAGCCATATCCCTTTTTTCAGCGGGGGCTATGTGGGCGTCAGTATTTTCTTTGTGATTTCAGGTTATTTGATTACGGGGATTATCAAGCGCAGGCTCGAAAATAACAGTTTCAGCTTTGTGGAATTTTATGAAAACCGTGTCCGCCGTATTTTCCCCGCTCTTTTTTTCATGGTGTTTTGTCTGGTGCTCTTTGAATGGTTCACCTCCGTGAATATTCTTGAGCGGCGTGAGCTGTACAGCGCTGCAAAGCGTGTGCTTTTAACCGTTCCCAATATTTATTTTTACCTGCACACCAACTATTTTGACCCTGCCGCTGAAACCATACCCCTTTTGCATACGTGGTCGCTGGGCGTGGAAGAACAGTTTTATTTTATTTTTCCGCTCTTATTATGTATTTTTTATTCTTATCTCTTTCGGTTGAATAAGAGAAAAACGGTATATCTTTTGTCCTTTTTATTTGCATGCAGTTTTCTTTTTTCCGCCGTCTATGTTTTTTATAA
>CAJTMS010000020.1:25476-29842 GCA_910577155.1 uncultured Mailhella sp.
AAGCCTGTTTTCAAAAAACATGCGGTGCTGTGGACAGGGGTTGCCTGTTCCTTTGGGCTTGTTTTGCTTTTTATCAATAATTTAACCTTTACCCTTTCTTCCGATGAAGGATTTATCTATACAAAATCAGAAATTCCTGAAGAATATAATGACGAACAGGCGGATAAAAGCCTGCTTCTGCTGGGCGACAGCCATTCTTTCCACCTCAAGCCTCTTATCCGTCAGCTCAGCCAAAAATACCATGTCTCCTACCTTCATCTGATGATGCTCCCCTACCGTACCTATCACGATAACGAGGGGAAAAATGAAAGAGAGGAAGCAAAAAAATCCTATCGGGAAACAACGGAAAAAATACAGGCACGACGCTTTGATACTGCCGTTATCGCTTATCGCTATGATTACCAAATGAGAGGCGTTGATATTATGAGAAAAACAACGATTACCCATCCGCTGCGCTCATTTGATTACGAAAGCGATGACCCCTGCGAAGTTTTATACCGCAGTTTGAAAGATACCATTCTCCTTTTGCGGAAAAACGGCGTAGAAACAATTTATTTTGTCGGATCGCTTCCGCAGCCTATTTCCTATGTGCCCGTTTCTGCCAATAAGCTCTCCTACTTATTCGGTTTTAGTCCGGAAAAAATCAATACTGTTTTAGGGGAATCGGACAAAGCTTATCAGGAAAGGACAAAAAATGTCAGTCGCATTCTTCGGACACTGGCAGAGGAATTTCCCGATGTTTATTTTCTTGACCCCGCCCCCTGTTTTTTAAATACCCAAAAAACAGGCTATGACGTGATAGAGGGGAAAACCGCCCTTTACTGGGACGACGACCATTTATCCGACGAAGGAACAATACGGCTCATGCCCCTGTTGGAGCCCGTCTTTGCAGAATTAAAGAAATAAAACACTCTGTTCCCGTCTCTGTCCCCGTCAGGAAAAACAAAAATTTTTTCTTTACTAAAATCCTGCAATACAGTAGCCTTTTTTCATTGCTTTGTATGAGCGAAGGTGCAAAGAAGGAGCAGATATGGCTATTTTAAAATGGCGTCACAAGGATTTATTAGATGTAAGCTATTTATCCAACGAAGAAATTTTAATGATATTGGATAATGCCAAACGTTTTCAGGAAGTGAATTTACGAGCGGTGAAAAAGGTTCCCACGCTGAAAGGGAAAACTGTCACCCTCTTTTTTTCCGAACCCAGCACCAGAACAAAACTTTCCTTCGACACAGCGGCAAAGCGGCTTTCTGCGGATACCTTTGCCCTCGGCAAAAGCGGCTCAAGCCTGCAAAAAGGCGAAAGCCTCAAGGATACTGCCCTGACCCTGCAAGCCATGCACCCCGATATTATTGTGATTAGGGATTCCAGCTCCGGAGCAGCCCAATTTTTGGCTGAACGGCTCAATTGCAGCGTTGTCAACGGAGGTGACGGCTGGCATGCCCACCCCACACAGGCGCTCTTAGACGCCTTTTCTTTGCGTGAAGCATGGAAGGGAGAATTTGCAGGCAAAACTCTGCTTATTTTAGGCGATATCAACCACAGCCGGGTGGCTCGTTCCAATATCAACTGGCTGACCCGCTTTGGCGTTACTGTCCGTATTTGCTCCCCAAAAACGCTTTTGCCCCGCTATCTTGATGAATTTCCTGTGGAAGTCTATGCTGATTTGAAAAAAGCCGTGCAGGGCGTTGATGCTGTCATGTGCCTGCGTCTGCAGCTGGAACGGCAGGCAGCAGGGCTTTTGCCGGATTTAGGCGATTATTCCCGCCGCTATTGCCTGACCCGTAAACATTTACTGGACGCAAAGCCGAACGCAAAAATCCTGCACCCGGGTCCCATGAACAGAGGACTGGAGATTTCCAGTGAAATCGCCGACTGCGCTGACAGTCTGGTGCTCAATCAGGTATCTGCCGGTGTTGCCACCCGTATGGCGGTTCTCTATTTGTACGGCACACGAAACGATGATATAACGCTCAATCCTCAAATGGGGGAATAACATGATTTTATTTAAAAATGCTGTGTATTTGGGTAAAACCGTTGACCTGCTCATTACAGAAAATACAGAAGAAAACGCAAGCCACGGTTTTGCATTTGACGCTGACGACGGCTTGCACAGAGGATACCGAAATTACGGTGAAAATTACGGAAAACAAGGGGGACGCATTGTCGCCCTCGGGGAAAATATCCCTGCGCCGCAAAACTGCACTGTTCTTGACATGCAGGGAAAAATCCTTTTCCCCAGCCTTATTGACGTGCATGTGCATTTTCGCGACCCGGGCATGGAATGGAAAGAAGATATCGATACAGGACTGGAGGCAGCTCTTCACGGGGGCTATTCCCATGTGTTTTGCATGGCTAATACCAGCCCTGTCAATGACAATGAGGGGATAACCCGCTATATGCTGGAAAAAGCAAGAAACACGCACCCTTACGGACCTTTTTTGCACCCTGTGGCGGCTGCCACCCTCGGGCTTAAAGGCGAAGAGCTCACCCCCCTCGGGGAAATGGCAGAAGCGGGCTGCACCGCTGTTTCCAATGACGGAATACCCCTTTACAGCACGGAAATTGTCCGCCGTGTCATGGAATACGGCAGTGACTTGGATATGCTTTTTATCGACCACTGCGAAGATCCCTACCTTGCCCGCGGCGCCCACATGAATGAAGGCAAATTATCCGCAAAATTAGGGGTCAAAGGACAGCCTGATATGGGTGAAGCCCTGCAGGTGGGACGGGATATCATGCTTTCGGAATATTTGCAGATACCCGTGCATATCGCCCATGTTTCCTGCCGCAAAAGTCTTGATTTAATCAAGCGGGCTAAGGAACGGGGCGTCGACGTTACCGCTGAAACCTGCCCCCATTACCTGCTCCTTGATGAAAATGCCCTTGATAATTACAATACCAATGCAAAGGTCAATCCTCCCCTGCGCACATGGGACGATGTGCTTGCCATGCGCGAAGCGGTGAAAACAGGGCTTATCGACTGTCTTATCACCGACCATGCCCCCCATGCCGAACACGAAAAGGAAAATCCCCTTGATATGGTGCCAAACGGTATTAGCGGGCTGGATACCGCCCTGACCCTGCTCTGGAGGCTGGTGCACGAAGGCATTTTTACCCAAGAAGATATTGTGCGCGCATACACCGTCAACCCTGCAAAACGCTTTAAACTCCCCTGCAATACCTTTGCAAAGGGCGATACGGCAGATTTCTTTTTCTTTGACCCGGACATCGAATGGACTGCAGATAAGGAAAACTTCCATTCCAAATCCGCCAATACACCCTTTCTGGGACAAACCATGCACGGACGCGTCTGCACCCACTATATCGGCGGAAAAAAAGTGCTTTAAAACAGTTTGTTAAACAATTATAATTTTCAAGGGGGAAAACTTCTGAAAAAGTTTTCCCCATAAACCCCTTTCAAAGCGTTTTAAGATTTATAATCCACTATGATAGTCCTGCAAAATATGCAGAACTTATGAAAAATAAATTTCCCACTCTTTTTGCCATACCTAACATGCCGTTAAAAAACTTTTTTTCTTATTGATTTAGTGTTATAACTTATTTAAATTATAAGATTTGTAGTTAATATAAAAACACGAATCATAAATATCGATTGTTAAATATTTTAAAGCGTTATGTTATAAGCTTTTTCAAATAAGATATTATACATTTTATCCATTTTAATTGTATGTCCAGTAATGTCACATATAACTTTTGGCAATATTTTATATAAATCAACAAGGGCTGTTGGTGAACCTGTTGCAAGAGAATAAAAACTTTCACCATCAATTACTTTTATTTTTGGGTGTTCTTTTCTATTTTGCCCTGTTTTATTATCTGGTGGTGTAAATGGTTTACAATATTTAGTCTTGCTTTTCCTAATTATTTCAACATAGTAAGCTGTCCATTTTTCATTATATCCTTCTAATCTATTTTCTAAATCATCATATATTGCAACCTTATGATTTCCTTTTGTTGTATTAAATTTATTTTTGATTTCAGCAATTATTTTTAAATTTTTATTCCGCAAATCTACAACTTGCCCTTTACCTAAATCTTCCCAGCCATCAATTTTTCCTACTAAAGATTGATGAAACATACCGATTTCGTTTTGTAATGTTTTTTGAATTTGTCGTGATTTTTCATCATTTATCCATTGGATTAATGATTTTTTATTAATAATAGAATCAAAAATAGCAGAAAAAGGATCTATAACGTTATCATAAAGAGTTTGCTCTTTTTCTTTGATTGCTTTTTGAATGGGATCAACAACATTTTTTACACATTTGTATAAATCATCATCAGTTATGTATGATAATAATCTTTTTTTACTCATAATTCCTCCTAATAGCTAAATTTTTAA
>CAJTMS010000021.1 GCA_910577155.1 uncultured Mailhella sp.
ATTTATAAAAATATAAAAAAGAGTGCCGAGGCACTCTTTTTATTGTAAGCTTTTATGACTTTTCCAGCTTTTCCTAGCCAATGACAGGAGCAGTAAAGGTACGGGTTGCAAGTTCTCTGTCCAGCATAAGGAGAGCTTTTTTATCATCGCCGATAAGACGAAGTGTGCCAAGAATAGTAGAAGCAGTTGCTTCTTCTTCAACCTGTTCTTTAATGTACCAGTCAAGGAAGCTGAGGGCTGCACGGTCATGCACTTCATCAGCAACATCCATAAGAGCGCTGATTCTTTCGGTTACAAATTTTTCATGTTTGAGCACCTGTTCAAAAATAGCGACAGGGGTATTGCCTTCAACAACCGGTTTATCAATAGCTTCCAGTTTAAGGGAGCCTTCGCGGTCATTCAAATAATTGAATAAGCCCATAGCATGAGCACGTTCTTCTTGTACCTGCACATCAAACCAGTTGGCAAAACCATTGAGATTTTCTTCAAGGAAGTAAATCTTCATGGCAAGATAAAGATATTCGGAATATAATTCTTTGTTGATTTGGTCATTGAAAGCTGCTTGCAATTTTTCATTAATCATGATGTTTTCTCCTTCTCTTTTTACATATTTTTGAATGATACAAGGGTGTTGAATAAAAACCGCTGCCCTTGGTCATACATTTCGATATGCCTTCCTTTTTTCACAGGAAAGCCCGTTTGTCAAGTTGAGAAAGGGGGGAATTTTAAAAATTAATGCTTTGTTTCAGTATCAGGTTGATTTTGTATAACTGCAAAAGATAATAATAAAATTTTCTTTTTATGGGGGAAATGATTTCCCCCATACCCCCACAATCGCTTGTTTTTCTGAAAAAAACGGGCAATACGGGGGAATAGGGGGGCAGCAGCTCGTTAGCAAGTGAACGAGCTCTGCGAATACGACAGCAGAGATAATTCTTAGTGTCCGGTGATATTGTATTTTTTGAGCTTATACTGCATCAGGCTGCGGGAAATGCCAAGCATTTCCGCCGCTCTTGATTGGACAAAGTCAGCCCGCACCAAGGCACGGCGTATGACTGCCCCTTCGATTTTATCCAAGGTTTCTGCCAAATCCATGGTGGGCGGCAGCAAATCCACCGCACTGGTAAACTGGGCGTCTTCATCTTTGACTTCAGGCGGCAAATCCTCAACCCCGATTTCCTTATGGGGCACCATAATAACACAGCGTTCCACCACGTTTTGCAATTGGCGGATATTGCCCTGCCATTCATAGCCGTTCAAGTAATTCAAAGCTTCATAGCTGAAATATTTTTGGGGCATATTATTTTCCGTGCAGATTTTATTGAGGAAATGCGCCACCAAAAGGGGGATATCTTCCCGCCGTTCCCGAAGGGGAGGCATGACGATTTTAACGACATTGAGGCGGTAAAATAAATCTTCCCTGAATTTTCCCTGCAAAACCAACTGGTTTAAATCTTCTGCCGTGCTGACGACAAGACGGACGTCCACGCTGACAGGCTCCGTTCCGCCCACCCGTTCAATGGTTTTATCCTGCAAAACCCGCAAAAGCTTGACCTGCAGTTCCATGGAAAGGCTGGCTATTTCGCTTAGATATAACGTGCCCTGATCGGCAAGTTCAATGCGTCCGCGCTTCATGGCAACCGTATCATTGACCCCGGAACTTTCCTGCCCGAAAAGTTCCACATCAAGCATGGGAGTGGTAAACGCTTTGCAGTTGACCGCCACAAAGGGCATGTCGTTGCGCGGGGAAGAAAAATGGAGAGCTCTTGCAATGGAGGATTTTCCCGTGCCTGATTCTCCGCAGATAAGGACGGAGGATTTTGACTGCGCCACCCTGTCGACCAAGGCAAGGGTGTCCAATATCGCTTTGGATTTGCCGATAATCTGGTGCGAGCTGAAGCGTTCTTCCAGACTTTCCCGCAAAATTTGATATTGCCTGTGGGTTTTGGATAATTCCATGGCATTATTGAGGGAAAGCAAAAGTTCGTCATTGGCAAAGGGTTTGGTGATATAATCAAAGGCGCCGTGACGCATGACTTCCACCGCACTTTCAATGCTGCCAAAGGCTGTCATAATGAGCACAGGCAGGCGCGGATAGCTTTTTTTGATATGTTCCAAGAGTTCCCTGCCTGTGATTTTAGGCATTTTCATATCGGTTATGACCACATCCACTTCTGATTCTTCCAGATAGGGCATAACCATTTCCGGATCGTTAATAGTGGTGACTTCGTAACCCTCATCTTCCAAAATTGCCTGTAAAATCAGCAAATAGTTTTTTTCATCATCAATAATCAGTACGCGGCCGCCTGCCATGATTGCTCCTTAATTCTTCCATCATTCTTTCTGTTACTCGTTTTTTGTAAAATAGAGTTTTCCGTCATCGTTTATCTTTTCTGTTTTGTCATTTTCTGTCTTGCTCTGTCCGGTTTTTGCCTTGGGTTCAGCCTGTTCGGCAAGTTTGAGCTGCTCGGCTTTTTTCTGTTCTTTCTTTTCATCAAGACGGGTCGGAATATCCTGTGACACCGGCAGGACAAATTCCACACACGCCCCAAGGATAACCCCGTTTTCCTCCGCATTTTTCAGACGCATCTCACCGCTGTGGGTTTTGATAATGCTCTGCACAATGGGCAGCCCGAGTCCCGTTCCCGTGTCCTTAGTGGTAAAGAAGGGGTCAAGAAACTTGGAAATATCCCCGCTGAAGCCTTTGCCGCTGTCCGTAAAACGAAGATAAATAAAATCGTATTCCTGTTTGCCCGTGACCGTGATTGTTCCGTCCTTTTCCATAGCCTGTTCCGCATTGATAAAAATATTGTAGATGGCACGGTAGAGCAAATCCGTATCTCCGCGTATGCTGAGATTTTCCGGCAAATCTATTTTTGCCGTAATATTTTTTTCTGTAAAAGAAGTCTGCAAAAAGCCCCAGACCTTCTCCACAAGTTCCGTCAAATTCACCACATCATTGCCTGCTTTGCGGGGACGGGCATAATCCAAAAAATCGGAAACCGTATTGCTGAGGCGTTTTGATTCCTCATAAATGGCATGTACCAGCTGCGTCCCTGTTTTATCCATATTTCCGCGGTTAATGAGAAATTCCGAGCTGGATTTGATAATGCCTAAGGGATTGCGTATTTCATGGGCGATACTGGAAACCATGCGACCCATGCTGGCGAGTTTTTCACTTTGGTTAAGCTCTGCTTCCAGCTGTTTTGTACGCTTGATACGTTCCGAAATAATGCGTTCCGCAAGCTTGGCTATGGTTTGCAAAAGCACGAACAAAATCAAAATGGACAGAGTAAAGCCGAACAAAATGGTCCACTGAGAACGGATAGCTATTTTATACAAATCAGTTACGTCCTGCATAATTTCCAGCGCTCCCAAAATAGGCCGGTTTTCCTCGTCCATATTTTGGAACGGTGCCAACTCATAATCAATGGTCAAAGGATACACGGTGCGCAGGATAAAGGTTTCATGGGGCAAATTAGGCGTAAAAAGCGCCCGCAGAAAACTCATTTTTGAAGTAATTTCAAAGCTGTGCGCCTTATTTTCAAAAACATTTTTTACCCCCTGCGTAGAAAGGGATTTGCTTTGCAGTTCTTCTTTATTGGTGGAATAAGCAACCATTTCATTATTGTCGAAAATACGGATAGATTCAATGCGCAGCCCGTGCATAAGAGAATTAACCACTTCGTCAAGCAAACGGTACTGGTCAGGCTCGGAGAGGGTGACCCGCCCTGAAGCATAGGCTACAGGCAGGGTAAAGCGGCGAAAGATTTGCCTGTTCATATTTTCCGCCAATAAAAGGGCATAGGATTCCTGACTGTTGATAAGGCTGCTTCGGGTATTGGTGGCAATAAAAACAGAGAGGAAAATACTGAAAAAAATGATGATAACAAAGGAAATCCAAGAAAAAATCCGAGCTAGCCCCAAGCTTTGGGAGCTGACATTTTTTTTGAAAAGCCGTGTATTATCCACAAAATTTTTCACCGTAATCAAAAAACGGGAATAATTCATCTTTGGTATTTGTATTTTCATGCTGTTCCGCTGTTTATTTTTTATTTTTTGCCTGCAATTTTTCTATCCGCCTTTCAATCACAAAGGCATTCTTGGAAAGGGGCAAAGCCCGTTCATAGTAATAAAGCGCATCGTCCTCTTCATGGAGAATTTCATAGCAAAAACCAAGCCGATACAGACTGTTTGCCCTGCGGTTTTCGTCCAGAGCTTCCTGTGCCAGTGCTTTTTTATAGAGTTCAATGGCTTTTTGGTAATTATTCTGATTAAATTCGCTTTGGGCATGATAATAATACAACTGGGCAAAATCCTGCTTTGTTTCGCATAAATTGAAGACTTCATCCAAAACATGGTTTGCCTGCTCAAAGGCTCTGTTTTTTTGATAATCGTCAATAATTTCAAATAAAACAGCTTTTTTCTCATCCGCCGGGACTTTGACATGCTCCAAATAATAAAAATGCGCGTCAATACATTTTGTCCATTTACGGACAGTTCTGTAAAAGCGGACAAGTTCCGCACGGGTTTTTTGCAAAACCTTTTCATTGACAGGGGTGATTAAATAGGCTAGCTCCAGAATTTCGCCCGCCTCTTTATATTTTCCCAAGTCTTTGAAAATATAATAAACTTTCTCCAAAATCGCAAATCTCTCTTCTGCGGGCAATGTTTCATCCAAAATACTTTGTTTGAGCGCACCAAGTCCTTCGCTGTAATCTCCTGCAAGAATATGCTCTTTTAATTTTAAAATACGCTCTTCCTGACTGACATCAAGCACAGCGTCAAAATCGGCAGCAAGGGCCTTTGCCTGCATAACGCAAAGAATAAAAAAAACGGAAAGAAAGATTTTTTTCATTATTTTTCCTAAAAACAAAGGGTGCATTGTGTACCCCTCCATACTAACAAACTCTTTTTTTTTCGTAAACAAATTAAGGCAGCCTATTATTTTTTATGCCAAACTTTTTCAAAAATCAATATCATTACAGGGAATTGCCCCGACCTTGTTTTTATAGGAAAACACCGAACTTTTTACGGAGAAAGAAGGCAGGGCAAAAATTTTCCCGAAGATAAGCAGAAAATTTTTGCGAGTACTGCCGAAGGATATACAAAGCTTGCCCCGAAATGTACCCGCTTGACACGGGCTGCATGGGGTATCCTCTGCAAAACCACTCTTGTTCAAGACTTTAAACGTGAAACTCCCGTAAAAAAACCGCTGTGGATTTTCTCCGCAGCGGTTTTACAGGTAATGGGATGAGGAAAAAAACTTTTCACAGGAAAAAAGAATGAGAAAATCTTTGGAACAGTTCCTTATGACATTCAGAACAGTTTGCTGTAAAAGTTAAAACGTTTTGACAGGGGTTCAAGGGGAAAATTTTTGGAAAAGTTTTCCCTTTGAAAAATAATAATTCTTAGTATTAAGCGGAAATGCTCCCGTTTCTATTCTTCCTGACTGTCCTCGTCTTTTCCCATGGGTACCGTGTCATAGCCGACTACCGTCGCATTGTCGTCAAGGCTGACCAAGCGTATACCCATGGTAGCCCGCCCGTAGGAGCTGATTTCTCTGACGCCGAGACGGATAATCTTGTTGGTGGAGGTAAGCAGGACAAGGCTGTCTTCATCGGTGACGGGGATAGAACCAATGACATTGCCTGTCTTGGGGCTTACCTTGAAATTGATGATACCGATACCGCCTCGGTTTTGCTTGCGGTATAATTCCACACAGGTACGCTTGCCGTAGCCGAGTTCGGAAATGCTCATAATTTCCGTAGTGGTATCCCCGTCTTTAATGGGCAGACAGCTGACCACCCGGTCATTTTTGCGCAGGCTGATACCCTTGACCCCGGAAGCGCCGCGTCCCATGGAACGCACATCCTGACAGGCAAAATGGATAGCCATACCCATTTTTGTGGCAAGCACTATGCTGTCGCTTTCTTCCACTTGGTGCACGGCAATGAGTTCGTCATTTTCCTTGATACTAAGGGCAATCAAGCCGCTCTTCCGACATTTTTCATAAAGGGCGGCGCTGGATTTTTTCACCATGCCGGAGCGGGTCACAAAGAAGAAATGCTGATTTTCGGCAAATTCCCGCACGGTAAGCACATTTGCCACAAATTCTTCCTTATCAAGGGGCAGGAGGTTGGCAATATGCATGCCCTTTGCCGTACGGCTGCCTTCAGGCACCTGATAAACCTTGAGCTGATACATTCTGCCCTTATTGGTAAAGAGGCACAAATACTGGTGATTGGTGGTCGTGATGAAATCCTGTACAAAATCATCATCGCCGGTATTGAGACCTGCTATGCCCTTGCCGCCGCGTTTTTGCTGCTGGTAATTGCCCAAGGTGGTGCGTTTGATATAACCGCGGCGGGAAAGGGTAATGACCACTTCCTCGTCAGGGATTAAATCTTCAATATCAATACCGGAAAGGGCTTCACCCACCACTTCGGTTTTGCGGGCTGTGGCATAATTTTCTTTAATCATAACCATTTCATCACGCATAACCCCGCGCAGTACTTCACTGTCTTCCAAAACGGACTTCAGATACGCAATGAGTTTCATGAGCTCGTCAAACTCTTCCTGCAATTTGTCATGTTCCAGACCCGTCAGACGCTGCAGGCGCATATCCAAAATGCTTTGTGCCTGTATTTCACTGAAGCCGAAGGTATCCGTCAGTCCTTGCTTGGCAATTTGCGGAGTTTCGCTGGCTTTGATTAATGCAACAATTTCATCAATAATATCCAGAGCTTTTAATAAGCCTTCCACAATATGTGCCCGGGCTTCCGCCTTATTCAAATCAAATCGGGAACGGCGGATAATCACTTCCCGCCTGTGGTCTAAAAAGCACACAAGGGCTGTTTTTAAATTGAATAAAATCGGTCTGTTATTGAGTACAGCCAGCATATTATAGCCAAAGGAGGTTTCCATGGGCGTATATTTATACAAGGCATTGATCACCAAATCAGGAATAGTGCCCCGTTTGAGTTCCACTTCAATGCGAATACCGTTTCGGTCGGATAAGTCTTTAAGGTCGGATACCCCTTCAATGCGTCTGTCATTGACAAGGGCGGCGATTTTTTCTACCAAACCGGATTTATTTACCGCATAAGGGATTTCGGTAATCACAATGGACTGGGTATTTTTACCCCGTTCGCGCACTTCCATGCGTCCGCGCACTTTGACAATGCCGCGTCCTGTGCGGTAAGCGTCCACCAAGCCCTGCCCTGCATAAACTTGTCCGCCTGTGGGGAAATCAGGACCTTTGACAAACTGCATGAGCTCATCAACGCTTGTTTCAGGGTCGTTAATCAGCAAAAGCAAAGCGTCGCAAAGTTCCCCCAAATTATGGGGAGGAATATTGGTCGCCATGCCAACGGCAATGCCGGAAGAACCGTTTACCAGCAGATTCGGGATTTTTGTCGGCAAGACTGTGGGTTCCTGTTCGCTGCCGTCATAGTTATCCCGAAAGTCAACGGTTTCTTTTTCAATATCCGCTAAAAATTCCCCGGCAAGACGGCTCATGCGTACTTCCGTGTACCGCATGGCGGCGGGGCTGTCGCCGTCAATGGAACCAAAGTTTCCCTGTCCGTCTTCCAAAGGGTCGCGCATGTTGAAATCCTGTGCCATACGCACCAGCGCGTCATACACGGACGTGTCGCCATGGGGGTGATATTTACCGATAACGTCCCCCACGATACGGGCACATTTTTTATGGGCATTGCGGTAGGTATTGTTCAAAATGGACTGGGCAAACAAAATGCGTCTGTGCACAGGCTTCAAGCCGTCACGGGCGTCAGGAATGGCACGTCCCACAATAACGCTGAGGGAATAATCCAAATAGGATTGACGCAGTTCCTTTTCAATATCCAGCTGCGGAAATAACTCCGTATTTTCTGTATGTTCCATATCGTATCTCTCTGTACTTCACAAAAATTAAATATCCAGCTCACCCGCCTGCAAAGCGTTTCTGATAATATACTCACGGCGCGGTTCAACCCGATCGCCCATGAGTTCCTCAATGGCAACGGAAGCCGCTTCGGCATTTTCAATATTGACGCGCAAAAGCGTTCTGTTTTCCGGGTTCATGGTCGTTTCCCAAAGCTGGTCGGGGTTCATTTCGCCCAAACCTTTATAGCGCTGAATTTGATAGCCTTTTTTTGCTTCCAAAAAGGCTTTTTCCCGCAGCTCGAAGTAATCATTGACTTCTGTCGTGCCTTCGCTGCCTTCCAATTTAAAGGGGAAAGAGCCGCATTCATTTTGCAGAGCCTGCAAGGTTTGTTTTGCGCTTCTGTGCATTTTTGCATGGAAAAATTCCAGAGCAAGGCGGGTTCTGTGTCCCGAATTATTTTCAAAAACCAAAAAGACCCGTTCCTCTTCCTCATGCACTTCCACATCAAGGCTGATTTTATAGCCGCAGCTTGCCATATACTCAGTGATTTCCTGAGGAATATGCTTGCGCTCCACAATTTCCTGTTCGGGATTTTCGCCGGGATACCGCAGGAAGGAAAGAAATAAACTGCGTTCCACCCCGGAATTTTCCGCTTCCAGCATGCGGGCCTGCAAATAATCGATATGCTGTAAAATATTGACTAAATCATTGCCGGCAAAGCTTTTTCCTTCAGCATTTTCAAGGCGGACACCCGTGGCAAGACGCTCAAAAAGAAATTCATCAAGGGCTTTTTCATCTTTTAAATATTTTTCAAATTTTGCGGATTTTTTTGCAACTCTGAAAAGAGGCGGCTGCGCAATGTAAAGATGTCCGCGTTTGATAAGTTCTTCATACTGACGGAAGAAAAAGGTCAGCATTAATGTCCTGATATGGGAGCCGTCCACGTCAGCGTCCGTCATAATGATAATCTTATGGTAGCGGAGCTTGTTGTAATCCGTATCTTCACCAATGCCTATGCCCATGGCGGTAATCATATTTTTGATTTCCTGACTGGTCAGCATGCGGTCAAAACGGGTACGCTCGGTATTCAGGATTTTGCCGCGCAGCGGAAGAATAGCCTGCGTATTGGGGTTGCGCCCGGATTTTGCGGAACCGCCCGCACTGTCCCCTTCCACAATGAAAATTTCACATTCTGCGGCGTCCTTGCTTTGACAATCGGCGAGTTTGCCGGGAAGAGAGTTTTCGGAAAGAAGTCCTTTGCGGCGCACCAAGTCCTTTGCTCTGCGGGCTGCTTCCCTTGCTCTCGATGCATCGACCGCCTTATCGATAATAAGACGTGCTTCTTTGGGGTTTTCGCCGAAAAATTCGCTCAGGGAAGAATAAACAATGCCTTGGACAATGCCTGTTACTTCGCTGTTGCCAAGCTTTGTCTTGGTTTGCCCTTCAAACTGGGGCTGGGGCAGTTTAACGCTGATAATAGCTGTCAGACCTTCGCGCACATCATCGCCGGTCAGGCTTTCCCCTTTCATTTTCTTGGTCAAATCGGGCTGATCCTTAATATAGGCATTGATAGCACGGGTCAGCGCCGTTTTAAAACCGGCAAGATGGGTACCGCCCTCGACAGTGCGGATATTATTGGCAAAGGTATGCACGTTTTCTTTATAGGTTGCATTATACTGCAGGGCAAATTCCACATTGACGTTGTCCTGTGTTCCTTCCGCATAAATAATGCGGTGCAGGGGCTGTTTTTCACTGTTCAAATCCTGTACAAACTGCTGAATACCGCCCTCTGCCTTATACACATGCACTTCATTGGTACGTTCGTCCGTGCATTCGATTTCAATGCCTTTATTCAGGTATGCAAGCTCTTCAAAGCGTTTTGCCAGAATATCAAAGGAAAATTCATTGGTTTCAAAAATCTTATCGTCAGGAAGAAAATGCACGCGGGTGCCGTGTCCTTCCGCTTCCCCTACTTCAATCACTTCGGTGACGGGTGTACCGCGTTCATAACGCTGACGATAGCGTTTTCCGTCCCGTCTGATTGTCACTTCCAGCCATTCCGACAATGCGTTTACACAGGATACGCCCACCCCGTGCAGGCCGCCGGAAACTTTATAAGCATTATTGTCAAATTTACCGCCGGCGTGGAGTTTTGTCATAACAACCTGTACAGCCGGCACTCCTTCTTTGGGATGGATATCAACAGGAATACCGCGTCCGTTATCGCGGACGGTCACACTGTTGTCATGGTGTAAAATAACTTCGATTTTATCGCAATAGCCTGCCATTGCCTCGTCAATGGAGTTGTCCACCACTTCATAGACAAGGTGGTGCAGCCCTCTTGCGTCAGTGCTGCCGATATACATGGCAGGACGTTTGCGTACGGCGGCAAGTCCTTCCAAAATGGTAATGGCGGAGGCGTCATAGTTCGATGCGGATTTCGTATTCATTAAATTATTTTGGCTCATTGTATTCAGACCTGTTTTATTCTCTATTCTTCATAATAACTTGTTTGCGCAATTTTCATGGGCATAATGAGTACCATATAATCGGGATCTTCACTGCCCGTAATTCCGCAGGGACCTTCCTGCGTTGTCAGCGTCCATTCCAAATCGGCAGATTGGAAATGCCCGAGAATTTCCATTAAATTCTTGGTGGGGAAGGCGATTTTTTGAATAGTTCCGTCATAGGTTAAATCGAGTTCTTCACTGGCTGAACCGGTTTCCTGCGCCTGTGCGGACACAACGGCCGTTTTGGCGGATAAATTAAAATAGGTGCAGCGGTCATTATCATTATTAAAGATATAAATACGGTCGAGCGCTTCCATGATTTCACGTTTGTTCACAGTCAATTTTGAAGCATCATCGGCATTGAGCTTATTGATGAACAGGCGGTAATCGGGATAGGTCGCCATAGTTCTCGGCACGCTGATATGTTCGGAACCGTCTTTATTCTTGATATGAAAACGGCGCTCCGTGAAATTGAAATAAATTTCATCCTCACCCAGCCATTTTTTAATTTCCTGAATATATTTCTTTTGCAGCAGCAAACCTTCATCGCCGATTTTCTTTGCAATTTCATCATTGACAAAACTGGTAACGGCAAACTGATGCCCGTTCAAACCGCAAACGTCCACTTTGCCGTTTTCCACGGATTTCATATACAGGCAGGATAAAACTTCCTGATCGTCACTGATGCAGAAGCTGACGCGTTCAATAAGCTCCTGAAAATAATCCCCTGCCCAAAGCACAGCCCCTTCTTCCGGGAAAGGAGGAAGCAGCTGAAACCAGACAGGATCGGAAATAGGCAGTTTATAGGAACGGCGTCCCTGTTCCACCAAAAGGGTGTTATTTTCCTTATCCAAACGAAGATTAATATCTCCTGCAGGCAAACGGCGGATAAGTTCCACCATGGCTTTGCCGTTGACGCCCACTTGTCCCGGTTCCTGCACGCGTGCTTTGTAGGTGCCTGTAAATTCCATATTTACATCCGTTGCCATAACCGTAACGGTATCGTCTTGTTTTGCCTGTATCCACACGGAGCGCAGATATTGTGCCCCTGCTTTCATGGGGATAATGGATGCGGCTTTTGCAAGCCCGTTAATGACTTCTTCTTTTGTAATTGTTACTAACATACGCATTAATCCTTTTTACAAATAACATATATTTTGTTAATAGTTAATTAAGTGATTGTTCCTTTGTTCCTAACTCAGATAACTATTTATTTTTATTTTCTTTTTTCTGTCTGTTTTAGGAACATTTTAAGGAACACGAGGGAACAAAAGGAACAATTTTTTGCTTATTTCAGGTTTGTGAGGTTTTTTTTGCACTTCATTGTCACTTCTGTTACTAAATTGTTCATAACTTTGTTCGTAACTCGTAAATCTTCAATTTTTTTAATGGAATAGCCAATGGTTGAATGGTCTTTTCCGCCAAAAATTCTGCCAATTTCCATGTAGGTGATACCAAGCAGGGTTCGGCATAAATAAATGCATAAATGCCTTGCTTCGGCAATTCTCGGGTAGCGCTTTTTTCCTTTTATTTCCTTTGCTGTAAAGTCATACACTTCTGCAACGGTTGCAATGATAATGTCGGGGTTGGCTGTGAAAACATAGCCTTTTTTTGCCACAATGCGTTCAATATCCTGCATGGCCGGCATGCTATTCATTTGTTTCTTATATAAATGAATATGATTTAAAATGTTTTGAATATTCCGGAAGCCGGAGCTTCTGCGGGCAATATACAAACATTGTTCTTTACTGAGTTTGAGCTCCTTTTCATCGGAACAGTTCTGCGTGTAGCGAACTTTAATTTCCAAATCGGGTTCCTGCAGGGTAAAGCTTAACCCTTGCGTCATCCTGCTCTGAAAATGTTTGGTAAAAGAAACTTCACTGTCCGTATTTTGCAGGAAAATAAGCAGAATATGCGCAGGAAGCGTATCCATAAAATAAATGAGCTGCTCCTGAAGATTTGTATTTTCCCTGCAGTGCTGGATATCGTCTATGAAAAGGACCTTACATTCCTTTTCCACTTGAAAAAGGTTCCGCACCTTTGTCTGATAAACCAAATCACCGCCTTGTATGCACTGAACCTGCTCCGGATAGCATTTTTTGAGAATATGCATGATATGGCTTTTACCGGTTTCTGTTTTTCCAAGAATAAGAAGAGGATTATACAAAAACTCTTTATCATGCTCTATATATTCACAAATTTCCGATAAAACCTGCAAAATGTCAGCATTTTTTTGGTTTAAAAGAACTTCCTGAAAAAATGTTTCCTTTTGCAAAATTTACCTGCCTTGAGATGACATTGAGAGCATACGATTTTTACTGCCCGCTTGCGTAATTGGTTTGCGTAATCGCTTAGTTACTGTCGCAAACGCAAACGAATTTTCCGCCGTTCGGCTGTTCCTGTAAGCCTGTTTGCTCACGTTCCGCACGTCCTGTGCTTATTTGCTCGGTGATATGCTTATTTAGACTTTATCTAAACTGTTTATAGCAAAAATATGTCAAATTGACAAGTTTTTTTTATAAGCAAATACCCACCACGTAAAAAAATTAAAAACGCAGTATATGGCATTTTACGGCTTTTTATTTTGGCATATTTTTGCCGTTTAAATTTTTTTTGCTTAAATGCTTATGTTAAGGATTAAATTGAATTTTGCGCTTGTTACGGTAATTTTTTTGAGGTTTCGTATTTTAACCATGAGGAAAAAAGATATTTTTGCCGTCCGTTTTTGTATGGTTCTTGCGGCTGTTTGTAAAATTTTTACGCTTGCTTTCAATGCGGGGAAAAAGTACTGCAGATAAAAAAAAGCCCTCGTTTGAGGGCTTTTTTCATGATTTTTCTTTTAACAGAGTGCTTTGTCTGTTATAAGAAATAATCACTTTTTTGTTTGTGAGTAACTTTCATGAAAATTTTTCTCTTCCATACTTTTTTTTATGGCATGCAGGCGGGCATTGCACAGGGATAAATTTTCTTCCAGACCGAGGGTATAAAGAAGGAGCTCTTCATTCGTGCTGCCCGTAAATGACGGAAGAGGCAGTGCTTCTAAAAGAAATTGCGGTGCTTTGACAAGCTGTATATCCGTTTCATAAACAAGATGAGATTTTCCACAGGCGCAGAGGATAAAAAATCCCGGCAGCAAGAAAAGATATTTTTTCATCGGTAATCCTTTTTTTCCTTTAAAAGCTGCAAAACAGGTTCGGGAATTTCGGTTTGTTTCCACTCTGCACTTTTTTGGTCATTGCGTTTATATACTTGTGCCTGCTTTGTCCGGTATGTGTGCACAAGATTTTGTTTTTCCCGTTCCGTTTGTAAAAGCAGTTTTTCCTGCTTTTTTTGCTCTTGTATCAGTCGGTTAATATTTTCCTGCTGTTTTTTGTTGGCAGAAAGTACAATCCGATACTCTTCTTCTTTTTGGGCTAAATTTCTTTCTGAGCGTTCAAGACGCAGCTGCATGAGCCACAATACGGCACACAGAAAAAGGATAAAAAGAAAAGGCAAAGTCCCCTTTGAGGAACAGATTTTTATAAGAGGTTTCCACATCTTGATTTCCTTGTTGTTGGCAGTCGGATACTGTTATTTGTCACTGTTTTTTTTGCCGAAAAATTCCTTGACGTCAAAACAGGGGCATGCCTTGCCGGAAAATTCATTATGCCCGTGTATGTGCTGAATGGCAGGAAATTGCCTCTTCAATTTTGCTGTCAGGGAAATAAGGGCTGAAAACTGATTTTTGGTAAAATTATTTTCCGGCTTACCGTCTTTGTCAATGCCTCCCACAAGGCAAATTCCGATACTTTCGGCATTATGCCCTCTGCAGTGTGCTCCGATTTTTTCAAGGGTCCTGCCCTTTTCTATTTCTCCGCTTCGCCTGATGACAAAATGATAACCGATTTCGTCCCAGCCCTGCTGCTTATGCCATTTGTCAATTTCTGCAGTACCGATATCCTGACCGGCATATGTAGCGGAGCAGTGAATAATAATACTTTTTATTGTACGCATGATAATTCCCCTTTTGTGCAGGACGCACAAAGCCCCTCGTACAGTTGTCAGGCAACTCGAAGAGTTAAGCCTTACAACGGGTAGAGGTTCTCGTACCCGGCACTTACGCATAGCAAAGCTATAGCGTAACAGTGACCGGGTGACGCATTAAAAGCTACTCTTTGTTTTCAAAGTGTTTTTCAATTTTTTTATTGAGCTCATATTCCAGTCTGGATTGGATTTTGCCTGTGTATTTGAAAACGATTTTATCCAGCCAGACATTGACCCCGAAGCCAAAGCATGCCAAATGGTGATTGATGCTTGCCAGATTGAGAAAAACCAAAATACATAAGAATAAATCAAACCAAAATGTTCCTGTATATTCAATATTAATCCGCTGGGAAAAGGTCACATCAAACGCCTTTGAGGCAAAACCCACTATCAAAATACTCAGATACAGGCTGATGATTTTTTTCAAGCCGAGCCAAGCCCGATACCATGAAAATCTGCGGTTCTTCTTCGCTCGGAAAACTCCCAGCAAAAAATCCGCAAAAAGCAAATATTGCACCAGTTCCAGCAAATACTGACTTGCCCCGAATTGAAAGGAAATAAACGCCGCAAAGGCGCTTACGGAAAGTTTTATTTCCACATCATGCATAAAGGCGATAATGTATTCACAAAAGAAGAACATACACCTCCCCTTATTATTTTGTTAATGATAATATTTTTTATTGCACGCATGATAATTCCCCTTTTGTGCAGGATGCACAAAACCCCTCGTACAGTTGTCAGGCAACTCGAAGAGTTAAGCCTTACAACGGGTAGAGGTTCTCGTACCCGGCACTTACGCATAGCAAAGCTATAGCGTAACAGTGACCGGGTGACACAGTGCGAGCGAACAGGAACCATACTTTTTTCGAGCGTGGTTCTTTCGCACAGTTCTTATTGTGCACCCTGCATTTCTTCCTCAAAAATCGCTTCCACATCAACCGCTTCAACCTCTTCCGGCGTTTCCGCCTTATTCAGCAAATCCCGCACGCGTTTGTGCCGCCCAAGGTACAGTCCGCGCAGCGGTGCAAAGCTGTTTGCATTTTCCACAATCTTTTGCGCAAGGTCAGTCAAGTCCACTTGTGCTCCTGCTGCAATGCCCGTAATGACAGGAATTTCCGTTTTGGCAATTTCTGTATTCGCCAAATAGACAGTTGCTTCCCGTTCCTGCACCTCGAAGCTGGCACTTTCCGCCTGCGGATACGCGGACAGCATATTCAGTTTTTGTGATAACAGCCGTTCTGCTTCATGCAGTTTTTGTTGTTTTAATTGTTCAATATCCTTTTGGGGCGGGGTAAAAGTCACATCATAGCCCGTTTCTGTTTTAGTAAATGTACAGTACTGATTACAAGCCATGCTAGCTTTATCTCCAAAAACAGCTTGCACATCACGTTCCGGCATTTCCCATGCGTCTTTTTTCAGTAAATTTTCAGCATCGACAGTATTGTCCACGTTGATTATTTTATTTTTATAGATAAATATTCTAATCATATTCGCTCCTTATTGAAAAAATTTAATTTCAAGACTTCCTACAAAGTTTTCGATAGCTACTTCTACGGTTGTTTCTGCCGGAATAACCACAGCACATTGGTTTCCATAAACATAACCTGTACCGTTTGTGCTTGGCGACACATAATTTGTTGGACCTCCAAAAATATGATCTACTCCGTTTTCGTGCATATCATTATGTTCAGAGCCAAAAATAACGGAATATCTGGCATAACACATACTTCCACTTGCCGCAGCTTTAAAACAGGCAATAATAAAAATAGGCTTTCCTATTACAACATCTGTCAAGGTAACTGCTCCGCCTGATGTTCTGGTTGCAAGAAGCCGTACTTTACCCATTTTGTCATTAATTTCTTTAACTGCTTTAGAGCTTGCTGCCGTTTCCTCGCTCTCACTGTCAAGGGCGGAGGATAGGGCGGACTTGTCGAGTTTGGAGGCTTGCAGCTTTGCCGTATCCTGTTCCGTTTTTGCATGCAGGCTTTGTACTGCTTTGGCGCTTGCCCCGATATCGGAACGGGCAAGGTCGATTGAATCGCTGAGAACCGTTTTAGGATGATTTAACCCTGCATTATCGAAGGGCAGGACAATTTGCAGTTTATGTTCTTCCTTCATATAGGAAACGTGTCCCTGTCCGTCATTACTGATAAAACATTCCACCTGCAAGTCAGTGAGTTCCTGTACTTTTTCCTCTGCATAGAGTGCCCAGTGTTCTGTTTTTTCGGCTTTTTCCACGGCAGTTTTTGCCTGTTCCAAAGCTTTTTGGGCATGGAGAATTGCCTCTTCCCGTGCGGCAAATAATTCTTCAAGAAGATTGCTCACATCACGGGTATCTGTCATATCAATTTTCAATGCCCTGCTGATTTCTTCATCAAGCTGCTGTATTTGCATGACAATCCTGTCAAAGCCGTCATATTCCAAAACTTCGGGGTGAAACGCCCCCGCATTTTCCAGATCCACAATTTGCGTCAATGGGATTTTTCGGTAAACGGTAAGGCTTTCATCATTTTTGAGAGGCTCCCCTTCCAGAGGATAGATAAAAACTTTCCGCTCCAAATCCACGGCAAAATTATTTTTGATTTCTTCAATGGCGGTGCCTTTTTTGCGCAGGGCAAAAATATGTTCTTTTGCTGTGACGTGAAAAGGAAGCGGAAATTCAACGGTCAGGCTGTTGCCTTGGTATTGTTTTTTATTGAGTGTGCTTGCAACGGTCATTGTGTTCTGCTCCTGCTAAAAATAATTGGGTCCGCGTTTGGATGCGGATTTTTTGCCAAAGTTTGAGTACATGGAATCCAAGCCCGAAAAAACCGTATTTGCCGCGGAAAAAGGATTTTTTGCCGCAGGGGCGGTCTGCTGATAAGACTGCTGTGCCTGCTGCCGGTAATTTTGGGCTTTTTGTCTTGCTTTTTCTCCGCTGTCCTGTGCCAGTTCCTCTGCCTGACCCGCCATGTCAGTCAGCACGGCAAGGGGGCTGCCGCTTGTCAAATCCACATGAGCCGCTCCGTATGCAGCTGCTTTTTTGCTTTGCAGGGCTTTTTGTTCCAGTCTGATTTTTTCTTTTTCTTTTTCCCCTTCCACCAGTGCCTTGCGGGCATTTTCCTCTGCCAGTTTTGCATTTTGGAAGGCTTGTTTTTGCTGAATTTTCTGTTGTTCCGCCTGTGCCTTTTGGTTTGCCAGATTATTTGCCATGCCGAGGGCGGAGCCGAGCACGCTCATGCCTGTCATAACAGTAGATGGTACGCACATAGTTTTTCCTTTTATTTTTTTGTGATGTAAAAACATTTAAAAAGAGCTTGGTTAATGCCGGTACGGATAAGTTCTTTTCCAACGGTAAAGCCTAAAAACTTCACCAGCTTGAATGCTTCATAATTCCATGCGGCGGCAAGGTTCAGCACCATGGGATAATGGGTGAGAATTTTTGCAAGAATGACTTTGCCGTATTGAACAAGAAAGCGTTTATGTTCTGTAAAACTTTGTCCCATATACCAAATTTCCCCTGCACTGCTGACAGCTTGCCCGTCCTCGTTTTCAAGAAGGGGAGCTATTCCGCCGATTCCCACCACTTCTTTTTCCTCATCGGAAATATGGCGGAGAAGAAAATAGGCTTTTCCTTTGCCCTGCCGTATGCCTGCAAAAACTTTTTCCAGTAAATCCTGCACGGCAATATGATGAAGCTGCCACGATTCATACATTTCCGCAGGACCAATGGTTTTGAGGCAGGCTTCAAAATATTCTTCAATGGCTTCGTCTGTGGCAAAAACAAGCTCATAATCGCCGTACATGCCGGCAAGTTCCTGATTCTTTATATTCATCATGCCCCCAGTCCCACTTCCGGAAGAAGCGCAAGCACGGTGAGGGGCAAAGGCATGTCGCTCATGATGCAGGCATAATTTTGCTTTTCATAGCTTTGGCTTATGTGCATAAAGGTATAGGCTGTGTGCAGATGCACGGCTTGCCCCGGTTTTTCATTGCGTCTCATTTTCACCTCGTCCATATGGAGAAACTGCGAGCCGATTTTAGCGTAATTCGTATCTTTGAAATACACGCCGATACCTTGGATATGCTTATATTTTCCCTGCGTGTTTGCATAGGCGTTTTCCGCTTCCAGCGGCATGCTTTTGAGTCTTGCGGTGTAGGGCAGTCCAATGACAATATTGCTTGCTTCATAGCCAATATCAATGCCGACAAGATGTTTTTCTTCGCCGTTTTCTGTAAAGGAAAGCTCCCGAACTTTTTGCGGCGGACAAACTGCTCCGTCTGCCAAAATTGCCGTTTCCTGCCCCAGCAAATGCTCAAGCCCGCCTGCATAGCGGATTTTTTTTCCTCCATGTTTGTCTGCATGGTAGGAAAGCCCGCAGTCCACATAAAAATGACAGGGTTCGTGCTCCTGACCGGTTTCAGCGCTGTTGACCGACAAAGAGCTGTTTTCCATGCGTTCCAGAAAATAGCGTGTTTCCCCTTGAATTATCCTTTCTGTAACAGCAAAGACTTCATCGGCAAAACTGCTTGGCAAGGTGCAGACAGCTAAAAATTTTCCCTGCGTGCTGTGCCTGTGCCATGCAAAAACTTCATGCTCGCGCAAAAACGTATGCCCCAGCAAAAGCCCGTCATCACGCACACACCAGATAATGGAATCGGGACTTTGCTGGTATGTCCAGTCGGTAATGGCATGATTTTCCAGCAAATGTCCCGCAAGCACGGCATGGTCGGCTCCCGTATAGGAATCCGTGCCAAAATCATAGAGCAGATCACGCATTTCCCGGTGTGTTCTGTTGATGTGCAAAACACTGTTGCCCACAATGAGGGCAGGCAGTTCGCTTGAGCCTCGGTATGACTGCGGAACAAGGGAAATGTCTTCGGCTGTGAGGACGCCCGAACTGTTTTTGACCTCCCATTCCGTACCGCCTGTGCCCACCAGCAGGGTACGCAGAGAAACAAGCCAGTTGATGCGCGAAACTTCATTGCCTGCAATGGTAATTTCCATTGCGTCATCTGCCTTTGCAGGGGAAGAGCGGGTAAAGGATTCAAAATTGCCCGTGCGGGAAAACCACAGGGTTTGCGGACGTTTTTTAGAGCCGGCAAATACAAGCCGCTGCTGATAAAAGCAGACACAGGAAGGGTAATTTCCGTCTGTAAAGGGATTATTTGCCTGAGGCGGGCAGTCCGTCATATCAGGAGCAATATTTTTTGCGTCAAAAAAGGGAATGAGACTGCTGCCAATATAGCCGTATTTACCGTTTTTTCCCTGATAAATACGGTATTCCGCGGCATTTTCACAAGGCTGCCAAGAAAGTTTGGGATAGCAGGTTTGACGCAAATTTTCAGGACCCTGCACGGAAACAGGGGCGCTTGCAAGGCTTTCTTCACCTGCTGCACCCACCTGCGTAACCACAAAGGACCAGCTGCGTAAACCGGTTCCGTCGCTTGTTTTTTCCGATGTGGTGCGTACATCATACAATGAAGCGGAGAGTTTTTGCGGAGCTGTTATTTTTGGGCTGAAATCAAGTTCTTCCAAGGTCCAGTTATCATGGGCATAACGGCAGAGCTTATAGGGTGCAAAATCTTCATTGACCAAATAAATGACGTCTGCACTTTGCACAAAAGCCATTTTTTTTGCTGTCTCATAGGAAAAAGGTGTGGATATTTCATAGGGATTTCCTGCTGTATCGAGAACTTGCCCTTCACGGGTAAAAAAGGAAAGTTTTTTGTCACTCCACGCCAGCACATAGGTTTCCGCGGTGGAAAAAATAAAGGGCATAAGCCTTGTTTTTCCCTGTAATGAGGCAAGACAGCGGAAACCGCTGCGTTTGCTCGCTCCTCCGTGGGGGTGCACAAGCATATTCTCAAGCAGGCTGCACCCTGTATGATAGCGGGCTAAATCCACGCGCACGGCAAGGGAAGGGGATAATTCCCCTGCGGTAAAACTGCTTTGAAAACCATGAAATGCCATTATTTTCGAGCCTCCAGATAATAAGATGTGCGGGAAGCTATCGCCCCTTCTTTGCAGTCGAGGCTTTTTGCCTTTTCAAAGGCACGGTTTGCCATTTCCTGCAAACTCTGCACAATTTGCGGGGAGCCCCCCAGACTGAGGCAAAGTTCAGCGGCTAACTGCCATGCAAAGGCGTCGGTAAAAAGACTGTCCCAAATGCCGGGATCATCAGCATAAGAGGTGCAGGTTAAAATGGCTTTGGGACAGGAGCTGACTATGACTTTTGTGCCGTCAGGAAGCCGCTCCACGGTGTAGTCAAAGCTCACGGCATGATAATTTCCTTTTTTGCCCGTAACCGGGTTAATGGCTAAAATTTGCAGACATTCTTCCGGATATTGGTAATACTGCAGAACTTGGTATAAAATATTATCCTTGAAGACGCTTTCGATAGAGCCGGCGCCAAGGCGGGCAAGGGGAATTTCCTTTGTGGCAAAATGCCACGGATAGGCACGCAAAGCCGAACGGAGCACATAGGGAAATTTTATGGCACATTGCCTTGCTTCTGTGCTTGCTTCACCAAGGCTGGTGATTTGGGAAATGCTTTGCCCGCCCATACGGCTGAGGGCTAAATTACAAACATCGACTTGTGAGAACGCCATATTTCCTCTTTATAAAAAGGAGGGTCGCCCCTCCTTCGGTTCAGGCAAAAACTGCCTTTTGATTCATGAAACGGGCTTAGCCGAAGCGCTATGCCTGTCTGTCAAGCGCCAGACCTGCGGTAACTGCTCCTTTTGCTGCTGTTCCTTCCACTTCATACTTGATACGCAAGTACTTGCCTGATCGGGGAGGCAGAGAGCCAAAGGCAAGGGAGCAAGGCTTTGTGATATCGGATAAGGGCAATTTTTGACCGGATAGGACGGTTTGCCAGTCGTCTTCGGTCAGCTCTGCCATGGCTTTATCCGCGTTGGAAGACTGGATATGCACAGTGAGAGACGTGAGTCCCGCAAAGCCCTCTACCACTTGGACAAAGGGGAAAATGGGCATGCCTGTGCCTTCCATAGCGCCAAGGTCAAGGCATTTTTCGGAGTTTTGGGTTGCGGTGATTTTCTGGGCATGGGAAAAAAGTAATTCTGCGTCTAAATACATAGTTTTTCCTTTTCTTTTGACGGGTTAGACAATGTAATACCTGAAGAGGGCTTCTTTATCCCTAAACAAGCGCTTCTTCGTCATTGCGGAGGGCGTCCGCACGGCGGATAGGAATGCCGAGGAAATGGGTCACGGGCTTGCCTTCAATTTGTTCGATGGAGAGCTGGACGTTGGCTTTTTCCATTGCCATGATATCGAGAATAGTCTTGACGTCTCTGTTCATGTACCACGCCATTTGCGCCTTGCCCGCCGAAGGGATTTTATTGGCTGCGGCAATCATCAGGCGGATAAGGTTGGTGCCGGCATTTTGGGTAGAGCCGTTGATAATGTCAGCAAAGCCTGCCGTATCAATATTGCAGATACGCACCGCATAGCGCCAGTCGCGCAGGGAAAGTCCGCAGTCCCATTTGAAATGGCTGCGATAGCCTTGATAATGTCCGCCGTTGTCATCAAGCAAAGTCTGTTCGCCAAGATCTTTGATTTGCAGACCCGCCTGAGAACCTTTTGGGAAAATGCCGTGCATGGTATTTTCGCCCCAGCCGCAAAGCCAGATAGAAGTATTTTTCTTGCCCTTGCCGCCAAAATTGAGCACATTTTCTGCACTGTCAAAGCCGGATAAAGCATTGTAACGGGGGCTCAAGCCCATGAATTTTTGGGGTTCTTCGCGGGTATTGCCGTAAAAAAGCGTCTTTGCCATTTCTTGGTTCATTGCTTCCACAAAACCTGCTTCTTCGCTCATACGCCAGTCAGCACTCGCCCCGTTTAAATCTGCAAGGGATTTATCCACTTCGGCATAGGCTTCCAGCATACCGCAGGTATCGTCCACACTCTTGGTGGTGCTTTTGCCCGGCTGTACGCCATAGTTCAAAAGCCGCCATGTGGCAGAGGGCAGTCCCGTGCGGATAGTGGTCCTGTGTCCTGTGGGAAGATTGCCTTCAAGCCAGAGAGCATCTTCTAAAATTTCATTGGTTTGCGCCATGATTTCCACTAATTTGGCGATTTTGCCCGTGCTGTCAAAACGTTTTGCACAGTCAAGCAAGGTTACTGCATTTGCACTCATGAATACTCCTTATTTTTATTGAATTTGTTTGCATACCATTTGTTAACGAAAAGAAATCATTTTGTTTTTTATATTGGCTGAAATTTTTTTGTTTATCCTCCTTTTTTTCACGGGAATACCGCGGTTAATGGCTGACTGCGGGGTGGGGCGCTTAGTCTTTTCGCATGGACGGGTAAAAAAGTTCTGCCACAGAGCCTTGGACGGGAGATTCCTTTGCTTTCGGCATTTCTTTTTCCGCAAGCGCTCTGCCCACACGATACATAAAGCGCACCACTTCCGGATGAGAACCAAAACCCGTATCGTTGAGGATTTTAGCCAGCGACCCGTCATCAAAACGCAGAATGGCAGCTTTGGCATAGCGCATATTGTCATGAAAGCTCATGCCTCCGAATTCGCTGTCCTCTTCACAGGCTTTTTGCATGTTTTGTAATAATTCCGCCTGTTCCTGATTTTGCTTTTTGCTTTGCCCGAGGACATAATTTTCATAAAATTTTGCCATGAGACGGGCATTTTCCAAACTCATTTTCTGCTCAAAGGCAAAACGTTTGAAATCTTCAATAAGAGCCGTGTCCACAACGGTTTCCGGTAAAAATCGGAACACGTAGTCCTCCGGACCTGTAAGCAGGGCTTTTGTCAGCAGGGTTTCCTGTGCTTCCTTTGCCTGCAGTGCTTGCTCGGCAGTGTTTGCAGGAAGGGGATTAACCATTGGGGCTGACACCTGATTTTCCTGCATTGAGGCTGACGGGCTGACGGGGACAGCAGGAGCAGGGGGAATAGGCGCCTGCCCTGCTCCTGTAGTCTGACCTGTTTGCGGTCTGATAATAATTTCTGTTTCTGCCATACGTTCTCCTTATTTTTGTTCTTGGATTTGCGCCAAATAGTTTATACCCAGTGCATACAAGCGGTGATAAAGCATGAGCCCCAGACTTCGTTTGCCCTCAAGATAGGCATAGTATGCGGCATTTCCTATAGGGATTTCTTCAAAAACGCCTGTCATCATCAGCAGTTGTCCGAGAAAGCGCCTGCCCTGCACGCTTTGGGCGATATACAGTAAATCCGACTGGAACTGTTCCTGCTTGAATTGCCCCTTGTGTCCGTTTTGTTCTGTCAGCCCTCTTTGTTCGGTTTGCTCTCTTTCTTCCTCCGAAAGCGGGCTGTCTTGTACCTGCCAAAAATTCTTTTCTTTCATGTTTGTCCTCAGTTTTTTTGCTCCGCAGTTTGCCCTGACACGCTGTTTTGAAAAGCTTTTTCCTGTGCATTGTCCGTGCCGGGCATTTGCTCCATGCTTTTTGCCAGCGATGAGGCAAGGTTTTTTCCTTCCAAATCCACTTCGCTGAGTACCTTGGCTGTATTTGCACCTTTTTCAAGCAGCTGCCATGTTTTTTGTTCCTGCTCCTGCATGCGCAGTTCCGCTTTGCGCGCATTTCGTATGGCAAGTACCTGTTCTTTGCCACGCAGCAGGGAAAGGGGAACACCCAGCAGTTTTGCATTGTGCACCAGCATTTCATCCACATCTAAATTATCCAGCACTTCCGGATTGATTTTCGCAAGATTGCCGGCAAAGCCCATAATGCTTTCAATGGCACTGATGTCTGCACTTTTCTGCGCAAGGGCAAGGCTTGACTGCATTTCAATTTCCCATTCCCTGCCCTGCAAAAGGGGCGGTGTGGGCAAAATTTTGCCGTAGCGTTTCATAATGCCCAGTACCCTCTGGATAAGGGGCTGGAATAATTCACTGCGCAGCCGTTCCAAGGTGGGACCCAGCATGAGCAGTTTTTCGGCATTGCGTTCATAAACCTCTGCCGCTGTCATGCGTTTGTCGGACTGGGTGAGCAGCAGGAATAAATCCTTATAAAAATGCTCGCCGATTTGTTGGCGTATTTGCTGTAAATAGGCGTCCAGTGCCTGTAAATTCGCCTGTACCTGATAGGTGGGCGTAATGGCAGGAGCTTGGGAATTCATATCCACAAAATTGGCAAAACCGGGACGCAGGGAAAACTGCCCTCCCTGATTGCGCAGGGAATTGGACACATTCATGGGTGGCTTGATTTCCAGCTCCAATGCCTCTAAGCCGTCCTGACGCATACGCTGGAGCATATTGACATCAGGAAGTGCATCCATGCCCGGACCTCTGCCGTACACATCCTGCCCTGTAACGTCCCAGCGCGGACAGCAGGCGGGAAATTCCTCATAGCCGTCTTCTTCCAAAAGGAAATTGCCCTGCCCCTGCAAAACGTAATAGGATGCATAACGGCGGTTATGGGCGTCAATCTTTTGAGGATTATAGCGGGAACGCGGCTCAATGGCATGGATAACCGTAAAGGTCTGCAGGCTGTCTTTTTCTGCCAGTTCTTTGATGATTTCGGGATAGGTTTCAAAACGCTGCATAATCTGCCGTGCCGTCATACTTATGGTATGGTAGAGCGTATCCACCCGCCCCTTGGCGTCACAATCCAGATAATATTCACCAATGGTGAGGTTACGGCAGCGGATAACCTCGTCTTGATCCTCTTCAATCAAAAAACATGCTGTACCGAAGCCGGCGAGCTCGGCATAATGAGCATGGACAGAGGGATAAAAATTAGAACCGGAGAGTACCGCATGGACGCGTTCCTGCGTATCCTGAAGCCATTTGCCAATGCCGTCAGCCTGTTCCAATTCCTTATCTTTCAAGGCAAAACGAAACCATGGACGGGCAGGGGAGCTCAGCCCTCCGTGCATGCCGGCAGAAAGGATACGCAGGGCATACAGGGCTGTGCTGTCCACAATCTGTCCGTGTTTTTTATAGCCCTTATTGTGGCTTTCTGCCGACCATTTGCCTTTACTCGGGAGCATGAGCCCTGCAATTTCTTTCCATTGCTCTTCCCATGTCCGTCTTTCCTTTTCCAGCTCATGGAAACGCCTGAGTACATGTTGGACACAAGTATTTTCCATAGTGCACTATCCGCCCAGCAGCGTTTTTTTCCGGCTGTTTGCTGTCTCTCCCAAGCCGGAACCGCCGGTTAAAATTGTTTGTGAATGGCTTGCCGCACCGGCTCGCCTGCGTCTTTCCGCATCTGCCGCCTCTTTGATGCTTTTATCCGCTTCAACAGGCTGAGGAGCAGGAATTTCCACTTCCTGAACCTGCGGTGCCGAATAATGTTTTCCTCCGCCGCCCATAGATAAATCCTCCTTTTTCTTGTTTTACGGTGTTGGGATTTGTTCCCGAGTCAGTATGCTGAATATGCCTGTTTTGAAGGCATTTTTACGGGCAAAATAACAAGCCTCGGGCAGTTCCCCCACAAAGGAAAAACCCAGCTTTTGGATAAACGAAAGAGCATGGCGGTAGGGCTTGGGGGTGAGCCCATAAAGGGCGGAAATAACGTATCCCCCTTGTTTGTCTTTGCAAAATAAGAGACTTTTCACCACGTACAAGCCAATTTCTTTCTGCTCGCAAAAGGCGCTTTTCAAAAAACAAAAATGTATCATCACGCTTTTGCCTAACGGATTATTGAGCCAATAGAGGGCTTTGATTTCACCTTGATCGGACGCTATGAAACGGGCGTCCTTATCCTTTGCTGAAAGCCATGCCGCAAAGGCGGAATAATCCTGCATTTCGCCGTCATAAAATAAAATTGAATTGAGCTTATCTTCTTGAAATTGCTTCCAAAAATTATATGTTACCTGTTTTGATACGGTTTTTGCCCGCAGGGTCTGATAGGGGATTAGGAAAGCGGACTGTCTGGAAATTTCCCCTGTATTTTGTTCTGCATTTTGTTCGGATTTTTGCAGCGTATCAGTTTGCAAAGAACACCTCCCCCTGCCATGGCTCGTTATTTTCCAAGCTAAGAGGGAAAACTGCCCCCAGCCTGCTGTCTAAAATCCGCGAAAGGCAGTCCAGCATGTCATCGTGTTCAGCCACAGGAAAATTCAAATATTCATTGCGGTAAAAATCCTGCACCAGATCGTTAACCGTCTTATCTGTTCTCAATTTGATTAAACGGTGCGGAAACCACATTCTGCCCTGTTCGAAAATCGGAACCAAACGCCGTATGCGGTCTGTTTTTGCCATGGCGCCGCCAAGCGCAATAATGGAAAAACGGTAATTTTCATGCTCCATGCGGTATTTGATATGCTCAATATCCGCCTGTATGCCGTATTGTTCATAGCCCACAGCCAAGGGGCGGTGCTTCTTGTGCAAACGGAAAAGCGCTTCTGCCCGTTCATGCAGGGCAAGGCGGTCATGGATGCCGTCCAGCACATAATAAAAGCCGTCATGATTCAAGCCCACAACCCACATGGACGTATAATCGGAACCTTCCTTTTTGCTGGAGGCGGGGTCAACGACTATGTACCTGTTCATATTGGCGGAAAAACCGGAGACAATTTTCGTATCAGCGGGCAGGGTTTGGAACCATGTATTTTTAAAACCCATGGCATTGTCAGCAAGCGGGTTTTGCAGCATTTGACAGGCAAAAACATAGGCGCCCATGTCACGGCGTTTCTTTTTCAAAACATCGTCAGCCAGAAAAACAGCTTTGCTTTGGGCTTGCCCGTCAATGGTTGCAGGGTAAATACGAGGGGTGACGCTTCCTTGTTCCATAATCAAATGGTAGGTGTCGGAAGCGTGGTAGCGTGTTCCAATCATGCGTATATTCCCGTTTCTTGCTCCTAAATTCAGGGACAAACGCCATGCATCCGTTGTTTTTTTGATTTGTTCGGGCGTGGTGACTGATTCCAAGGTTACCACATCATCATAAATAAGCAGATCAAAATGCTTTCCTGTGGGTTGACCGTCCACAAGTCCCCATGCTTCAACAGTTGCTTCTTTAGGGTTGCCGTCACGTCTGACAATAAGCCCGCCGTCCTCGCTCCACGTCCGGGTGCGTGCTTCGCCTTTTTCCGGCGGCGTCAAAAAGGGGAAATACGCCTGCAAGAGTAAATTGGTTTCCCATTCTCTTTTTATTTGCCGCAAAAATGCTTTGGCAATGGGGCGGGTGTGGCTGAAAATTCCCACGGTAATATTGGGATTTTGCAAAATATTCAAAATGGTCAGTCCAATGGTGATAATGGTTGACTTATAGTGTTCCCGTGCCCATAAATCTAAATGATTATTCGGATTTTGCTGTATTTCACGGCAGCGGGCAAAGAGCCAGTCCTTATCCATATCCTTTCTCTTCATGCCGTAGACAAGCAAATAAAAAAGGTCATGGCTGAGCAAGGCAGTTATGTCCGCACTGACGGGCATATGCTCGGCATATGGGATTTCTTCTGCCAATTCCTGCTTTGTCATGGCAGGGAGAGCAGGCAGGTCGGAACAATTTTCTTTGACGGGAGTTATTTTTGAATTTGTTTTATGTATGCTTGGAGTTTTCAAGCGTTTTTCCTGCGTATCGGCGTTTTCAGGATTGTCTGCAAAATGGACGGCAGGCTGTGTGCATTGCTTTTGCAGCGTTGCGTAATATGCTTTGTGCACGCGGGCATAGAATTTCTTTGCCTGTTCCCTGTCTGCCTGAAGCGTAATTGTCCCGTTTTTCTTTATTTTCACGAGATTATTTGCCATAAAACACTCCGGTCATTTTGTTCCGTTCATAAAGCCGGTTTTTGGGGAACCCGTTTTTTTGCTGACAGTGAATCAGGAAATAATTTTTTTCTTTTCTGCGGTGCAGGCGCATGGCAGGAATATCTCCTTTTTGTCTTGTCAAGTCGCGGTAATCAAGGCTTGTTTCGCGGATACGGCGGGCTAAAATTGCCAATATGGCTCCGAGGTAGGAAGCGGCACGGTGAGAAAGGAGCCGGTTGCTAGCCTCAAGATAATTATCTTCCTGCAGGGCGAAGAAAAAGTCATGCATTTGCAGCATAATTTCCATGCCTAAAAGATGACTGACAAAAAGCACGCTGTCGACACGCAAAAGTGCCCGTTCCCCTTGGGTCAATTCTAAAAAGTGTAAAGCTTTTTTTCTGCGTTTTGTCTGCTTTCTTTGGTTTGCAAAAAAATTGTTTTGCCGAAAGGGATTTGCACCTGCAAAGGCAGCTGAAGAAGAATAAAAGGACTGCAAAAAGGCCGGGTGCAGGGGCTGTTCAGAGCTGTTTTTCTTGGAATAACAGTACGGGATATTGGTTTTGGTCTGCTGTTCTTTTTTTGTGCATGTTTCTTTTCTGTGCCGGCTGAGGTTTTGGGTAATGATTATCTGTTCGTAAGCGGCAAGACTGCTGTGGGGATAAATGACGGCATCGGTACATTGATTGACTATATGCCGAAAACCTGCAAAGTGCCGTGAAAGTTTTTCCGCATAAAAGAGAAGGCTTTGTTTTAAAAGCTCTTCTGCTGTTTTTTCCGTGACGGTGACGGGAAGCTGCAAAAGCCTTTGCAAGGCAAGAGCTGTATTTTCCTGTTCTTTTGGCAAATTGGGTTTGATGTGTTTTGCCAGTCTCGTATTGCCATGCACAATGGCAAGGGCTTCTTCCCACAAGGGAAAGCCGTAACCGATACAGGGCATGCCTATGCGGTTGAGAACCGGTTTTGGGGAAAAGCTTTCATAGTGCATAATTTCCCGAATTAAAAGGGAACTGGGGATTGTCATAGTTTTTCCTTGTTTTGTATTTGTGCTCTGCAAAGGTTGGGGTTCAGTTTGTTTTCTGCAAAAAAACTTCATCCTCTGCGGCTTTTTTTCTTCTAGCACGGGCTATTTTCATTTTTTACGGATATGACAGACAGAGCAGGGGGATTTGCCTAGGCGGATTACCCCTTGACAGGGTTCTTCCGTAAAACAAAGAGGTAAATTTTATTCAATAAAGACAGCTGATTGCATAAATGAGCAATTTATTTTTTTTGCATAGGGCAATTTTTTTCGAAAAAAAAATCAATAAAATTTATAATGATTAAGAAAAATATCTTA
>CAJTMS010000022.1:0-28880 GCA_910577155.1 uncultured Mailhella sp.
AAAGAATTTAATCAGCGTTATTGAGGATTTAAAAAAACGCAAAGAAATTAGGAAAGTACGAAAAATTCGCGCGGCATTTAATAAAGTAATGATTATTAAAGAATAATTATTACGAAAGGTTTTAAAAAAAATCTAAAAATTTTCTAGACAATTATTATAAAGTATGTTTAGATAGATTCATAATTAATTGAGGAGATAAAAATGCCCAAGTCAGAATTAATTGTCGGACTTGATATCGGAACAACAAAAATTTGTGTTGTCGTTGGGGAAATAAACGAACACGGCAATATCAATATTGTAGGAGTGGGCAACAGTCCTTCAACCGGTCTTCGCAAAGGGGTAGTCGTCAATATTGAGCAAACCGTTCAATCCATACGGCAAGCCATTGAAGAGGCTGAGGCAATGGTTGGCTGCACTATCGGTTCCGTATATGCAGGCATTGCAGGCAGTCACATCAAAGGTACAAACAGCCATGGAGTCATTGCCATTAAAGGCAGCGAAGTCAGCCAAAAAGATATTGAGCGTGTTCTTGATGCAGCAAAAGCCGTTGCCATTCCAATGGATAGAGAAGTTATCCATATTCTCCCCCAAGAATACATTGTTGATGAGCAGCATGGCATTATCGAACCTCTTGGTATGAGCGGGGTTCGCCTTGAAGTAAATGTGCATATTGTAACCGGTTCTGTCACATCCGCACAAAATATTCTGCGTTCCTGCCAAAAAAGCGATTTGGACGTGACAGATATCGTGCTGGAAGCCCTTGCCTCCTCAAAAGCAATTCTTACTGACGAAGAAAGAGAAATTGGCGTTGCCATTGTGGATATTGGCGGCGGCACAAGCGACATTGCTATTTTTGCTGACAATGCCATTAAATATACCGGCGCTGTGCCCCTTGGCGGACAAAACCTGACCAATGACATTGCCTTTGGGCTGAGAACCCCTATTTCCGCAGCAGAAAAAATAAAAATAAAATATGGCTGTTGTCTTGGTGAAATGGTCTCAGCAGACGAAACGATTGAAGTGCCAAGCGTTGGCGGACGCCCTTCACGGCAGGTTGCAAGACAGGTGCTTGCAGCTATTTGCGAGCCGCGCATGGAAGAAATATTATTTCACATTAACCAAGAATTGGAACGTTCCGGTTATAAACGAAAAATTGGTGCCGGTGTTGTTCTGACCGGCGGCGGAGCTCTTATTGAAGGAGCACAGGAACTTGCCGAACAAATTTTCGGACTTCCGACCCGTGTCGGTTCTCCGTTAAATCTTGGCGGCGGCTTTACGGAAATGGTTAATAACCCCAAATATGCCACAGCAGTAGGTCTTCTTTTTTATGGAGTTGAAAACGAAGGCGTGAATGAGCCAATTTATACAGACGCAAACAGCGATACAAATACATTTGGAAAAATCTTAAACCATATGAAAAAATGGTTTTCAGAAATAAAATAGGATTACTCGGGAAATAATGAGGAGGCATTATGGATATTTCAATTCCAACTGAAATTACTGAACTTGCGAAAATTACTGTTTTCGGTGTTGGAGGCGCAGGTGGAAACGCTTTACAGCACATGATTAACAACGGACTGAGTGACGTTACCTTTGTCTGTGCAAACACAGACGCTCAAGCCCTTACTCGTTCCAGTGCCGAAAATAAAATCCAATTGGGACCACAGCTGACAAAAGGTCTTGGCGCCGGTGCAAAACCTGAAATCGGACAAAAAGCAGCCGAAGAAAGCATGCAGGAAATTGCAAAATTTTTGCAAAATACAGATATGGTTTTTGTTACAGCCGGCATGGGCGGCGGAACCGGAACAGGTGCTGCTCCTATCATTGCAAAAATGGCAAAAGAAAAAGGAATTTTAACCATTGGCGTTGTGACAAAACCTTTTTCCATTATTGAAGGCAAACGTATCCACGTTGCAAACAAAGGTATTGAAGAATTACGCCAGTATGTTGACTGCCTTATTGCAATCCCCAATGACAGACTTCGTGCCATTGCACCGAAAAAAGCCACTGCAAAAGATATGTTTATGAAAGCCAATGACGTGCTTTTATCAGCCGTACGCGGCGTTACCGAAGTTATTACCAAGCCGGGCTTTGTTAACGTTGACTTTGCTGACCTTACCTCTGCCATGACGAAAAAAGGTGCAGCTATTATGGGTGAAGGTGTGGCACGCGGCGAAAACCGTGCAATAGATGCTGTAAAACAGGCTATTTCCAGCCCGCTTTTAGAAGATATCAGCATTTTTGGTGCGCAGGCTTTACTTGTTAATATTACCGGTAATGTTACCATGGAAGAATTTGAACAAATCGGTGAACTCTTAAATTCTGCTGCTGTCGCTGATAACGGAGAATTGCCGGACGTATTCTACGGTATGGTTGAAGACGCCGAAGACAGCGAAGAAATCCATGTTACTATTATTGCAACAGGTCTTAATCCTGAAAGCAATGTCATTTCTGCTCCAAGTACTGAAAAAACTTCTACCGTTATTCCTTTTCAGCAGGCAGTAAAAGCGGAAGAACCAACAGATACGGAAGAAAAACAAAACATTGTCCGTAAACCATATTTTACAGCTGATGAGTATACCTCAACCCTGACCCGTAACCGCCATACCCCGGGCGCCATGGAATTTACATTTGACAACGAAACGGATGATATTCCTGCTTTCATTAGAAGACAAGCAAACTAATGCTTCTTTTCATACTCGGTAATCCATAAAAAAGCGAGTCCTTTGGGCTCGCTTTTTATGTTAACAATGCAGATTTATTGTTTTATTTTTCTAATTTTATCACTCGAAAGCATTTCCGTATGACATTCAGAAAACATCATTACGATTTAATATATTTTTCTTAGAGGAAATGATTATTGCATTTTTTTTAATAACTGACAGGTTTCATAAATCAGGTCGCGTATGAATTTTTGCTGCTTCTCATGCAAAGGTTTTACCAAATTAGAAATAGAAGTGAGTATTTCAGGCTCTTCTGTAGGAATTGGACGCAGTAAATCTGACGGTTCACATTGCAAAATTTCAGCAAACTCTCTGATACGTTCCACATTCAAAGTAATTTTACCGCTTTCCATTCTGGAAATGGTTTCCGGAGTAACACCAAGTCTATCCGCCAGCTCCGGCTGGGAAAGCCCTGCTTTTTTTCGCCGTTCAGCAATATAATTTCCAACTTGCACGCTGAATTTCTTATCTTTCATAACAGCCCTTAATACAATATAATTTATAATTATAGCTGATTTTGAAACAAGAATAAATTGCGTATTACGTATTTATATTGACATATAATGTATTTTTATTATAAACTTATCGATGCCATCAAGTTATAATAAGGAGAAAAAAATGGAAAATACTAACAATACTCAAGAAAGCCCAATTCAAATCCTTTATGCTATTTATGCTATTTTTGTTGCTATTCTTGTTGTTGCTACAAGTAAGGAACATGGATTTTTCTATCACACGTTTATGTTTCTTTTGGCTTTGGTATGCAGTCGGTTAGGAATATACATAGGAGATATTTTAAGAAAAATTGCAATGCCTGACTCAATTTTTACAAGTGGTGGAATGAAAGACATTTTGATGCAAAAATTATTTTGGTTTATTGGTCCGCAAGCAATTGGAGGTTTTGCCGGGGGAGCTTTAGGAGCAACAATTCTCAAAATGATAGTAGAATAAAAAAAAATTGAGAAAATTTTGAACAAGATAACATCATATAATGAAAAAGAAGGCTTGATGGTTAAATAAATAACAAATAAAATTTGGGTGCAAATAAAAGGAAAACCGAATGGCGTCCAATATTATAAAGTTTATATTCATGTTTTTATTTTTACTTGTTCAGCATGCAAGCGCTGAAGAGATAGATCCGATACCCTACAAAGGAACATACAAATATAATGAAGAAGGCTTTACAGGACAGCTCGTTCTTTCCCCGCCGGATCTTTCTACGAAAGCAATGTCTGTTGTTATTAATACATACAGAGATGATAATGGCAATATGTGCGCGTTTGAAGGATTATGTATCACTAAAAACAGGGAATTGATTTGTACTGAAGGTGAACTGCAAAAAAAAGAACTGGATAACTATGTAAAAATAACATTAAATCAAGATGCTCTGACAGTAACGGATTCTTATCATGTATCTTGCGGAGCGGGGGCATTTCTCACAGGTAACTATATAAATGAAGCAACTATTCAAAATGCAAACTCTGATTGTATCGATCAAACAGGTGAACCACATACATTAATAGGAAAAATTGTTTCATTATTTTTGGAAAACAATGCGGCATTTATTGTTGCAGAAGCAAATAATCAAAAATATGAACTTCCAATAACTGCAGATAAGCAAATAGAAACCAGAGAGATGATTGGCGACATAGTTTCAATTACATATGTAGATAAACAATATTGGGATGAACATGATGAATTATGTGCTCATACGGCTCATATTTTGGAAATAAAACCTTTGCAGTCTGCATTGCAGGAACCAGTTGAACGAATTTTGGGCAGTGGCAATTTGGAAGGAACTCTTCTGGATGTTGGCGAAGAAGCCGGATTTTGCTATTTAGAAATTCAAGAAAGTTATGGAAAATCTTATTTGCCAATCGATTGCGGGGAAATGAGCAGTTATGTTTCCCTGCGGGGAAAAGATGTTTCAATAGCTTTTACTGTTCTTCAATACTATTATGAACCCGATGAAGTTTGGCTTAAAGATTTTAAAATTGAAAAAATTAATGAATGGTAGTTTGAAAAACTATAAGAAAATCCTTCAGCTAATGAATATAGCCAGCGGACAAATTGTCCATAATTATAACGAGTATAACGACACAATTTAAATAAAAAAAGCCCCTTTTTTTGCCAGTAATGCAAGACAAGGGGCAAAACTGTATTAATGGTGTTCGTTGGGGCTGGTTGCTTTAATAACAAAAAGAGCAATTGCAACAGCCACGATGCCGCCTATAAAAAATACAAAATCCATAATTCACCTCGCTTAATACAGTCTACACAACTTCTCATTTTTATTCAAGAAGATTATTTGATTTTTAACCGTCATTTTTTCCGTGACAAACACAATAGAAGTGTGTAGTGTTTGTTAATAATTTTCATTGATAAGGAGTTCCAATGGCAGTTAAAATATTAGAAAAGGAAAGTCTTATTCCCGGCAGAACAAGCCGCTTGGTTTTAGACGCACCCCATATAGCAAAAACGGCAAAACCCGGTCATTTTATTATGTTAAGAATAAATGAAACCGGAGAACGTTTCCCGCTCACCATAGCCGATACCGATAAGGAAAAAGGCACTATTACCATTGTTTATCTTGTTATGGGAAAATCCACTTCCTTGCTTGAAAACCTCAAACAAGGCGATGAAATTTTAGACGTTTGCGGTCCCCTTGGCAGACCTACCCATATAGTAAATGGCGGAAAAAGCCACAAAGTCATTTGCGTAGGCGGCGGAACCGGTGTTGCTGCCATGCACCATATTGCCAAAGGTCATTCTCAGGCAGGAAACTATGTTATAGCTGTTATTGGGGCACGAAGCAAAGATTTGCTCCTATATTATGACGAATTGTCAAAATTCTGCGATGAAGTGCTTGTGGCGACCAACGACGGAAGCATGGGCGTACAAGGCATGGTGACAGATCCGCTTATTGAACGCTTAAATTCAGACAAAGACATTAAAGAAGTCATTGCCATTGGTCCTGTTCCCATGATGGAAGCCATTGCAAAACTGACAAAGGACTATGCTATTCCCACCACGGTAAGTTTAAACTCTCTCATGGTTGACGGTATGGGAATGTGCGGAGCCTGCCGTGTAACTGTTGGCGGAGAAACCAAATTTACCTGCGTGGACGGTCCTGAATTTGACGGACACAAAGTCGATTTTAATGAATTAAAAACCCGTCTGAGCTCTTTTAGAGATAAAGAAGCAGTATCTGTTGAACATTATAAATGCCAATGTGGTGCACACTAATTAATGAGGTTTTCCATGAGCGTAGAAAAACTTGCACGTACCCCCATGCCCTGTCAGGACGCAAACAAACGCGTAAAAAATTTCCGGGAAGTTGCTTTAGGATATACGGATGAAATGGCAAAAGCAGAAGCAAGCCGCTGTCTGCAATGCAAAAATCCGCTCTGCCGCAAAGGCTGCCCTGTTGAAGTTCGTATTCCTGAATTTATTGCCGAAGTTAAAAACGGCAATTTAGAAAAAGCCTATGAAATTTTGAAAAGCACCAACAGCCTTCCTGCTGTCTGCGGACGTGTCTGCCCACAGGAAAAACAATGCGAAGCAAAATGTATTCTTGGTGCAAAAAGTGAACCTGTTGCCATTGGACGCCTTGAACGCTATGTTGCTGACAAGGCTCTTGAAAATGAAACCAAAACAGCAAAGCCTCAGGCAAAAGGTGTAAAAATTGCCTGCATTGGCTCCGGACCCTCTTCTTTAACCTGTGCCGGTTATCTTGCCAGTCTCGGTGCACACGTCACTGTTTTTGAAGGTTTGCATGAACCCGGCGGCGTTTTGGTTTATGGCATTCCTGAATTCAGACTGCCAAAAGCCATTGTTCACAAAGAGCTTCAAGGTTTAAAAGACCTTGGCGTTGATATTAAAACAAGTTTTGTGGGCGGTACAACCGTTACCATAGACAGCCTTTTCAAAGAAGGCTATCAAGCTGTTTTTGTCGGCGTTGGCGCCGGCTTGCCGTTATTTTTAAATGTTCCCGGGGAAAACCTCATCGGTGTTTATTCTGCCAATGAATATTTAACCCGTGCCAACCTCGGGCGTGCCTATGATTTCCCCAACTATGACACCCCAAGCTACACCGGCAAAAAAGTAACTGTTTTTGGCGCGGGCAACGTTGCCATGGACGCAGCCCGTACTGCAAAACGTATGGGCGCTGAATCCGTGCATATTGTTTACCGCCGCAGCAGAAACGAAATGCCTGCCCGTCTTGAAGAAATCGAACACGCTTTTGAAGAAGGCATTGAACTTTTTGAACTTTCTGCTCCCCTTGCTTTCAAAGGCAATGAAGAAGGCAAACTTGTTTCTGTTACCCTGCAGAAAATGGAACTTGGCGAACCGGACGCAAGCGGCAGAAGAAGCCCGATTCCTGTACCAAATTCAGAATTTGAAATGGAAACCGACCTTGCCATTGTTGCCCTCGGCACACGCCCCAATCCGCTCTTTATCCGCAATACACCGCAGCTTGAACTCAACAAAAAAGGCTATATCGTGGTTAATGAAGAAACAAGCGAAACCTCTATTCCCAATGTTTTTGCAGGCGGTGACATTGTTACGGGTGCCGCAACAGTTATTCTTGCCATGGGTGCAGGCAGAAAGGCTGCCATGACCATTGCCGATCGTTTCCTGAAATAAAAGATAACTGTGTAAAAAACTTCCTTCTGTTACAAAAAAAATCCCCGTATGTATGTGGGGATTTTTTATTTAATTTCTCCATAAACTAAACCTTGCAAGTTTTTATTTCTTTCTTTATAATTAATAAAATTTTCTGCCCTTGGATTACTATGTCAGAATTTAAACTTATTGAAAAAACTCTTGGACAAATTTTAGACCATACTGTCAGTCTTTATCCTCAGAATACAGCATTTATTTATACTGAGAGAGGGCTGCGTTTAACGTGGAAAGAATTTCAGGAAGAAGTTGATGCCATTGCAAAAGGCTTAATGGCTCTCGGTATTCGAAAAGGCGAGAAAATAGCTATTTGGTCCCCCAATGTTCCCCATTGGATTTCTTTTATGTTTGCCATTGCAAAAGTGGGGGCAATTCTTATTACGGTCAACACCAATTACCGCAGCAATGAACTTTGTTATCAGCTCCGGCAATCAGAATGTGAAAATCTTTGTCTTGTTAAAAGTTACCGCGAGCATGATTTTTTAGCGACACTCGGTTCCATTGCCCCGGAAGTTTTTACACAGGAAAAAGGAGAACTGCACTGTGAAAAGCTCCCTCATCTCAAAAGGGTCATTTATTTTAGCGACGATGAGCAAAAAAATATGTTCTCGGTGGAAGAAATAAAAAAACTCGGTATCGCTGTTTCCGATGAGGAATTTCAAAAACGGCAGGACAGCGTCAACCCCTATGACACTGTTAATATGCAGTATACGTCCGGCACGACGGGTTTCCCTAAAGGAGTCATGCTCAGTCATGTGAATATCGGCAACAACGGCTTTTGGATTGGGGAAAACCAAAAACTCACTTCCAAGGATACAGCCTGTCTTCCTGCTCCCTTTTTCCACTGTTTAGGCTGTGTTCTGGGGCTTCTTGCAGATATTACCCACGGAACCTGCTCCGTTGTGCTTGAAAATTTCAATCCAGTGCAGGTTATGGCAGCAGTAGAATCGGAAAAATGCACCTCTCTGATTGGTGTGCCAAGCATGTATCTTTCTATTGTGGAGCATAAGCTTTTCAAAAAATTCAATTACTCCACCTTGCGGACAGGCATTATGAGCGGAGCTATTTGCCCTATTCCGCTGATGCAGCGTGTTGTCGATGAAATGAACATGCATGAAATCACTATTCCCTACGGACTGACTGAAAATTCTCCTGTTATGACCATGTCCACCACCAATGAAACCATTGAAGACAGATGTGCGACTGTGGGCAAGGCTATGCCCGGTATTGAAGTAGAAATCCATGACCCGGAAACAAACCAAAAACTTCCGCCCAATCAGCCCGGTGAAATTTGCAGCCGCGGCTATTGCGTCATGCAGGGGTATTATAAAAATCAAGAAGCGACAGACAGTGTTATTGATAAAGACGGCTGGCTTCATTCCGGTGATATCGGTGTTCTTGATGAGCGAGGCTATTTACGGATAACAGGCAGAATTAAAGATATGATAGTGCGCGGAGGAGAAAATATTTATCCGCGTGAACTGGAAGAATTCCTTATTCATATGCCCGATGTTCTTGATGTGCAGGTTGTCGGTTTTCCTTCCCGCAAATACGGGGAAGATATTGCAGCCTTTTTTCTGACGCGCAACGGAAAAATTATCAAGGCAGAAGATGTGCGTGATTTTTGCCGCGGACGTATTGCATGGCATAAAATCCCCCGTCAGGTTGCAACAGTAGAACAATATCCGCAAACCGCCAATGGTAAAATCCAAAAATTCAAATTGCGGGAACTTGCCATAGAACGTTTTGTCCAAGACAAATAATTTAAAACAACGCTTTTCAAGATAACATACCATGGAAAAAATGTGCGTTTATATTGCTCCGCGCTTTTTCGAGCATGAACTCAAAAAAGAACTGGGCTACCTCGGCATTCCCATTCATACACAATACGGACGCTTTTTTTACTGCGAGCAAAAAAATGCGCAGCCTGTTTGGGCACAAAATACATGGTATAATCCTAAAATATTGGAAATCAGCTCCATCGGTGACGCCTGCAAAAAACTCAAAGCTATCCAGCGAAACTGGCACTCCTGTCCCATAGATTTTTTTCGGCGGGTAAAACTGATTGAAGAAAAACTTCCCCCCATTCATTTTAAAAGCCATGAATACGGTACTGCCTGCCCTGCGTCCAATTTAGGAGCATGGACATTACTCAGCCCCACAAGCCTTTTATACAGCACGCAAACAACTTCCGCGTTTCCCCACGGAGAAGTTAATTTTATGGAAAATAAAGAAGAACCTCCCAGCCGTGCCTATTTGAAGCTCTGGGAAATTTTCACCCTTTGCGATTATTACCCAAATGCGGGTGACAATGCCATTGATTTAGGCGCATGCCCGGGGGGCTGGACATGGGTTATGGCAAAACATCAAGCCAAGGTTCTTGCCATTGATAAGGCTGAAATTATGCCTGAAATACAAAACATGCCCACTGTCACCTATGAAAGCAAAAGCGGATTTTCCCTTCGTCCACAGGATTATCCCCGCATTGACTGGCTTCTTTCCGATATGGCATGTTATCCCCCGCGCCTTTATGAGCTGACAAATAAGTGGCTGGAAAAAGGCAGCGTGGAAAATTTTATTTTTACCATAAAACTGCAGGGGGAAGACACAAAAGAACATATTGATTTATTTAGAAATATTAAAAATTCTACCCTTTTGCATTTATCCTGCAACAAGCATGAATTAACATGGATTTATGGAAAGATACAAAAAAATTTTCAAAAAAAACTTGACAATAAAATGGCAAATAACTAGATTAAAGTTAACGTTTTTTAAAAACGATAAAGAAATTTAGCATTGAAAATCAAAAATGGAGACAAAAATGACTAAAGCTGAACTTATTGAAAAAATCCATGCCAAATCTGGTTTACCAACAAAAGCAAAAACTGAAGCTGCTCTTGACGCAACCATTGCAGCAATTACTGAAAGCCTTTCTGCTGGTGAATCAATTACATTAACCGGTTTTGGTAGTTTTAAAGTAACTAAACGTGCTGCTCGCAAGGGTCGTAACCCACGTACTGGTCAAGAAATCAACATTCCACCATCTTCTGTTGTTAAATTCACTCCGGGTAAGAATCTTAAAGAAGCAGTAAACTAAGTCTTTTTTGCCTACCTTAACATTGATTGAAAAGTACCTCCATGGTTTCTTGTGGGGTACTTTTTTTTATTTAAAACTTTTTATTTCTTTTTCTGGCAAGATATGATAAAGTTACCTATCTTTCGCATAAAGGATAGTGTATGAGTACAAATCTTATTATTTTAGGTGCAGGCGGACGCATGGGGTCTACTCTGGTTCGTCTTGCTTCCAATTCAAAAGACTTAAACGTTGTTGCTATTGTTGAACCCAGAGCTGAATTTGTGCCCCATGCACCCCAAGATTGTTTTGTGGCCTGCAGTTTAAAAGATTGTATTGAAAAATTCCCCCATGCCGTTGTTATTGATTTTACGTCAAAGACTTCAACCATGGAACATGCAAAACTTGCTGCAGCATATAAAAATCCCCTCGTTATCGGCACAACAGGACTCAGTGCTGAAGAAAAAAGCCAAATTGCAGAATATGCAAAAGAAACCCCGATTATGATGTCTCCCAATATGAGTGTCGGGGTTAATGTACTTCTCGATATTTTACCGAAACTGTCTGCCATGCTTGGTGATGATTATGATACCGAACTTCTGGAAATCCACCATAATTTAAAAAAAGACGCACCAAGCGGTACTGCCCTTCGCCTGGCAGAAGCGGTTGCTGAAGGAAAAGGCAAAAAATTGGAAGATGTTGCCTGCTATCACCGTGAAGGCATAATCGGCGAAAGACCAAAAGATGAAATCGGTATCCAAACCCTGCGCGGCGGCGATGTTGTAGGCGTTCATACTGTTTATTATATGGGATCCGGAGAACGCATTGAAATTACCCATCATGCCCACTCAAGAGAAAATTTTGCCAATGGCGCCTTACGGGCTGCCCGCTGGCTCTCAACACAAAAAGCAGGCAGGCTTTATTCCATGCACGATGTACTCAAGGGATAAATTATGCGTTTTTATCTTTATCAAATTAATGGTAAATTGGGTGACATGCAAAAAAATGCAGAAAAAATCCTCAATTTTACCAAGGATTTTGGAAAAGATTGCTGTACCCTTTTGCCCTCACTTCCCCTTATCGGGCATCCCTGTGAAGAAATCAGCTACATCGGGGGCTTTTTTGAACGCGTAAAAAAACAGTCCCTTGCCTGCAGCCATACCAATATCCTTTATGAAAGCATTTCGTCTTTAGAAAATTTTTCTCAACAGGATTTTTCCGGGCAGGGATTTTTCCGCCGCGAATTTTCTTGGGAAACCTGCGGAACGTTTACACAAAGCAATACTCTTTTTACGCTCAATTCCCTGAAAATTTTTGCTCCGCACACGGATACCGATAATTTTGCTGAATTTCTTGCAAACCTCACTGTTCCTGAAGAAACACAGCTGATATATTTTGCTTGCGCCCACACATTTTACGATGGTTTTTCCGTGCAAAAAATTCTTTCCGAATTTACTCAAAAACACCGGAAAGCCCTTGCTTATGTCAATGCCTGCGGAGCCAGTGACGGGACAGTTTTTGCCGGACAAAGCATGCTTTTTGATGAAAACGGCAGCATGCTTTTACAATTAAAACCATTTTCCGAAGACAGCGCCTATTTTGATTTTGACGGCAAAACGATAACGGTACAAGAAAAGGATATTGCCCAAATTTCGGCTGATGGCTTATTATTTTTAGGAGCAAAAGAGGCTCTGTCAGACTACGCAAAGAAAACAAACATAAAAAAAGCCGTCATTGGACTGAGCGGCGGCATGGACTCTGCCCTTGTGGCATGCATTGCCTGTGAAGCCATGGGAAGTGAAAATATTACGGGCATACTCATGCCTTCCCAGTATAATTCCAAGGAAAGCTTAGACGACGCACTTGCTCTTGCCAAAAATCTCGGCATTTCCTTTCATATTATCCATATTTCAGCCATTGCAAAAAGCTTTGAAAACGCTTTGGCAGCAAGTTTTGCCAAAGTTGAACCGCTCAGTAAAGAAAATGACACCACACCTGAAAATATCCAAGCACGAGCCCGCGGAAATCTTTTGACAGCCTTTGCCAACAGGATTGGCGCCATGGTTATTGGAACGGGCAATAAATCAGAAGCTGCCATGGGCTATTGCACACTTTATGGGGATACGGTAGGAGCTTTGGAGCCTATTGCGGATATCTATAAATCCCGTGCCTATGCAGTTGCCAAATGGTATAATGACCAAAAAGGAAAAGAAATTATCCCCCGCAATGTTTTTTTAAAAGCTCCAACAGCCGAACTCAAACCCAATCAAAAAGATGAAGATACACTTCCTCCCTATCCCTATCTTGACAAAGTTCTTTACCAGCTTTTGGAGCAGGGCAAAGCCCCGGAAGATATACACGAAGAACATTTAACCGATAATGATATCGCCCTCATCTATCACCGATTAAAAACAAGCGAATTTAAAAGAAAACAATGCCCTTTCCCCGTCATTCTTTCTTCTTGTCCTTTTGGCAAAAAGTGGAACCCTCCGTCAAGTGCTAAAGTTTTCTAATTATTTTACGAGGATATAGTATGTCAGACCAAGTTATCCCTCAATGGCAGCCACATTATGAGCATGATGCTCCCGCGGAATTTAATTTTGTTCCCTGCAACCTGCAGGACTATCTTGTGGAAGCAGCAAAAACAGCAGGAAAAACCCTTGCCGTCCAATTCCATAATTTCAAAATAACCTATGAAAAACTCAATGAAAAAGCAGAAAATGTTGCTGCTGCTTTCAGGAATTTAGGCATTGAAAAAGGGGACAGAATTGCCATTATGCTTCCGAATCTCCCGCAGACAGTCATAGCATTTTGGGGAGCAATCAAAGCCGGAGCCATTGTGGTGATGACCAATCCTCTCTATATGGAAAAAGAGTTAACCCACCATTTCAACGACTCTAAACCAAAAATTCTCGTTACCCTTGATTTATTCTGGTCTAAAATTGAACCGTTAAAACAAAGCCTCGGCGTTGAAAAATTTGTTATTACAAGAACATCTGAAGCCTTGGCTTTTCCTTTAAATATTCTTCAAACTATTAAAGCAAAACGCTCCCATGAATTTATAAAAATCCCTTTTAATGAAAAAAATATCATTCCATGGAAAAAACTTCTGGGTACTAAAGAGCGCTACGTCGCCCCTGATTCCGATCCAAAAACGACCATTGCCCTTTTGCAGTATACAGGCGGAACAACAGGCTTTTCAAAAGGAGCCATGCTTACCCATGCCAACTTGACTATACAAATCCAGCAATTGCTGGAAGTTTTGCATACAAAAGAACACCCCATGCAGCATTTATTTATTGGGGTTATGCCTTTCTTCCATGTTTTCGGACTTGTTGGCTGTTTGATTTTACCGACGGTGATGAAATCCCCGACCATTCCTGTTCCCCGTTACGTTCCTGCCGACCTTTTGGAAATTATCAAAAAATATCGCCCCACTTTCTTCTGCGGAGCTCCGGCCATTTATATTTCTCTGATGCAGCAAAAGAAAATTAAAGACGTGGACATGACCTGTATCCAATACTGTATTTCAGGCTCATCACCTTTTCCTCTTGCCAGCCTAAAACGCTTCCAAGACCTTACAAAAGCAAAAATTACCGAAGGTTTGGGATTGACCGAAGCTTCTCCTGTTGTTTCTGCCAATCCACTGTTTGGATTACAAAAAGCTGGTTCCATCGGTATGGCTATTCCCGGAACAGAGCTGAAAATCGTTGACCCGGAAGACGGCGTCACAGAATGCGGAACCAATCAGCCCGGCGAGCTTCTGGTGAAAGGTCCGCAAGTCATGCTTGGTTATTGGAATCACCCTGAAGAAACTGCCAACAGCATTCGTGACGGCTGGCTCTATACCGGTGATATTGCCTATCGTGATGACGACGGCTATCACTTTATTGTGGACAGAAAAAAAGATATGGCTATTGTGGGCGGATATAATGTCTATCCCAGTGAAATTGATGAAGTTCTTTATGAATACCCCAAAATCCATGAGGCTGTTTCTTTAAGCATTCCTCACCGCTCAAAAGGGGAAATTTTAAAAGCCTATATTGTTCCAAAGCCCGGAGAAAAAATCAGTGCAGCGGAAATCATGGCATTTTGCCGTGAAAAACTGGCTTCTTACAAAGTTCCCCGTATGATTGAAATCCGTGAAGAACTGCCTAAAAGTATGGTTGGCAAAATACTGCGCCGTGCTTTACGGGACGAAGAAGAAAAGAAGCTTCAGGCAGAAAAAGAGAAAGAAGATAAATAACACACTCAAATTTCTATGAAAATTGCAGTTGTTGGAACGTCAAACAGTATTCGGCTTGACGGGTATTTTCCCATGTATCAAGCCATTGAATATCCCAATACGGTTGACAATTTGTCCCTTGGCGGCTCAAATTGTCAACTTATTCCCTATAGCATAGAAAAATACAAAATCTTTGATAACTATGATTTTCTGATTACTGACTGCGCGGTCAATGACGGCGATTATTTATCCAATGCACTTCGCACTCCCGATTGGCTCTATAATGAACTGTATTCCATCATGTCCATGATAAAAGAGGCTCCGATACGGCATGTGCACTTGGTTTTTCCTTATGATATTCCATACAAAGAACACTATACTATCCATTGTCAGGTTTGTCAGGAACTTGAAATCCCTTATATTGACATCGAAAAAATCCTTATCACAAGCTCACGGCTGGGACAAAAAGAACTCTATTTTGACAAACAGCATATTTCCTACTTTCTTTCCAAACAAATAGCATACCTCATCAAAGAGAAAAGAAAAAATTTATTTTCAAAACCGGCAATAAAAAATACCTCTTCGTGTTACAAAAGTAAAAAATATATTTTTTATTCTCTGCCTGAAAAGTTTAAAACTGCGTTTCCCCTTTGTACCAAAGCGTCTTCCCTTCTCACAAATGATTTTATACTATTAAAAAATTCCGATACGCTTTTTCTTGATGATTTACCGGCAATGGACCTTGAAAGTATTTTCTTCTGGACAAATACAAAGGCAGGGTATTTTTCGCTTGCTTCAGAAAAGCATGCACAAAATTATAATTTATTTTATCAGGAAAATCAGTACATGTATTTCAGACCCATTCCTTACCGCCCTTTTCCTGTTAATAAATTTTTAAAACTGCAGGTGGGGCTTGACCCAAACTACCCTGTTTCTCCTCCTGAATTTACGCCGGAGCCTCTTTATACCGACAACAACGAGCTTATTCTCAATTCTTTTCTTTTTTCTCAGCCCCTTAACCCGCCTCTTTCATGGAAAGAAAAAAAACTTCCTGATACATCAGAACAATATATTGCGGCATTCCAAAGAATTTATGCTTTCATGACGACTGTTCCGCTGCTCGCAAATAATGACAAGTTCAAATATGTTTCTGCTGACTACATTTATATTGCAGCGCATCTCTATCCCCAAAATCAAATCCTGCGCAGGGAATTTGTAAAACGGATAAAAAAAGCCGATAATCCGTATTTTCTCTGCGCATATGTAAAACTGCATGTTTTGCCCAGAAAAAAATATTCCATGGCAGTAAAGCTGTTAAAGCATGTTCTTGCACAAACGATAATTCCGGCTGCAGCGGCAGATTTAGTTCATTGTTTTATTGAATTAAAACAGTATGAAGAAGCGCTTAAAAATGTTCAATTAATTTCTGAAAGACGCTATACGATAAAATACGTGCAATTACTCTGTACTATTTATACCCGCATGAATGTGCCCGATCTTTTTTTTAAAAATGCACAAAAAATATTGGCTCTGAATGAAGGCTATTCTTATCTTATTGATTTAATTGATGACTGTGTTGCTATGAAAAAATATCGTGAGGCATTACAGTATCTGCAAATACTTTTTGAAGATACAAGGAACTTTGCATATAAAAAACGCTATGACATCATTATGAAGAAAATGGAAGAAATACAAGCAGAAATAAAAAATCAAGAGTAAGCAAAAGCTATGAAAATTGCAATTGTCGGCACATCAAATTCTGTTTTGACAAATGGTTATGCACCTCTCTATCGGGCTATAGAATATCCTCATCAGGTGGATAATTTTTCACTTGGAGCGACCATTTGTCAATTTATTCCCTTTGCTTTGGAAAAACATGCCATTTGTGAAAATTATGATTTTCTTCTTACAGACAGCTGTCCCAATGACAGTGACTGCTTTTATTGCGGACAGCGCACAACAGATTGGTTTTATAACGAACTGTGCACCATTTTTTCCACAATTAAAGAAACACAAATCAGGCACCTGCACCTTATTTTTCCATACAAACGCACAAAGCTGCTGCAAAAAATGCATGTTCAGGTTTGTGAGGAGCTTTCCATTCCTTATCTCGACATTGGCACAATACTCTCTCCCATTGCAAAAAAAGAAAAACAGGATTTTTTTCAGGACATACACCATGTTTCTCCTTATTTTGCAAAACAGCTGGCATATTGCATCAAGCAAAAAAGGGAAGAAATCATGGCACAGCCGCAAAAAAAGTCGGGCACATCCTATAAAACAAAAGTATATTCCACTTATGATTTAACAAAACATTTCCAAGGGCAATATCCCCTTGTGACACGTGCCAGCTCTCACCTTTGCGAACAATTTATCCGCCTAAAAACAAAAGAGAAGCTTCATCTCACCAACCTGCCCGCTCTCAATTTGGAGGGACTTTATTTCTACACAAACAAGGAAGCAGGCTTTTTTAACCTTGCTTCAGAACATGCCTCACATAATTATTCCCTGTATTTTCCCACTGCTGATTATATTTTTTACCAACCCATTCCGCAAAATACCTTTGCTGTGGAAAATTTCCTTATTCTTCAGGCAGGCTACAACAAAAATGCAGATGCATTGATTATGGAAAACAATGCAGCCCCGTTAAAAAAAGACCAAAGCGAACTTATGCTCAATGCCTTGTTTTTTTCGCAAAAGATTGATTCTCCGCGTTTATGGGAAGAAAAAACGCAGCCGTCAGCGTCACAAAATGACATACAACTCTTTGAAAATATACACACATGTATTTCATCACTGACAAGGAAACAGAAAACATCCATACTCTTTCCCGCTGACGGCATATTAATCGGTGCGTCCCTTTATCCCCAAAATACATGGGTACGAAAAGAATTTGCATGCCTTTTAAAACAAATAGCCAATCCCTATTATTTCTATTATTTTGCACTATTATATTTATTTCCCAGAAAAAAATATACCATGGCAATACGTTTTCTGGAAAAGGCGGTAGAAATAAAGAATGATATCCCCTTTCTCGAACTGCTTATCACCTGTTATCTTGAAAAAAAAGCATATGCAAAAGCCCTGAAATACATCAGCCAAAAAATGCCTGCAAACCATATTATAACCTATAAGCTCTTTTGCATGCTTGCAGCGGCAATGCAGAATAAGGAACTCTTTTTTCTCAATGCCCAAAAAATTCTTTCCTGCAACAGCCATATTGACTATCTTCTTTTCTTAGCCTCATCCTGCATAAAACTCAAAGCCTTTCAAGAAGCTGTCAGTCTTTTAAATACCGCTTTGGGAGAACAAAGAAATTTCCGCCCTGACAATGCAGAACAAAATATGCAAAAAATAAATGCACTGATGCAGAAAATCCAAGAACAAAATGAATGAAAAACTGTTTCTTGTTCTTTTTTGAATGGTAATAAGGTAAAATCTTTCTTTTTCTGGGGGAAACGATACTTTAAAATCTATTTGATTATCTGTGCATGTTCATGAAAAATAACGTTTTCCCCTGCAAAACGTTTTTTCATCACCTCAATGGCAGCAGGATTTTTATCAATCAAATAACAATCCCGTCCAAGCTCTAATGCCGCTTTTCCAAAGGAACCGCTGCCCGCAAAAAAATCCATGACAACAGAATCTTCGCTGCTGTGCACATTGATGATACGGCGCATAATTTTGAGGGGTTTTTGTGTTGCATAGCCTGTTTTTTCTTTACTGTTCGGGCTGACAATGGTTTGCCACCACACATCTGTAGGGGTTTTGCCCCGAGCGGCTTTTTCTTTTCCCACAAGTGAAGGGGCAAGATACGGTATTCTGTCAATGGCGTCATAATGATAAATATACTTCTTAGGATTTTTTACATACCAAAAAATACTGTCATGCTTTGCAGACCAGCGTTTTTTGCTCCTAGCTCCGTAATCATACGACCAAATAATTTCATTCATGAAACATTCGCGCCCAAAAATATAATCCAAAAGCAGTTTACAGTAATGAGCTTCACGGTAATCAATATGGAATAAAATACTGCCGTTGGCTGATAAAATACGGTGAGCCTCCACTAAACGGGGCTCTAAAAAGCCGATATAATCGTCAAAAATATCCGCATAACCCAGCGTACCAAGCTTAATGGTTTTATAGCGGCGTCCTTGATAGCCCACCCTGTCGCCTTCGGCACTGGCAATAGTTTTGATTTGTGTCCGTTCCTGCGTTCTGCCTGTATTAAACGGCGGGTCAATATAAATTAAATCAACAGACTCAGAAGCAAGTTCCGGTAAAAAACTCATATTATCGCCAAAACAGAGATTTAGTGTAGCCATGCTTTCCCCAATTACTCCACGGTAACACTTTTTGCCAAATTACGGGGCTGGTCAACATCTTTGCCCAAGTAATCAGCCATTTCATAGCTAAACAACTGCATGGCAGGCAAGGCTAAAAATTCCGGCAAATTTGTTTTTGGAATATACCAAATATCGTCATTTTCAAGACTTGTCCCTTCTTGCAAAACAGAAATCACTCTGCCTTGCCGTGACTTAATTTCCAAAATACCGGAACGCACCTTGCTGAAATTGTCATCATCAAAAGCAAGGGCAAAGGTTGGGAAATCAGGCTCAATAAGGGCAATGGGTCCATGCTTTATTTCGCCTGTGGCATAGCCTTCTGCATGGATATAGGAGAGTTCCTTCAATTTCAGCGCACCTTCGAGTGCTAAGGAATAGCCTGTACCGCGCCCCAAATAGAAAAAGCTTTTGGCAAATGCATATTGGAGGGCTAATTCTTTTGCTCTCTCCCGCATGGCAGGAAGGGCTCTTTCCAAAATATCGGGCAACGCCCGCAATTCATGCAGTATTTCTTTAACGGGACAGGCCAGCTTTTTCCGTTGTCCGTAATACAGTGCAAGCAGCAGTAAAACAACCATTTGGCTTAACATGGCTTTTGTTGAAGCAACACTTATTTCCGGACCTGCCTGCGTATAGACGGAGGCGGAAGCTTCTCTTGCAACAGAGGAACCAAGCACATTGCAAATGCCAAGCACAGGATATCCTTTTTCCCTGCACAAGCGCAAGGCGCCAAGAGTATCTGCCGTTTCCCCTGACTGGCTGATAACAACAATCAGCTCATTTTTATTTAATATAGGCTTTCTGTAGCGAAATTCTGACGCAATTTCTACGGTCACCGGAATTTCCGCAAATTGTTCCAAATAATACTGTGACCATAAACCCGCATTATAGCTTGTTCCGCAGGCAATAATACGTATGCTGTCCGGCACGGGCAATGTGTCTAATTCCGGCAGGCAGACAAGGTCATCCTGTACTCTGCCCACAAGGCATTCCTGCAAAACCCGCGGCTGCTCCATGATTTCTTTCAGCATGAAATGCTTATATCCGTCTTTTGCCGCCCCTTGTAAATCCCAAGGAATATGGTGCACTGTTTTGGCTATTTTTTCGCCGGAATAAATATTTTTTACCTCATAAGAGCCGGCACTCATAGTCACAAATTCATTGTCGTCAAGAAACACAACGTCACGGGTATAGGGCAAAAAAGCAGGGACATCGGAAGCAATAAAATGTTCTTCTATGCCAATGCCAAGAAGGAGCGGAGCTGACAGTCTTGCAGCCAAAATGTGCCGGGGAATAAGAGGGCTCAGCAAAACAACGGCATATGCTCCATACGCTTTTTTTATGGCATTGCAAAAAGCCTCTTCAACATACGGCAAATACTGAGCTGAAAGCTGTGGAGTATGTTCTATTTCCGTTTGCAATTCAGCATAATTTTTGCTAAATTTCGCTTGTAAAAGGCAATCCAGCTCATCTGCAATAAGATTTGCAAGAACTTCGGTATCAGTATCGGAATAAAAAACATAACCTTTTTTCAAAAGCTCATCTTTTAATTCCTGAAAATTCTCAATAATACCATTATGAACAATAGCTAACGCATTATTATTGCTTTTATGCGGATGGGAATTTTTTTCAACAGGAAGTCCGTGCGTTGCCCAGCGGGTATGTCCAATGCTCACAGGAGCAAAGGTATTTGCCGTTTTGGCAACTTTTTCTTCCAAATTGCAGAGCTTTCCTGCAGAACGGATAACTTCCAGTTTATTGACCTGTAAAAATGCAAGTCCGGCTGAATCATAGCCACGGTATTCTAAGCGTTTTAACCCCTCTAAAACAAGAGGAACAGCAGGTCTATGCCCGCAATAACCGATAACTCCACACATATTTAGCTCCTTACCGGAACTAAATATCCTATTTTCAAAAAAAACACAATTAAAATATTCAGTTTAAAGAATAATTTATCTAAATTTATGCAAGTATCTTAATTTTTTTAATATGTTAATAAATATAAATTTTTGTTTCCTTGTCCACAAAGGTTAACAGCTCTTCAATCACGGAACGGGGCAATCCGATACTTCCATCTGTCGGCTTCCCATTGCTGCACTGCACGAAAAACGCAGAACCGGTATAGGGTTCCCTATGGGAAATATTATAATCAATAACAAGGGCATAGGCATAGCGTACAGGGCGTTTGCTTAATTCTATTTGTGACGACCAGTCAACAAAAACAGTATCTTTCCGCACAAAAAGATTATAATATTTAGATTGAGGATCAGTTACCCATACGTCACCGGGCTTAATCGTGTAATAGGGCAATAAACTTCCGGGATTTTCCCGCATGCCAATGGCAATGATAAAATTAAAAATACCCTTGGGAGTAGTTTTATCCCCCTCGATTTTATGTTCTTTTGCCCCGCTGCTGCCTATTTCTGCAGGAACATCTTTGAGGCATACCCATGTATTATTAAAATGTTTTAAAATATATGCTCTGGGCTTTGCTGCACTGGTATCAACAAGAATAAGCTTTGACACATTTGTAAGATTTTGCAGTTCAAACTTCTCAATAAGTTCATCCGAGAAATTTTCTTCAGCGTGAGCAGAAAAACAAAAAAAACAAGATAAAAGGACAAGGGCAATAATTTTTTTCATACTTTCCTCGCAAGCATATGATACTGTATTATTACATAAAATTTTCTATCATGCAAGTACTCTGATTTTTCTTTTCCATAAAGAACATTTTGCTGACAGGAGCGAGCAAAAAATTTTATTTTCTGTCGTCCCTGCGTTTATAAAATAAAAATTCCCTGCCCATATTTTTTTCTTGCCAGTCTGCCGCATTTGTGTTACGTTTTAAAAAATAGTAACACAACAATATTGTATCTTACCTGCAGAAAACTGTGTAAGAATTATGAAAAGGAAAAGGAGCACTTTCATGCTCCTTTTTTATTGATGCGCTACCCTGTAACTTTTATTAATCTGTACAAATTTTCGGATTAAAATACCCGAACTGCAAATGAGGACAATACTGCAGTAAGCGTTTTGTAAAGTTAGCAAGCCCGACACTGGGACCAAACGTACTGCCTTTCAACAAATTTAAATAAAATTCGGGATCAATATTTAAATTACGCAGCTGAATAAAATCAACATGGTATGCATTTACTAATTCAATCAATGCCTCAACTTCTTCTTCACAGTCCGTTACCCCGGGAAAAAAGAGCAAATTCAAAGAAACAAACAGCCCATGCTCCTTTGCCGTTTGGATTGACTGCCGCACATCACGAAAATGATAATTTGTGGGACGGTAATAGGCAGCGTATACTTCTTCCCTTGCACTGTTCATACTCACCCGTAGAGAATTAAGCCCCGCTTGAGCAAGTTCCCGTATCCAATGGGGCATAGACGCATTGGAATTGAGATTTACTGTTCCAATGCCCCCCTTCGTGCGGAATAATTTGACTGCTTCCACTAAAAGAGCTCCCTGCGTCAGAGGCTCTCCCTCACAGCCTTGCCCAAAGGAATAAATGGGATTTTCTTCATTTTGCTGATGGTGGAGCATAACTTCCACAATTTCTTCAGCTGTGGGGGTAAAATTCATTCTGTCCTGAGGAGGCCGGCAGACAGGGGAATCTGCTTCCTGATGAGAAATACAGCCAATACAGCGGGCGTTACAGGCTCTTGAAGTAGGAAGGGGCGCTTCATAGCGCCCAAGCACAAGATTTTTTGCAGCAGGACAGCCATAGCGAAGCACACAATTGTTCATCAAATGCTGCATAAGCCTGTTTTTTGGAAATTCTTTGATTAAGGCTTTGGCTTTTTTCTCAATTTTTTTGGGAGAAATACCTTCAAAAACCTGCCGTTTATCCTTATCCACCTGCATGGCGCACACATAAAAATCATCACCGATAACTCCAAGCGCTCCATAGGCAAAAAGGGGAAGCGTCGGCGCACCCTCTTCCGTTACATACACGGGATGTCCGGAAATGGTATACCCGGGAGCTATAAATGCCGCCACGGCAAGCTCTTCCAGCTCTTCCACTTCCCCTGTTTTTTTATTCAAACCTACGGCTTTTCGCTGAGGCAAAAGGAAAAATTCACTTTCATGAGGCAAAGGAATAAGCTCGTCAGGACGGGGCAAAGCCCACTCATCCCCACGCCGGCAAAGCATATAATATTCGTCATCAGATGCAATTTCACCATTTTCAAAGGCAAAGACAAGATCAGGATGTTTTTGTTTCATGCTCAATCCTTTATAAATAAGAAAAATTATCCCTTATTCAAAGCCGCGCGTCAAGTAAAACATCACCAAAAAATAATATTTTTATGCTATTATTTCAAGATATTATATTATTAACACCAATTTTTATGAAAAAGGTATTTGCCAAATGTTCAATCATGTCTTATTTTTAATTATTCCCAATATACGTTTCACGGAGCAGATATGAAATTTCTTTTTACAAAAATTTTTGGTACAAGAAACGATAGATATATAAAATCATTACGCCCAATCGTAAAAAAAATCAACGCATTAGAATCACAAATGCAGAAACTTGCCGATACGGATTTTGCTCCCGCTCTTGCTTCTTACAAAGAGCGCGTCAGTCAGGGTGAAAGTTTAAACAAAGTCCTGCCGGAAGTGTTTGCCCTTGTCCGTGAAGTAAGCAAACGTGTTCTTGGCATGCGCCATTATGATGTGCAGCTTATGGGCGGCATCACCCTGCATCAGGGAAAAATCGCTGAAATGAAAACAGGGGAAGGAAAAACCCTTATGGCAACCTTGCCTGTAGTGCTGAATACCCTTACCGGCAAAGGCGTTCATGTTGTCACGGTTAACGATTATCTTGCAAAACGTGACAGCGAGTGGATGGGGGCGATTTATCATGCTCTTGGGCTCAGCTGCGGCGTAATTGTCCATGAACTTACCGACGAAGAACGCAAAGAAGCCTATGCCTGCGACATCACCTACGGCACGAATAATGAATTTGGCTTTGACTATTTGCGGGATAATATGAAATTTTATGCAAAAGATATGGTTCAGCGCGACCATTATTTTGCCATTGTGGACGAAGTTGACTCTATTTTAATAGATGAAGCGAGAACACCGCTCATTATTTCCGGTGCGGCACAGGAGTCCACCAATCTTTACCTGCAAATGAATGAGCTGGTAAAGTACCTCAAAAAAGACGAACATTTTACTATTGATGAAAAAACACGTTCTGCCCTTTTGACAGAAGACGGCGTCAATAAAGTCGAAGAAATCCTCAAAATCGACAATCTTTTCGACCCTTCCAGCATATCCCTGCAGCACCATGTTTTACAGGCTCTTCGGGCTAACCACTGTTATCAGAAAGATGTGGATTACATGGTAACGGCAGATAAAAAAGTTGTCATTATCGATGAATTTACCGGTCGTCCCATGGAAGGCAGACGCTTTGGCGACGGACTGCACCAAGCTCTCGAAGCAAAAGAAAAAGTTAAAATTGAATCCGAAAACCAAACCCTTGCAAGCATCACCTACCAAAACTATTTCCGCATGTATGAAAAACTTGCCGGCATGACCGGTACCGCCCAGACAGAAGCTGTTGAATTCATGGAAATTTACGGACTGGAAACCATAACTGTTCCAACCAATAAGCCCATGATCCGTAAAGATTACCCGGACGTTATTTACCGTACCCAAAAAGAAAAATTCCATGCCATTATTGAAGCCATTAAACAATTGCACCAAAAAGGACAGCCTGTTCTTGTGGGTACGATTTCCATTGAAACATCAGAATATTTATCCGGCATACTCAAAAAAATGAATATTCCTCATAATGTTCTCAACGCAAAACATTTGGCGCAGGAAGCACAAATTGTTGCCGAAGCAGGACAAAAAGGGCGTGTCACCATTGCCACCAACATGGCCGGACGCGGTACCGATATTAAGCTCGGTGAAGGAGTTGAGGAACTGGGAGGGCTTCATATTTTAGGCACGGAACGCCATGAAAGCCGCCGTATCGACAATCAGCTGCGCGGTCGTTCCGGACGTCAGGGTGACTCCGGTTCTTCCCGTTTTTATCTTTCTCTGGAAGACAACCTCATGCGTATTTTCGGTTCTGAACGTATTTCAACCCTCATGCAAAAACTGGGTATGAACGAGGGCGAAGCCATTGAAAATAAATTTGTTTCCAAAGCCATTGAAAATGCCCAAAAGAAAGTGGAAGCCCATAACTTTGAAATCCGTAAGACACTCCTTGATTACGACAACGTTATGAACCAGCAGCGGACCGTTATTTATGATTTGCGCAAAGATATTATTTTGGAAGAAGACACGGAACCTGTTGTCCATGAATTTGCCCATGAAGTTTTTGAAGATATTTTCTACAGCGAGCATGACAAGAAAAACCAAACCGATGAACACCGTGCTGAAATCGGGGCAAGACTGCTTGATGTTTGCAATATTGGACGCATTATCCCGGAATTTTTAACCAACCAAAGTACTCCGATTACACGGGAAGAATGTGAACATGCATTCCAAAGCATTTTGACAGAACTTCGCGAGGAAGCAGGTCCCATTTATCAGGATATTCTGCGCTATTTTGTCCTTGAAGAATTGGACAGAGCATGGAAAGACCATTTAAAGAGCATGGATTATTTGCGTGAGGGCATCGGACTTCGCGGCTACGGACAGCGTGACCCGAAACTTGAGTATAAAAAAGAGGGCTTCAGCCTTTTCCAAAACATGCTCTACCAAATTAAAGAGGGAACGCTGCGTGCGTTGACCCGTGTCCGTATCCAAAAGCAGGAAGAAGCACAACAGGCAGAAAATGCTGAAGAGCAAGGATCTTTCGAACAGGAACAAAAAACTGAGCAAAAAGCAGAACCCAAAATGGAACTCAAACACAAAGAAGTGCAGACCCATGAAAATACTTCCGCTGCAAAACAAAATACGACTGTTCATGCTCAGGAAAAAATTGGCAGGAATGATCCTTGTCCCTGCGGAAGCGGAAAAAAATATAAAAAGTGCCACGGTGCCCATTTAGCGGATTAACACGCGGATAGCAATAAGGAATTACTATGAATTTAGATTGTTTTAAAGCCTATGATGTTCGGGGAAAAGTGCCGGATGCGTTAAGCCCTGCTTTAGCTCTTGAAATTGGTTTTGCCTATGTGAAGGAATTTAACATCAAAACTGTTGTCATAGGATATGATGCACGCCTTTCTTCCCCTGATATCTATAAATCTCTTGCCGCAGGCTTGCAGTGTGCCGGGGCAAATGTGGTTGGCATTGGCATGTGTGGAACAGAAGAAATTTATCACGCAACTGCCTATATGCAGGAAAACGGTGTTCCATTTGACGGCGGCATTATGGTGACAGGAAGCCATAACCCGCAAGATGAAAACGGGTTAAAATTGGTGAGGGAAAATTCCATTCCCATCAGTTCCGATACAGGACTTCTCGCCATTAAAGAACGCATTATCAAAGGACAGCAAATTCCTCCCAACCTGACGGGCAGTTTCATAGAACGCTCCTACCGCAAAGAATATATCAAAAAACTCCTTTCCTATATTGATACCGCTACCCTCGCTCCATTCAAAATAGTTGCCAATGCGGGAAATGGCTGCGCCGGTCTTGTTCTCAAAGAACTTATCCCCCATTTGCCATTTGAAATTATCCTTGTAGACGAAACACCGGACGGAACTTTTCCCAACGGTATCCCTAATCCGCTGCTCCCGGAAAACCGTGAAAAAACAGCCCGGATAGTCCGTGAGCAAAAAGCGGATTTTGGCATTGCATGGGACGGGGATTTTGACCGCTGCTTTTTCTATGATGCCAACGGACGCTTTATTGAGGGGTATTATATTGTAGGCATGCTCGCCAGTGCCCTGCTCAAATCCCAGCCCCATGAAAAAATTGTCCATGACCCGCGCCTGACGTGGAATACCATAGAGCTTGTCAATGAACATGGGGGAATTAATATCACCAGCAAATCCGGACATGCTTTTATCAAAGAAACCATGCGCAAAGAAAATGCCCTCTATGGCGGAGAAATGAGCGCCCACCACTATTTCCGTGATTTTTCCTATTGTGATTCCGGCATGCTCCCTTGGCTTTTGGCGGCAGAACTTCTTTCCGTATCAAAACAAAGTCTTGCATCCTTTGTTGACGCCAGAATAAAAGCATATCCCTGCAGCGGCGAAATCAATTCCAAAGTGGAAAATATCACCGGCGTTTTGGAAAAAATTGAAAATACCTATAAAAATAAGGCAAAAATCATTAATAAAATAGATGGAATTTCCATGGAATTTGAGGATTGGCGTTTCAATGTCCGTGCCTCCAATACCGAACCTGTCCTGCGTCTTAATGTGGAAAGCCGTGCCAACGAAGAGCTCATGCAGGAAAAAACAGGGGAATTGCTTACATTAATCAGAGGATAAGCACACAGGGAAAGAATATTGAATATTCTTTCCCTGTTATACAAATATCACATCAATAAATCAATTATGGATGTTCTGCTCTAAATTTTTCTCGAATAATATTTATACTTATTCTTTTACCATTTCTCTCAACTTCCCAAAAATTAAAACCATTAACCCGTTCGCTTTTAACTTGTTTTAATTTTGCAGCCAAAGAATGCATGTCCATTTCATGATTTAGATATGATAATTTTCCATTTTTAAGTAATTGTGCAGAAATAATGTATTTTTTAAATAAAAATTTTCATGCTCATAAAAATACCCTAATTGTATCATTTCTTGAAAAGAAACTTTTTTAGGTTTTATATCATATTCTGCTTTTGCAATTTTTGTATCTTCATATATAATTTTTTCTAATCGCTCTAACCCATATTGTATATATTCACGATTTTGTTCTATCATAATGTAATTTCTGCCTAATTTTTTTGACATAGCAGCTGTTGTTAACGTTCCCCCGAAAGGGTCGAGGACAATATCCCCAGGTTTAGAACTGATAGCAATAACTCGATATAATAATTGCTCCGGCTTTTGTGTTGAATGTAATTTTTCACCATTAATATTTTTTAATCGTTCATTTCCAGAGCATACGGGTAATTTCCAAATAGAACCTAATTGCCGTCTTTCTCCTTTTTCATATCCTACTACATCAATATTTAATTCTTTGGCAGTTTTATAATTAAATGTATATTTACTCTTTGCTGATTTTGTTGCCCAAATTAAGGTTTCATGAGAATTATTTAATCTTGTGCCTAAAAAATTCGGAGTTGGATTTGATTTTTGCCAAACAACATCATTTATAAACCAAAACCCCAAATCCTGCATAATTGCGCCTATTGAGTAAATGCACTGCATTCCTCCAATAACCCAAATAGAACCATCTTTTTTTAGCACTCGCCTACATTCCGTAAGCCATTGTTTTGTAAAATGCTTATATTCTTCATTGGATTGAAAAACATTATCCCAGTCATCATTACAGCCTTGAAAATCTGTTCCCTCAGGACGTTTCAGAACTCCCTCTACTCTCATCCAATAAGGAGGATCTGCAAAAATTAAATCAACACTTTCATCAGCGAATTGAGACAGTTCAATTAAACAATCACCATTAATTACTTTATCCATATTATAAATCCTTCAAATTACACTTTGTTGGGAAAAATTCTGCTCTTAATTTTTTATATTCATCTTTATCGGATAATAACTTTCTAATTAATCGAGGTTCTTCTTGCTTCATCCTTAGTAATGCTTTTCGCATTTCAATACTTGTATCTAAATCAGGAACATTAAGAATATTTTTACATTCTTCCTTTTTATATTGTGTAAGATGCCGTACTAATTCATTCCAACAATCCAAGCTTTTAAAATATTCTGAAAAAAGCTCT
>CAJTMS010000022.1:28916-29265 GCA_910577155.1 uncultured Mailhella sp.
CAACTTTTAAATCCGTATTATTTTCAATTTGTTCTTGATAATACCTTTTATTTTTCTTTAATAAATCATCACTAAACCACATAATACCGTGAATTTTATAGCTAGGATACAATATTTTTAACTTTTTTATTTTTTTTACAAAGTTTGCATACTGACCTCTTTTTTTTGTACTATCATGATCATCACGTATTTTTTGCTCTATTATTGCAATATTATTACCATTTTTAAAAACTTGGTCAGCACTTAAATTATTCCCTTCTTCATCTTCACCTAAATTTTTATTTAAATTTTTATATCCCATATCAGATAAATACACAGTTAAAATATTTTCAATAAAATCTCCAAATTT
>CAJTMS010000023.1 GCA_910577155.1 uncultured Mailhella sp.
GGTGGTGATTTCTGTGCCCGGAGTATTTCTTACTGAAGATGAATATAACTTCGACATCGCCCTGCGTCGTTTTAAGAAGCAGGTGGAAAAAGCCGGCATTCTTTCTGAAATGAAGAAGCGCCAACATTTTGAAAAACCAAGCGTTATGCGTAAAAAGAAAAAGGCCGCTGCCCGTAAGCGCCTTATGAAAAAAATGCGCAAAATCAACATGGCATAATTTGACAGCTATACCTTTAGGTATTGATAAATTAAGCTATAGTAAACCGGAAATCCCTCTGCTGATTTCCGGTTTACTCACATTATATCTGCAAGAAAGGGAACTGCTATGAGTATTGCTGAAAAAGTCGAAAAAGATTACATAGAAGCCTATAAAAGTAAGGACAAAGTTCGTCTGGAAACTTTGCGGCTGCTGAAAACAGCTGCCAAAAACAGACAGGTTGAATTAAAGCAATCCCTTGTAGCTCTTTCTGATGATGAATATATGACTGTTTTACTCCGTCAGGTAAAGCAGCGTCAGGAATCTATTGAAGTGTACAAAAGCGCCGGCAGAAATGAGCTGGCAGATAAAGAACAGGCTGAATTAGAAATTTTACAGGAATATTTACCCAAGCAGCTAACAAAAGATGAAATAGATGCGCTTATTGAAAAAGCATGCGAACCTTTCCTTGCTGAAGGAATGAAAGCTATGGGCAAAGTGATTAAATCCATTATGGATACGCATAAAGGGCAAGTTGACGGTAAATTGGTCAGTGAGGCAGTGAAAGCCCGTTTGCAAAAAGGATAAGATTGTAAAATTTTTACTTCCACTTTTTTCCTCTTGTTATTTCCATGGATGATTTTAGTTTACAGGCTTTAGAATTTTCTAAAATTTTACAGTATGTTGCCTCTTTTTGTCGTTCTGAAGCAGGCAAAAATGCAGTTCTTGCTTTACGTCCTTTTTCTTCCCTTGCGTATATTGAGCATTTCCAGCGTGTATTTGATGAATACCGGTTATGGAAAGCAAAGGGTGATTTCTCTCTTCATGATTTTCCCGATATCAGTCCCTTTCTGGAAAAAATTTCTGAACAGCGTTTTCATCCTGACGGCGATGACTTTTGGGCAATGCGGGAAGTTTTGAAACTTGCAAAATCTGCCTATACCTCTGTGCATACTTATGAAGAGGAACTTCCTCTTTTAGCGTTGGAATATGATTTTCCGTTTCCGGAAAAATCTTATTCGGCTCTGATGCGCTGCATTGCTGATGATGCTTCTTTTAAAGATGAATCCAGCCCCGCCCTTTTGCTTGTGCGTAATGAGCTTCGTTCTTTGCACCAAAGCTGCTTGCGAAAAGTTAAAGATTTCAGTGAGCAATATAACATTTCCCATTATCTGCAAGACGAGTACATGACTATTGCGGGCGATAGATATGTTTTGCCTTTGAAAGCAAATTTCAAAGGGCGTCTGCAGGGTATTATCCATGATTATTCCCGTACCGGAGAAACGCTGTATTTTGAGCCCATGTTTTTAGTGGAATTAAATAACCGTCTGCAAGACCTCAAACAGGAAGAACGCGAAGAAATCAATAAAATTATTTTGCTTCTCATGGATTTGTTTATGCAGGAAGAAGAGGGCTTAAAAAAAGCATGGGATTTTCTTATCATGCTGGATGTCAATGAAGCAAAATGCGGGCTTTCTTCCGCGTATATCGCCAAACACAGAAAAGACCAAGGAGTGGAAGGCTACCCGGTTTCTTTTGGGCATACTCTTTCTCTTCTTCATGCTTATCATCCTTTATTGCTTTTGGAAAATAACAAGCAGCAATCTGCAGTGCCTGTACAGGCTATAGATTTGGTTTTTCGGGAACAGGATAGGGTACTTGTGATTAGCGGGGGAAACTCAGGCGGAAAAACGGTTGCACTGAAAACCCTCGGACTTATTGGGCTCATGAGTTTAACGGCTTTGCCTGTTCCTGTGGCGAAAGGTTCCGGCATCTTATTTTGGAAGCGTATCCATGCATTTATTGGTGATGAGCAAAGTCTTGATGACCATGTGTCAACCTTTACCGGGCAAATCCGTCATTTGGCAAGTATTTGGGATGAACTTGACAGTACCCACCTCTTATTGCTTGATGAATTCGGGGCAGGTACTGACCCCTCTCAAGGAGCGGCTTTAGCTCAGGCTGTGCTTGACGGTATTTTGGAAAAACGCTGCTATGCTGTCAGCGCAACCCATTTTCCGGCGCTCAAAACCTATGCATTGACCAATACCGGGGTACGGGCTGCCTCTGTCTTATTTGACGAGCATAATAAAAAACCCTTGTACAAGCTTGCCTATGATCAGGTTGGGGCAAGCAAGGCGTTAGATGTTGCCCGCGAACATGGACTTTCAGAAGAAATTTTAGCCAAGGCATCTCATTATCTGCTTGTGGATACCAAAGAGCAGGATACAGTCATTGCAAAACTCAATGCAGTTGCGGTGGAACGGGAAAAAGAACTGGAACATTTGCAGAAAGAACTGCAAAAAACAAAGCAAAAACGTGAGCAGCTGCAAGAGAAATATGAAAAAGATGTGGAGGCGCTGCAAAAAGAGTTCAGGGAAAAATCTCAGGAGCTCATGCGTGCTTGGAAGGCAGAAAAAATTTCTGCAAAAGAAGCCATGAAAAAGCTTGGACAAATCCGTACCGAGCTTGGCAAAAATGAAACGGAAAAAGCAGACCTTGTCCCTGTTGATGAAAATGCTTTGAAAACAGGCATTGAGGTTTTGCACAGACCGTGGAATAAAAAAGCCCTTGTGCAGGAAATCGACAGTAAAGCCAAAAAAGTGAAAATAAATTTGGGTGGTGTCACCATGTGGGCATCATTCAATGATATTGAAATAACAGGAAATTCTGCAAAACTAAATGTGAAAGCAAGCGTCACACAAAATATTTTGCAAAATAAATCAAGTTTTACCCTTGACTTACGGGGAAAACGTGCTGATTTAGCTATTGCAGATCTGCATCAGTTTTTGGACAATGCTTTGCTCGCGAATTATGATACTGTGGAAATTATCCACGGGCGCGGCACAGGGGCTCTCAGAAAAGCTGTGCATGAGGTTTTGAAAGAATATGCTGCCATTGCGAGTTTTGCTCTTGCCACAGAGGAAAACGGCGGTGACGGTATGACAGTGGTAACATTTCGCTAAAAGGAAAGGAAATGGCAAGAACTTCCCGTGATGCTATTGCTGAAATTAAAGCGAAATTGAGCATGGTGGATTTGGCAAGACGCTATGTGGAACTGCGTCCTATGGGCAGCAGGCTTGTTGCTCCATGCCCTTTTCATCAGGAAACAAAGCCTTCTTTTTCGATTAATGCGGATGAAGGAACGTATTATTGTTTTGGCTGTCAGGCTGCAGGCGATATTTTTGATTTTTATGGTCGTATAAACGGCTTGGATTTTCGGGAAAGTTTGGAAGCTCTGGCTGAAGAAACAGGTGTGGATCTGCCAAAATTTCAAAAAGGGGATAATTTTGCTCCCAAGCAGGTATCCCATAAACAGGAAATGATGAAAATGCATGAAATTGCAGCCCATCATTTCAAACAAAATTTACAAAAAAGTGAGCTTGTCAAACAATATGTGCAGGAACGGCAAATTGCCCCTGAAATTATTGAACGTTTCGGGCTTGGTTTTAGTACCGACTCTTGGCAGGCTCTGACAGATATTTTCAAACGTTCCGGCTTCAATTTAGATATTGGAGTAGAATGCGGCTTGCTTGTAAAAAGCAAAAACGGACGCTATTATGACCGCTTTCGGAACAGGCTTATGTTCCCTATCCGCGATGTCAATGGGCGTACCATTGCTTTCGGCGGGCGTGTTATCCCGTCATTGGATGACGGTGAAAGTGCAAAATATATGAACACGAACGGCACTCCCATTTACAAGAAAAGTCAGCAGCTTTTTGGGCTTGATGTGGCACGTCGCAGTGTGACTGCCCAAAAAAGTATTATGATAACCGAAGGATATATGGACGTTTTGACCTTGTATCAATTTGGTTATACCAATGCTGTGGCATGTCTCGGTACGAGCTTTCCTGAAGAGCAGGTAAAGCGCATTACGGAGCTGTCAAAAAATGTGGAACTTCTTTTTGACGGCGATAATCCGGGACGTGAAGCAGCGTTTAAAGCGTGCGGCAAATTGCTTGTAAAAGGAATGAGCTGTCATGTTGTTCTTTTTCCCCCTGAAGATGATATAGACAGTCTTTTAAAAGGCAAGGGAAAAGAAGTTTTTGAAAATTTAAGAGAAAAGAGTACGGAAGGCTTGAACTTTTGTATCCAAACCTTGAAAAAGCGATCCCCCAAAGATGCTGTTGAATGGTCAAGGGAGTTCTTAGGGCAAATTGAAATGCCCGAACTTTTTCAGCCTATGGCAAGCAAATTAGCACTGGGACTTGGAATTGATGAAGCAGAGCTTCGCTTGGGTGTTGTTGAACAAAAAAAAGCACAATCTGCTCGTACTCCTCTCCAAACAAGCGAGAATGCAAAACAAACTGCTCCGAAAAAGAAAACCATGGATGCGGATATTTTGACTGTTGCAACTCGTTATCCTCATCGCCTGCAAACCTTGCAGGAAATGGGGGCTGATCTTATTCTGGAATCGCCAAATGCCAAGGCGTATTGGGATAAGCTGTTACACTATTCGGAAGACGAAATCCTCGCTTTTCTGGATAATGCGGAAAAATCCTTTTGGGTTAAATGCCGCAGCGCCGATGCTCCGCCTCGGAATAATGAAGAGGGCGAGCTTGAGGCAATTCGTCATTTAATCCATGCAAAACAAAAAAAATCCTATGTGCAATCTGTGATAACTGCTGTGAGAGAAAGCGGAGAAGATTCACAAAAAGCATATCTTCGTGCGTTATATGAGGCACAAGGGAGGAATAATGTCTAATAGCCTCAAAGAGGTTCCTCAAATAAAAGAGCTTATGGTGAAAGGCAGAAATGTCGGCTATTTAATGGCGGAAGAAATAGCAAAAAGTCTTCCGCCTGAGCTTGCAACTGACGAAAATATTGAAGAATTAATGGGCGTATTCGAGTTTATGGAAATCGCTATCGTTGACAGCGAAAAAGAAGCCCAAGCCCTGAAAAAAAACCGTGTTGATCCAACGGCTGAACCGTCTGAATCTGTTTTTGACGATGCTCTGGATGCACCGCTTGATGATGATATTGACATCAATACTGATTTTAATCTTGGTGATGACGGTACCGACTTTGTGACAAGAAATACTGACCCTGTGCGTATGTATCTGCGGGAAATGGGGGCTGTTCCGCTGCTTGACAGGGACGGCGAAGTTGTTATTGCCAAGAAAATTGAAATGGGTGAAATGGATGTTTTGTATGCTCTGGTGGAAGTTCCTGTTGCGGTTGAAGAGCTTATCAGCGTGGGCAATGATTTGCAGCAAAACAGGATTAAGCTCAAAGATGTTGTCAAAACCATTGAAGAAGATGATCCTTGCGAAGATGAAATGAATCAGCGCCAAAGGGTTATCAATTTATTATTGGATATAAAAAGTACCTATAATAAAAAGCAAAAAGTGTATGCAAAGCTCGATTTGTGCTGTGATTTAAACTCCGGGCATGTACGGGAAATTCAAGATGAAATTTTAGAGTACAAAGAAGAAGTTGTCGACCGTCTGCGTGAAATTAAGCTTGAAAAAGCACTTTTGGACCGTATTATTGAAACCGTGGAAGATTATGTCCGCCAAATGCGCAACTACGGACGGGAAATCAAAGCCTATATTGTTGATACAGGCAAATCACAAGATGAAATGGAAGCGTTTTTTCTGAGCTTGGAGCGCAAAGAAATCAACATGCAGGACGCGGCAAAAGAGCTCAATATGAGTGTAGAAAAGATGTTTTCCTATAAAGAGCTTATCATGGGAAAAATTGAAAGCCTGCACCGTTTGCGTGATAAATGCTGTCATGATGTTGATGACTTGGAAGAAGTGCTTTGGCGTATCCGCCGCGGTACCAATGCTGCCATGCGTGCAAAACAGGAGCTTATCCGCTCAAACTTGCGGCTGGTTGTCAGCATTGCTAAAAAATATACAAACCGTGGCTTGCAGTTCCTTGATTTAATCCAAGAAGGCAATATCGGTTTGATGAAGGCTGTGGACAAGTTTGAATATCAGCGCGGCTATAAGTTTTCAACCTATGCAACATGGTGGATTCGGCAGGCTATTACCCGTGCCATTGCCGACCAAGCTCGGACAATCCGTATCCCTGTGCATATGATTGAGACCATTAATAAGTTGCACAGAACAACGCGTTATCTGGTGCAGGAATTGGGACGTGACCCAACACCGGAAGAAATTGCCGACAGAATGGATTATCCGGTGGATAAAGTGAAAAAAGTGCTGAAAATTGCAAAAGAACCTATTTCATTGGAAACACCTATCGGCGATGAAGAAGATTCCAGCCTTGGTGATTTTATTGAAGATAAAAAGGCAGTCGCTCCTGCTGATGAAGTGGTGAATACCAAGCTTTCCGAACAGGTAGCGGCAGTACTTGCCGACCTTACACCGCGGGAAGAACAAGTGCTGCGTAAACGTTTCGGTATCGGCGAAAAATCAGACCATACCCTTGAAGAAGTAGGTAAACTCTTCAATGTGACCCGTGAACGTATCCGTCAAATTGAAGCAAAGGCTCTGCGGAAACTTCGTCACCCGGTACGAAGCCAGATTTTACGGACTTATCACGATAATTAATAGATACTTGAAAGAGTAAAAATAAAAGGGAGCAGTTTTGCTCCCTTTTTTATATGTTAGTGAGAAAAAAGTTTGTTTTTAGATCATGTATTTTTATGCTGTGGACAAACGTTATCTCTGCTGGCTGTTCTTGTAATTGCTCGTTCCTTGCAAACAGAAACGGCTTCGCCGCCTTCGGCAGAGCTGTATAAGTTTCTATCTTTGCCCTCCTTACAAGACTTTCTAATCGTTACTAAAAATTTATTTACAATAATGATAGGAAATGCTTTAATTGTTTAAAGGCGTATCATTATTTGTTTCACTATCTTGTTCTTTTAATGCTGCAATTCTTTTTTCAATAGCAGGGTGAGTTGATAAAATTTCTAAAAAAGAAGGTCTGTTGGTTATTTTAAAACATGAAAATTCAGTTTGAGAGATTGGAGTTTCATTTTCATCTTGTGCTAATTTTTGTAATGCTGAAATCATTGCTTCCGGAGAAGTTAATAATGCAGCATTTGCATCAGCCTTGTATTCTCTATGCCGTGAATAAAATAAGCTAATAAGTTTTCCAAACAACATAATGGCTGTTGAAATAATAATTCCAAGCCATGCAGACATTGTTTTAAACATGTCAAAACCCTCAGCGGAATTTTGATCACCGCTATTAGCACTTGAATAACTAAAGAACGCAAAAAATACTCCTAAGATAATAAATGCAAATTTTATAAAATAAAAAATACTTCTGACAGTACCTTCAATAATAACAGTACCTAACATATCATAATTGGCAATATGTGAGACTTCATGTGCAGCAACGGCTTCAATTTCTTCAGAAGTGAATGTTTTTAGCAAAGTATCTGAAAAAGCAACAAGTGAATTTGATTGGCTAAAGCCTGTTGAAAAGGCATTGCAGTCAGGGCTTTTGTAAATACCAATTTCGGGTGTTTTGGGTAAATTGGCTTTTTGTGCTAATTTTTCTACCAATTCATATAGTTTTGCGGCTTCACCGCCTGTTTCTAGGGTCACTATTTTTATTTTATGAACATATTTTGCCATAATTTTTGAAGATAAGAGACATATAATAGAACCTATGAAGCCTATTGCCGTTATAAATAGAGGAAGAGTTATATCTTTAGTAAAAAAGTATATGAAAATAAATATAGCAAATAATGCAAAGAGATACCAAAGAAAAAAATAATTTTTAATAAATGAGTTTAAAGTATTGTTCATGACAACTCCTTTACATATTATTGATTGTGACCACTTTTACAGATAAAAACAGTCACTTCAATATATATATTGTTGTCAAGCCCTTTTTATCAGATTCATTCGATAAACTGTGGGATAGTATTATATTGCAGCGTGCAGAAGCAGATTGTCACGGTGTATAACTTCCGGATAATGGGCATTACCGAGAATTGCAGCTACTTCCAGCCTGCTTAATCCTTTGATTTTCCGTAATTCTGACGCAGAATAATTGGAAAGTCCCACGGCAATTTTTTGGTTTTGGTACATAACGGCAATCAGTGAGCCCGCACCAAAATTTCCTTCAACGTGAGTAATGCCGCCGGGTAAGAGGCTTTTTCCTTTTTCATTGAGGGCGGTATAGGCACCTTTGTCAACGGTAATAATTCCTTGTACGTCAGATTGATAAGCAAGCCAATATTTACGGCGGGAGACCGGTTCTTTGGTAGGGCAAATCCATGTGCCGATTTTTTCCCCCTGCAAGGCACGTAAAATAATATCGGGTTCTTTGCCGGGAATGATAAAGGTTGCCACACCCAGCTGGGCAGAACGTCTGGCAGAAAGAAGTTTTGAATACATGCCGCCTGTGCCCACGCTTGTTTTTCCGCCGCAGAGTTCATCGAGATTGAGGTCTTGGATATTTTCGATACAGTCCATGATTTCAATCTGTTCATGCGGATATTTGAGAGGATTTTTGGCTAAAACTCCCTTTGTGGAAGTGAGATTAATAGAAAGATCCGCTTCCACAATATTGCATAAAAGGCTTGCCAGTGCGTCATTATCCCCAAATTTCAATTCATGGATAACAACAGTATCATTTTCATTAACAACAGGTACAACGTCCCATTGCAAAAGCTGCTGAAAGGTATTTTTGGCATTGAGAAAACGCTCGCGGCTGCGTAAATCATCGCGGGTCAGAAGAACTTGGGCGCAAAGTATGCCGTGCTTTTGAAAAAGCACTTCGTATTCATGCATGAGCCTGCCTTGTCCAATGGCGGCTGCCCCTTGTTTTCCTGCAAGTCCTTCGATTTTATGGCTTGCACCCAGCACTTTTTTGCCTGCTGCAACAGCCCCGGAGCTGACTAAACAAACTTTTTTGCCCATTTTATGCAGGCAGGCAATTTGTTTAACAAGATTTTCCAAAACAGGATAGGAAAGTCCGTTTTCATCTGTTAACACTGCCGATCCTACTTTGATAATAATGCATTTTGCATTTTCAAGAGCTGTTTGTTTCGTCATACCTGTCATCTTAATCCCTTACGTAATAGACTTCAATTTCCGGGAATTCTTCCTCTTCAAGGAAATCATCTTCCTGATAGCGAACAAAAGCGTCATTTGTTTCCAGCTCGCTGCGAAGTTCCCACATTCTGCGCACAAGCTCTTCCAGACCTGTCCCTTCTTTGGCGCTGATAAAGAAAATTTCCCGTCCTTCTTTTTGAGCAAGATCTTTGATTGTTTGTAATTCCTCTTCTGATAACAGGTCAATTTTATTGATAACTTCAATTTGCTGACGACCGGACAGCTCTGCATCAAAAAGTCGCAATTCTTCGTTAATCAGGTCGAATCCGGCAAAAGGATAGTCATTTTTGTTGATGTCCTGAGCGGAGAGGATATGGACAAGAAAACGGGTACGTTCCACATGTTTTAAAAATCTGTCCCCAAGCCCCAGTCCTGTGTGTGCCCCTTCGATAAGTCCGGGGATATCCGCAATAATCATGCGGTTATCCGGATCAATTTCATCAATAATAACACCAAGGTTTGGAGTGAGTGTGGTGAAAGGATAGTCGGCAATTTTAGGCTTTGCAGCAGAAATTTTTGATAAAAAGGTGGATTTTCCGGCATTGGGTAAACCGAGCAGTCCTGCGTCTGCCAATATTTTAAGCTCAAGACGGAGGGATTTTATTTCTCCCTCTTCCCCTCTTTGGGCAAAGCGGGGAGCTCTGTTGGTGGCGGATTTGAAATGTTCATTGCCCTTTCCCCCGCGTCCGCCTTTCGCAATTAAAATACAGGATTCGGGGTCGGAAAGGTCAGCAATAAGCACTTCTTCAAATTCAGTACGTTCAAAAATTTGTGTGCCCACCGGAAACTCCAAAATAAGGTCATCACCTTTGCGCCCGTCACATTGGCTGCCTTGTCCGTCATTACCGTTTTTGGCTTCATAGACACGTTTTAAGCGAAAATCATAGAGTGAGTGAAGCCTGTTGGTTGCTTTTGCATAAATAGAAGCTCCGTCACCGCCGTTACCGCCGTCGGGTCCGCCACGAGGAATAAATTTTTCTCGGCGGAAGGACATACAGCCGTTTCCGCCTTTGCCCGCTTTTACTTGGATAAGGGCTTCATCTACAAAACGCATATAAACTCCATGTATAAAACTAAAAAGGCGAGAAGAAAGAACTCTTCCCGCCTTTAAACACGTATGTGTTAAAATTATGCAGTTGCAGCTGCAAGAGGAACAATATGTACACGTTTGTGTTCTTTACGTTTGCGTACAAATGTTTCAAACTGAACAGTTCCTTCAACTTTAGCGAAAAGGGTATAGTCACGACCCATACCTACGTTTTCACCCGGGAAAATACGTGTGCCGAGTTGGCGAACTAAAATATTACCGGCAAGAACTTTTTGACCGCCAAAGCGTTTTACGCCACGTCTTTGTCCTGCACTGTCACGACCGTTACGGGAACTCCCGCCAGCTTTCTTATGAGCCATAATTAACTCCTTTTATTCTTACGCATTAATGCCCGTAATGGTAAGGGCAGTGTAATCCTGACGGTGACCTTGGGTCTTACGGTAGGATTTACGGCGATGTTTCTTGAAAACGATAACTTTTTCTCCGCGACCGTGTTCAGTAACTTTAGCGGTTACTTTAGCACCGTCAATGTAAGGAGCACCAAATTTAGCACTGTCACCGCCGAGCATAACAACGCGATCAAATGTTACTTCGTTGCCAATTTCAGCAGCAAGTCTGTCAATAACAATTTTATTGCCTTCTTGAACACGGAATTGTTTTCCGCAAGTTTCGATAATAGCGTACATTCAAACCTCCGAAAAAAAGAGAAAGAAAAAATAGCGTGACAATAGTAAAAAGTCAAGAATTATTTTCTCTTTTTTCGTTATTAGAAAAGTAGTTGATTCATGCAAGCATGAAGTATTTTTATCATTCGCCATAAGTCTGGTTGTACGGGGTAACTTACGGCAATGCTAAAAAAGGCTTAATGGTGAACGTGATCACCTTTTTTTATTCTATAGACAATAGCGGCTAACATGATGGCAAAATAAATGAAAATAAGGCTCACGCCAAGAAAACCTTGGGGGGTTGAGTGCATAACATTTTCCATAAGTTGTGCGAACATGCTGACCTCCTTTTCTTCTTTATGCGAGGGTATGGCACATAAAGACGAGTTATATTGGCTTAAATTTCGGCTGCGGTCAAGCAAATTTTTTTTATTTTGAAAAGATTACAGGACAAAATACCCTAAAAGGGAAAAAATTTCATATTGGGATAAAATGCTTAAATTGGTTTGCCAGAAAATGGCGGAGCAAAGTGTATAAAACATACGTCACCTCGTACTTATTGATATGATGTGACTATACACTTTGGATACGTCAAAATCTGACGTATGGTTGTATGCCGTGAAAAAAAATCGCTTGTGTGTTTTTTATGGGTAAATGATTTCCCGTATCGTTTTTTGGTATTAAAAAACTATTATTTTTTAGAGGGTTATTGCTGCTTATTGAAACAATTTGCACATGTTTTCTTTTGTGTTTTCAAGGGTGATAAATCTACCGGTATCAGCAAAATATTCTTGGTGTTCACAAATAATAAAGGTAGGATGAAATCCCTCTGCTTCAGCCGGGATATTTTTTAAAATACAGCCGCAGCCTTTTTGCTTGATGACTTCTTCATTGGGAAGCCAGCCAAAGCGAAATTCCTCCAAATCCTTTTTTAAAAGTTCCGGGCTTAGATTTGTCAGGTTGTGTTCAAAGGCGCCATAGCAAAGATTTTTATAAAGAAGAACCGCGAAAAAGTGAAAATTCTTTTCGATAATAAGTGTTATTCCTTCCTGAAAATTTCTTTCACTGATTTTTGGGTGAGAAAGGGCTGAACACAAAAGCTCGAGGCGGTAATCAAACGTAATAGAATTTTCCTGAATATTTTTTTCAATCCAATCAAGCGGATTGTGCGATGTGTTGATTTTGAGCCAAAAATTAAAGGTATCTTCCTGATTGGCAATAAAAAATTGTGCAGGAGCAACTTGCTTTGTCCATTCATGAAATTTTTTTTGCTCGCATGCAGGGAATTCTTTTACAAATTGAAATCCTGCTTTTTCTTGCTCAAAAACAGTTGTTTTTTGTGGATTTTTTTCAATGTAGAGTGCTTTCATAAAACGAGTATAGGGCATTTTTCTTTCATTGAAAAGTTAATCTTTTGTATAATTTTATATGTTTGAAAAACGCTGTTTTTTATGCTATACTCAAAGTATGAATAATTTAATATGTTGTTTTAATAGAATATTATTTTTTATCTCTTTTGCTTTGCTTTTTGCAATTTGCAGTCTTGCACCTGTTTTTGCAGAAGAAATATATACCGGAGAAGTTTCTTGGTATGGACCGGGATTTCATGCAAGGACTACAGCAAACGGTGAAGCATATGATATGTACGGGCTGACTGCTGCCCACAGAGAATGGAAATTTGGCACCCTTGTGGAAGTGTATAACCGCTCCAATAAGCGAAAATGCATTATTCGGGTCAATGACAGAGGTCCTGTTTCCAAGTCTTTTCTCATGGACTTATCTTATGGCGGGGCAATGGCAATAGGTTCTGCCTATATGGGAAAAGCTTTTGTGCGCTTGACAATAGTGGGTGATGAAAGCGGTGCATATGATAAGGATAAACGTTTTTATCTTTACTTAGATGATGATATTGTTTTGCCTCAAAAATTTGATGCAAAAAATTTTATCGATATTGAAAAATTTTCAGAAGAAGAAAACTATTTTAAAAATATTGCAGGCGGAATTGAGATTTTTCAATTAATGCAGAAACATATTAAAAGGTTATATCAGGCTGATATAGAAAATGCTCCTCACCTTCTGGTGAGCATTGATAAAAAAATTTGTCTCGGACCGTATCGGACATTTAATGATGCACAGGCAGATTATCATAAAATTGTAACACAGTATCCCCATGCTGCGGTGTGGCTGGAACAAGCAAAGAAAGCAATTCCCCTTGTCGTGGAATGATGTAATGAAAAAATACTCGGACAGCCATGTCTTTGCGCTGCTTGGGAATATTTAAGAAATCAAATTTTTTGATAGGGTGCCTGTCCTTGCTCGTAAAAATTGTTGCCGTGTATATCTATGGCGACAATAGCAGGGAAATCTTCAACTTCCATGGCTGCAATAGCTTCTGCGCCTAAATCCCCATAGGCAAGGACTGTATATTTTTTTATGCTTTTTGCGATTAATGCTCCTGCTCCGCCAAGCGTCACAAGATAAGGAACAGCATATTTTTTTATACTGTCAATAACCTCCTTGTTTCTGTATCCTTTTCCAATCATACCGCTGATATGGCATTGTTCGATGAGGGCGGGGGTATATTTGTCCATTCTGCCTGAGGTGGTCGGACCGGCTGAGCCAATGGGCAAATTGGGACGGGCAGGCGTTGGTCCTGTATAATAAATAACAGCATTTTCAAGATTGAGGGGGAGTTTTTCGCCTTTTTCAAGACTTTCAATGAGGCGTTTATGGGCAGCATCACGGGCAGTTAAAATTGTTCCTGTGATAAGAACCCGGTCACCTGCACGAAGTTTTTGTACTGTTTCAGGAGAAAAAGGGGCAGTGATATGAATTTTTTGTCGATTCATTTTTTCTCCTAAAGGATAATTTCAGCGTGGCGTGCAGCATGACAATTAATATTGACAGCAACAGGCAGGCAGGCAATATGGGTCGGTGACCATTCAATATGAACACGGATTGCCGTACTCGTTCCGCCAAAGCCTTGGGCGCCGATACCTGTTTTATTGACCAAAGCAAGCAGTTCTTTTTCCAGCTTTGCATAGCGTTTGTCGGGATTTTCCGTGTTGATATCACGCATGCAGGCTTTTTTGGCATTTTTTGCACATATTTCCATGGTTCCTCCGAGCCCGACACCAATAACCATGGGAGGGCAGGAGTTGGGACCTGCATTTTTGACAGCTTCGAGCACAACATTTTTTACGCCTTCAATACCGTCAGCCGGAACAAGCATTTTTAATATGCTTTTATTTTCTGAGCCTGCTCCTTTGGGCGCCATGCGGATTTTTACCGTATCCCCCGGGGCAATGGAATAATGGATAAAAGCAGGAGTATTGTCTTTTGTATTGATACGTTCAAAAAGGGGCTCCGCAACAACTGATTTTCGTAAATATCCTTCTGTATATCCCTGACGGACTCCTTCAAAGAGAGCTTCCTCAAGACTGCCGTTTATATGAACATCCTGCCCTATTTCTACAAAAAGCACTGCCATACCGGTATCCTGACAAATGGGAAATTCTCCTTGTCTTGCAATATCCGCATTTTTGATAAGGTCGTCCAGAATATATTTTGCTGAATCGGATTGTTCCGTTTCTTTTAAATGATAAAAAGCCTCGTAAACATCGTTTGGAAGATGATAACAGGCTTCAATACATAAGTTTTTTACTGCTTCGGTAATTGTTTGTGCTTGTATTTCACGCATAGGCAAAGGTTACTTATTGTCTTTTACAGGCATAAATCCCGTCATGGAGCCGTAGGCATCAATAACAGCTTCTCTGTTGGCTGCTTCTGCTTCATAAATCATGGGTAAGTCACTGTAATATAAAGCACCCGGCTCTAAATTTTTTTCATTGCAGACATCGACATAATATTTCCATGCCGGAACGTACTGTGCCACATACGGGGTAAAATAGACAAAAAATACATAGAAAAAAACGCCTGCACCGATGATTTTAAGATAATTTTTCATAATTGCCTCATTTTTCTTGTTACATTCTAAAATGATTAAAAAAAAATGCAAGAAAAAAAGTATGCTAAAAACAGATAATCTTTAAAAAAAGAAAAATTTTAAATATTGTATAAAAATACTTGTGTATTTTTAAAAAATCAAGTATTAAAAAGAACCTATTTTTAACAGGGATAGGAATTTGTTTGAGGTTCGGAGGGTCTTATGACCAAGGATAACATGGAAAACCAATTTGAATCTGAAGATTTCGCATCAATGCTCGATGGCTATCTTAATACTGACGGCGGTGAATTAGAAGAAGGTTCTATTGTTGAAGGTGAAGTTGTTGCGATTGAAAATGAAAACGTACTTGTGAACGTTGGATTTAAATCTGAAGGTCAAATTCCAGCGGAGGAATTTCGTGACGCTCAAGGCAATATTGTTGCGAAAGTAGGCGACAAAATTAATGTTTTTGTAGAGCGTAAAAGTGATGGCGATGGCACTGTAAAGCTTTCTTATGAAAAAGCTAAACGCATGCAGCTTTTTGACCAACTCGAAGATGTTTTGGAAAAAGGCGGCATTATTTCAGGTATGATTACTCGCCGTATTAAAGGCGGTTATACCGTAGATTTAGGTGGCATCGAAGCATTCTTGCCCGGATCCCATGTTGATTTGCGTCCTGTTCCCGATATGGATGCGCTTGTTAATCAAACCTATGAGTTTCGTGTATTAAAAATTAACCGCCGCCGCAGCAATGTGATTGTTTCACGCCGTGTTCTTCTTGAAGAAGACCGCGACAGCAAGCGCAGCGCACTGCTTACTACCCTTGATGAAGGTCAAATCGTCAAAGGTCGTGTAAAAAATATTACTGAATACGGCGTATTTGTTGACCTTGGCGGTTTAGACGGTCTTTTGCATATTACCGATATGAGCTGGAAACGTATCCGTCATCCGCGTGAAATGGTAAGCATGGGTCAGGAATTGGAACTTAAAGTCCTCTCTTTTGACAAAGATACCCATAAAGTTTCCCTCGGTTTGAAACAGCTTATCCAAGATCCATGGCAAGATATTACTGAACGTTTCCCCGTAGGCTCCCGTCATACGGGCAAAGTTACCAACCTTGTTGATTATGGCGTATTTGTTGAGCTTGAAAGCGGTGTTGAAGGTCTTGTCCATATTTCTGAAATGTCTTGGACACGCAAACTCCGTCATCCAAGCCAAATTGTAAAGCAAGGCGATGAAGTTGAAGTTGTTATCTTGGGTGTTGACAGCGACAAAAAACGTATTTCCCTTGGTATGAAGCAAATTAAACCAAATCCATGGGAACTTGTCGGCGAACGTTTCCCTGAAGGTACTGTTTTAGAAGGTACCATTAAAAATATTACTGAATTTGGTATGTTTATTGGTATTGAAGACGGTATTGACGGACTTATCCATGTTTCTGATATTTCTTGGACAAAGAAACTCCGTCACCCAAGTGAAATGTTTAAAGTCGGTGATGTTGTACAAGCAAAGGTTTTGACTGTTGATCAGGAAAATGAAAAATTCACTCTTGGCATGAAACAGCTTACCGAAGATCCGTGGGCATCAGTTCCCAGCCGTTATCCTGTAGGCAATGTTGTAACAGGTACTATTACCAATGTAACAGATTTTGGTCTTTTTGTTGAAGTTGAAGAAGGCATTGAAGGTCTTATCCATGTCACAGAACTTGGAAAGAAAATCAAAAATCCTGCTGAAGCATACAAAGAAGGCGATCAAGTCCAAGCAAAAATTATTCACGTGAGTGCAGAAGAACGCCGTTTGGGTCTTTCTGTAAAACAATTGAAAGAAGACGAAGAACGCCGTAAACCAAAAGAATATTCTTCTGTTGGTGATAGCAATCTTGGAACAATGGCTGCCGCATTTGAAGCTGCCAAAAATGATGAAGAATAAGCAGTAACCTGTTTTTATAGTTTGAAAAGCCTCACAGTGTGGGGCTTTTTTATGGTCTTTTAAAAGAGCAAGTGAGAGCATGTTACGCAAGAGAATTTTATAGCACAGTCAGATTATTTTTTTATGGTAAATCGGAATATGACCGTATACCATTTATTGCATTTTTATGCCGCTGGAGCATCTCCGGAAATAGTTGCAACAAATTTTATAAAAAAGTTTAAAAAGTTTTGTAAAGGGGTGCAGGGGAAGAAACTTTTTCGCTTTAGCTGTTAGCGAACTTGTGAGCTTTACAGATAAAGACAGCAGAGATAAAAGTTTTTCCCCTGCATAGAAAAGTTGCAAGATTTATTGGAAATGCTCCAAAAAGTTTTGAACGAGCTGCAAAGAAAAAAAATTTTCACAATTTTCTCCTTGAAGAAATTTCATTTTTGATGTCTGGCAAAGATACTTTAGTGTTGCTGTTCATAGAATGCCTGCATTTTTTATAAAAAAGAGAAGAAGAAAAATTCACAGCTTTGCTGGGAGTTTTATAAATTTAATATTATTTCAATATGTTATAGAAATTATTTGAGCGTTGCAAGTTTTATCGTTAAGAGTATATAATACGATAAAAGAAAATAATTGAGGTTGGTATGCAAACAGTAGGCTTTATTGGCTGTGGAAATATGGGGTCAGCCATTATTTATGGAATTAGCCGAACAAAGTTGTTCCGCGTTGCCGGCTATGATCACCATTTGGATAAATTGCAGAAACTTGAAAAAGATTGCGGGCTTCTTATTTGTGAAAATGAAGAACAGCTTATACGCACAGCTGATTATATTGTCATTGCCGTAAAGCCTTATGCCGTTGAAGCATTGTTAAAGCGTCTTCAGTCTGGCTTTACAAGAGATAAAGCAGTGATTTCCATTGCGGCAGGTATTTCCATTGCCAAGATAAAAGAATATGTTTCCTGTCCTGTTGCCGTGGTTATGCCGAATACGCCGGCTATGGCGTGTGAGGGGTGCACTGCGCTGTGCTTTGATGATGACAGCCTTTCTGATGAGCAGAAAGTAACTATCAAGAAAATTTTTGATTGTGTGGGAACAAGTGTTATCTTGCCTGAGGATAAATTTGCAGAATTTTCGACATTAATCGGCAGTGGACCGGCTTTTGTTTTTTATATGCTTGAAGCTATGCTTGAAGGGGCAATCCGTTTAGGTTTTAAATATGATGAAGCTAAACAAATTCTTGAACAGCTCTTTCTCGGTTCAATCAAACTTGCACAGGAAAATCCCGATATTCCTCACGCAAAACTTCGTTTAAATGTTTGTTCCCCCAAAGGAACAACTATTGTAGGTATGAACAGCCTTGATAAAAATGCTGTACGAGGTGCTCTTATAGACGCCATCATGGCAACCTATGAAAGAAATATAGAATTAAAAAAATAGAGAGAAATCATATGCTGGAATTTTTTTCTCATGTTCCCAGTGCCGACTTTGATATTTTGGCAGCACTGCTCACAAAAGCAAAAAAAGGTGAAGAAAAAGAGTGTGCTTTGCGTTTAGAACGTGATTATCAGTGTTATGCACCTGATCATCATCAATACGCTGAACTGCTTGCTAAAGAATGTTTAATGCAAACTGGCTTTGCTTCCTATGAGGAATTGCTTTGTTCGGTTTTGAAAAAATTTGCTCTTACGGGACAAAATCTTTCTGCAGCAGAACATGCTCTCGTTTGGGAAATTATGGAAAAGGCTTGTGCAGCATATACGGAAGAAGATTATATTCGTTTTGCTCTGGAACTTCGTGTTCAGCCGCAGAGTTATACATTTGAAGGGATAAAGCAAGCTGTTGAAGCAAAATACAATGAAAAAGAAATGCTGCCCATGTATAAAATTTCTTTGTGCATCAATGCCATGGTTCTTGGATATTTTGCAAAAAATCCTTGTTTGCAGTCTGCTGTCTATGCGTCTTCCTTGTCAGAATTGCGCAGTACGGAATTTTTCAGCACGGTTAATATCTTTAATCATGCGAGGTTACGTGAATTTTCAGAACAGGAAATCTTCTGTCTGGCTCTTGTTCTGGCAATCATTGCCCTTCGCAAGAAAGATCAGGTATTTTACGGACGCTCAGGGGATTCAAAAGCAGAATTAATCAGAAAATTAAAGCGGTTTACTGTTCTTTTAAAAACTGTCCCGGAGTTTGCGTATAATAAGAATAAACCGGAAATCTTGGAAGAAGTTTTTGCCTTCAATGTGGTGTATCTTGGAAGATACAATATGCCTTTGCCAAGAGAAATGGCATGTGAAATGCTTTTTGCAGCCATGTTTAATACACTTTCCCAATGTGAGCAGCAGGCAATATTGAGAGCAGAAAAAACAAGCGAAACTTTACAGGAAATTACCCAAAAACTTTTGGCATTGGGACTGACAAAAGATCAATTACAGGATTTAATCGGAGTTCTTGCGCTCTCCAATAACAAGCTGATTAAAATTGAAAATATTTTTATTGAATGGGCTGTAAAGTTGGGACTTCGTTCATAATTAATGGATTGAAAAAATTGCTTTTCTCTCTCTTATAGAGGATTTTTGCACTTTGTCATAGTATAGGGTTGATTTTATCATAGTAAGTTTAATTACAAAAATTTACTGTTAATCTTTTTATGGGGAAAGAATGGGCTCTGCTGCCGCTGTCGGCAGAGCTCGTTCCCTCGCAAGCGGCTGTCGCTCCCCATACCCCAGTATCGCTTGTTTTTCTTTCATAATAACAAGAAGTTATACGCTGCAGACGAAGGAATAAAGCTTATCTGTCAACCGTTTTCCATCGCAGAGCGAAAAATAAACACAAGAATTTTGTTATGAAATTCTTGTACAGCCAATTCCTTTTAAAATACTCCTGCCCCCTTGTTCGGGGATAATATCAATTTGGGTGCTTATTCTTTCTTTTAACAGCGGAATATGGGAAATAACGCCGATAAGTTTTCCTTCCTGCTGGATTGATGCAAGAGTTGAAAGGGCAGTATCAAGATTTTCTTCGTCTAATGTGCCAAAGCCTTCATCCAGAAACAAAGAGTCCACCTGCACATTTTGGCTTGCCATTTGGGCAAGCCCGAGAGCCAGACTAAGGCTGATAATAAAACTTTCCCCGCCGGATAAATTTTGTACTGCCCGAATTTCTCCCCCTTGATAATTATCCAAGACATTTAAATGAAGAGGATTTTGCTCGTCACGGATTAATAAATAGCGTTTTTGTAATAACTGCAATTTGCTGTTGGCATAATGAATAACATGTTCAAAGGTTATTGCTTGGGCAATTGTTCGGAATTTTTTACCGTCAGCAGAGCCTATCAGAGTATTTAAACTATCCCATTTTGCTTGTATTATTTTTTGTTTTTCCAGTTTTGCACAGTTTTCTTTTTGAGAAATCAAAAGTTTTTGGTCTTGTTCGAATTTTTCTTTTATTTGCCCCAGTTCAAGAAAAAGTGCATTTTGTTTTTCAGTGAAAATTTTATTTTGCTCTTCTGTTTCCTGTCTGGATTTTTGGGTTAATTGTTTGCTTTTTTCTTGTTCCAGTCGTTCCGTATTTTCCAAAAGCTGTTTTTTTACAACTTCTGTATCTTGTTCTAATTTTTTGAAAAATTCCTTTAAATGAAGAAGCTCGGCATGATCTGTTTGTGCATTTAAAAATTCTTCTACGGAAGAAAATCCTTGTTCTGCTATTTTTCCTAAAAACTCTTCATTCTTGTCAGCAAGTTGTTTTTTCTTATTATTAATTTGTATCGTTAGTTGATTAATTTGCTCTTTTGTTTTTATTATTTCCTGACTTTGGATTTCCTTTTGCTGTCTGGTCTTTTCTTGTTCCTTTTCAAGCTCTTTTATCATTTTCTGAAATCTGTTTTCTTCTTCAAAAGGATTTTTTTGTCCAAAACGTGTTTCTCTGTTCTTTTTTTCGGTTATAAATTCTTCTTGCTCTGTTTTCAATTGTTGATTTTTTATTTCAAGATTTTTCAAACAAAGCTTTTGTTTTTCCGTATGCTGTGCCAATTCTATTTCTTTTTCCTGCAAACATTTTTCAACTAATTGTTTTTCTTTGTTTTTTCTGTCCCATGCTGCACAGTTTTCCTGCAATTGTTCATAGATTTTATCTGCTTGTTCAGGGGCAAATTGAGGTATGCTAAATTTGACAAGCTGCTGCTCCACTTCTTGTCTTAGCTTTTCATATTCTTCAAGTAAAGCAGTTTTATCCTTTTGGAGTTTATCAATATTTTTTTCTTTTTCGTCAATTTGGTTTAAAAATTCCGTAAGACTTTGGCTGAGTGTGGAAAGCTGTTCTTCATTTTTTGCAATAAGAAGGGATATGGTTTCTTGCTTATGCTGTAATTGTTCAACTTCTTTAATGCGTTTTTCCAATTGATTGATTTCCCTGTCAAGGTTGCTTTGGCTTGGAAGCTGTCCGGCAGCAAATGGGTGTTCCTTTGCTCCGCAAAGAGGGCAGGGCATACCGTCCTGCAAATGCTTTCTGTGTTCTTCCAGTGAAGCAATTTTATCGAAAAGCGTTTTATTTTCCTGCAGCAGGGATAACTGTTTTTGTAAATCCTCCAGTTTTGAGTTATTTAATAATGTATTTATTTTATTTGATTGTTCACCATATTGTTTTTTATTGGTTTCTGATTCTGCAATAATCTGTTTTTGCTTTCTTTCCTGTGCTTTTAAATTTTCTTTTTGGGTTAATACTGTTTTTTCATGTGTGAGGATTTCGTTTTTTATTTGTTTGCCGTGTATGACTATGCTCTTTAATTGTTCAAATTTTTGTTTAATGGCACTTAATTCCGGGTTGAGGGATTCAATATGCCGATTATGGATTAACCATGCGTTCAGGTTTGCAAGCGTTTCGGCAATGGCATTTTTTTCTGCGGTTAATTGCATTTGCCGGGCAAGAGTTGTGCAGTGTTCTTTTTCATCGTCTGCAATTTGCAGCTGCAGCTTTTGAATGGATTGGTTTTTTGTTTCAAGAATGGTATCCATTTTTTTTATTTCATTAAAAAGAGGGATATTTTCGTCGTATGCTTGATTTTGTTCCTGATAATCTTTTCGGATTTGTTCAAGTTTTTGCGTAAGCTGAAGAAGTGTATCTTCCTGTTTCGGGAATATGTTGTTTTTTTCTGTATGACGTTCTGTCAGTTCAAGAAGCTCTTTTTCCAGTTGACTGATAAGTGTATATTCCGGATTAAGTTTCTCTGCCTTTTCAGCATGTAATAAACAGATTTTCCGCTCTTGGGAATTCTTTTGCTGTTCAAGAAGTTCCGAATATTTTTTTTGCTCTTCAGAAATTTTTATTTCCAGTTCCTCAATTTGATTGAGCCAAATAAGGAAGTTTTGTATTTGTTTTAATTCATTCTGTACAGCAACAAGCGTTTTTTCATGATGAATTTTGGCAGTCTCTAAGTTTTCTCTTTCCTCCTCTGATAAAACAGGTGTATTTTCAGTCAGCAGGGTTAATTGCTGGGTTTTTTCTTTTTCACGTTTTGCCCGTTCAAAAACTGCTTTTGAGATTTCCGAATAAATCTCTGTTCCTGTAATTTGCTCTAAAAGCATGGATTTTTCTTCTTCTTTTGCTTTGAGAAAACTGTCAAAAGCCCCTTGTGCTAAAAGAATGGAACGGGTAAAACGGGGGAAATCCATGCCTGTAATGCGTGTTATTTCATCATTAATTTCAGTTTTTTTTCGGCAAAGAATATTGGTAGGTGTTTCTTTGGCTATGCTTCTTTCTACGTCCTGTAATTTGCCATTGGGATTATTTCTTGCTTTTTTCTGGTCAAAGCGGACATAATAGTGTGTGCCCTTTGTTTCAAAATGTAAAAGGGCATAGCAGTCGGCAGTATGTTTTGACATGATTTCATTACTGCTCTGGGTAATTTTTCCCAAGCGCGGAGTTTGTCCATAAAGAGCAAGGCAAATTGCATCCAAAATCGTTGATTTACCGGCTCCCGTTGGACCGGAGAGGACAAATAAGCCGTCATTTTGAAACGTGTTATTGGTAAAATCAATTTCCCATTCACCATAAAGCGAATTAAGATTTTTAAATTGTAAACGCAGTATTTTCATATGTTACTCGTTGCTGTCCTCTTCTTGTAATTGGCTCAAGATTTCATGATAACAAGCCAATAGTGCCTGTTTATTCTTCTCGGCATAGGGAGAGTTTATAAGGATATTTTCAAAAATTGTATCGGGTGTAAGATCTTCAAGATTTTTTTCTGTGCTTTCCTGATAAGCGTATTTATTCAGCAGGTTCTGGTTTTTGAATTTGAGAATTTCAATTTTACTGTTTTTAATGCACTCATAGAGGATATCTTTGAGATTAAACTCTTCTTCGCCCTTATATTCAACTTCAAGCCAAACAGAGGTATCCAATGTTTTAAGTTCCTCGATTTTCTTTCGGATAATTGCTAAATCACCGCTGATTTTCAGTGTTTTTTGAAATTCCGGAATTTGTATTTCCTGTATTTTGAGCTCGTTTCCTGTTTCAAGCAAAATCATTTTTTTGGCAGAACTTTTTTCTGAAAAACTCATGGCAAGGGGAGAACCTGCATAGCGGATATGCTCACAGTTTGCGATTTTTTGTGCGGAATGAATATGTCCCAAGGCAACATAGTCAATCTCCTTTGGAAAAATGGCAGCTGAAATTTGTGCCAGAGAGCCGATATAAAGTTCTCTTTCTCCTTCTTCCTCAAGGACAGAACCGGCAATGGCAAGGTGCCCCATGGCAAGAAGCAGGCTTTTTTCTTTTTTCATTGCAAGTGCAGTTTGCGTAAGTTTTGCATAATAATTTTTTATTGCCTGAACAATTTTTTCAGCTCTTGTGTCGTAATCATCTGTAATGGAAATAGTCTGCAAATCCCGCTCACGCAAAAAAGGAACGGCAAGAATAATAATTTCCTCATTATTTTCATTTATGCCAATGATTTCGTCGTAGCTTTGCTCGTCAGCAGGCTGTGATATTGTTCCGATAACATGGATATTGAGCGATTTTAAAAGGTTTTTAGGCGCAGTCAGAAAGCTTGGAGAATCATGGTTTCCTGCTGTAATAATAACATGCTTGCAGGAAGTTTTCTGCAGACCAATTAAAAAAGAATAATATTGCTCCTGTGCGGTATTGCCGGGCAGGGCAGTATCAAAAATGTCACCGGAAATAAGTAAGATATCAATTTGATTTTCTTGAATAAAATTATGCAGCCATGCAAAAAAATTATTATATTCCCGATAGCGTTTTTTCCCGTAAAAGGTACTGCCGATGTGCCAGTCTGAGGTATGTAAAATTTTCATACGAATCCTGAAATTTTTTGTTAATTATACTAAAAAAAAGCAAAAAGTAAATAGTACAAAGTAAAAAAATGGCAATTTGTTTGATTGACAAGAATTAAATGAAAATGTACTCTCTTCTTAAAAATGTTTATGAATATGGGAAGTATGCGTTCATGGGAAATGTGAAAGAAAAATTAAACGCAGAAGAAAGAGCATATCGATTATTGACAGAAACTATAAAACAATCCTATAAGCCCGGCGATTTTATTTTAGAAAGTACGCTTGCTGTTGATTTTGGCATGAGCAGAACGCCTATCAGTATCGCACTGAACCGTCTTGTTTCTGAGGGAATTTTGAAAAAAGTTCCTAAAAAAGGAAGCTATATTCCGCTGCTTGAACACGATGATGCGTATAATGTTTTTAGTATCCGCAAATTATTGGAAGTTGAGGCGCTTCGTATTGTAACTGAGCGGAATGATTATTATGTTCTTTCTGTTATCAATAGAATGCTGGAAGATTCTGTTATGGCATTGCGCTATGACAATATTAAAAAATTTGTTGAAATTGATGAGGCTTTTCACCTATTTATCGTAAAAATGGCGTATAATACCTATTTGCTTGAAGCATGGAAACGAATTTTCCTGCGCTGCAATATTTATACAAGATATTATAATTCTTACCAAAGCTGTGAAGATGTGCAGGAAAATATGGTTTTGTCCGATCATCAGGATATTTATTATGCCATGCAAAACGGTGATGCAAAACAGGCAACATTTTTGCTTGGCAAGCATATTGATAAAGTCTATGAAGATTTATGCAGAAAAATGAAACTGGAATAAAAAATATGAAAAATCCCTGTTAGCAGATAAAAAATAACAGGGATTTTTTATAGTTTTTGAATGTCGTTTTCTGTAGCAAGATACTGCACAGCCCTGTCCCATGGTTCAATGCAGATATCGTGAGAAATAAGAGCTGAAAACGTTATTCCCACGCTTACGGCAAGGGGAATTTTCGCTAAAAATCTGTCATAAAAACCTTGTCCGTAGCCAAGGCGATAGCCTTGCCGGGAGTAGGCAAGGGCAGGCACAAGCACGAGGGTATCAGGGGAGTTAAGGACATTTTCAGGATAAAGCATGCAGGTATTTTTGGGCTCCAAAATATTGTATGCTCCTTGTTCCAAGTCAGAAAAATCATTGCACTTGTAAAAATCCATTTGTCCTTTTTCGTTTTGCGAGCAGCGTGGATAGAGTACGGTTTTTTGCTGGTTCCATGCTGTTTGGGCAATGAAATTGACATCTATTTCAGTCCTCGTTGGCGCATAGGTGCAAATTATTTTTGCAGACTGAAAAAGAGTATGTGAAATGATATTATTTTGTATGTTAAAACAATAAGTTGCAAATTCACTGCCAGCGTATAGTATCTTTCTCTTTTCTGTTAATATTTTTCTTAAATTTTTTTTATCCATAAAATTTCCTAAAAAATTATCAGCTATTTATTTTTTTCTTGTAAAAAAAATAAAATTTGGTTAATGTGTATCAAACAAATACGTATACTGTAATGTTATTTTTGTAAATATTGTTTTATGATGCAGGTTTCGAAGATGTGTATTGCGGATTTTCCTTTTTGGATTTTTTTAGGTGATATACACGGCGAAATACAGAATATTCATAAAATAAAAGATATTCAAAAAGCTCAAGGTATTGTGATAACAGGTGATATTGGAAAAAATGGCACAATAAACGATACCCGGAAAGTATTGCAAGAATTTGAAGCATACCATACCGGAATTTATGCACAAATAGGAAATATGGATTCATTGCAGGCAGATACATATTTGTCAGACAGAAATATAAATTTACATAAAAATATACTGAAAATAAATAAACTGGCATTATTTGGAATGGGTGGTTCTGTGCCGACTCCTTTTGCCACAAAAAGCGAATTTTCAGAAGATTTTTATCGTGAGCACCTGAAAAATTTTTTGCCGCTTCCTCGGAATTTTTGGACAATTTTTATTAGTCATAATCCTCCGTATGCGACGCAGTGTGATGTATTAAAAAATGGAAAACATGCAGGAAGCAAGGCAGTTTTAGAGTTTATACAGGATTATCAGCCTGATTTTTGTATTTGCGGTCATATTCATGAAAGCCGTGCAAAAGATACAATAGGAAAAACACGGGTTTATAATCTTGGTGATTTTGCATCAGGGTATTACGGAAGATTGATTTGCTCTCCTGAACCTGAAATGGAATTATGTACATTATAATTAGGAATTTTTATGGAAGAAACAGAAAAAAAGAGAAAAGGGCGCCCCGGAAAGCAAAAACAAGGTATCAGTGAAACTTCGCAGCACGCTGCAAAAAATGAGGAACAATTGCTTGAAACAGAAGAACCGCAGAAACGGCGCCGCGGTCGCCCGCGTAAATTAAAAGCTGACGACCAGAATACTGCAAGTGTGTTACAAAAAAAATCAGCGAATACGGCAAAGAGTTCCGCAGTTGATGAATTGAATGAAACACAAGATCAGCAAGAAAAAAGCGAAGAAAAGAGTACGGCAAAACCACGCGGACGCAAGAAAAGTACAGCAGAAAAGAAAAAAACACTTGCAATAAATGCAAACGAACGAAAAGCTCTTGCATCAGCAAAAACAAAGGAATTACCGTATGCCGATCCTGCCCGAAATCTTCCGGCACAGTCCGGAGTAAAAGAGATAGCTGTTGCGGGCACAAAAGAAGTTGCTGTTTCTCATGGAAAAGAAATTGCTGTTATAGGCACAAAAGAACTTGCACTCACAGGCGCAAAGGATGTTGCACTTTATGAACAGGGACAAATTGTTCCTGTTGTTCCAAAAGAAGACAGCACAACACAAAAAAAACGCGGCAGAAAAAAAGGAATCCGGACAGCTGAAAAAACAGACACGGCAAAATCTGCTCAGCCCCTCAGTGAAGAAAAGAAGACAGCAGGACGTGGACGCAGGAAAAAAATAAAGGAATCCGTCGATTTTGTTGCAGGCGTTAATGGCATAGCAGAATATAACGGAGCGGAAAGTCTTAGTTCTTTTGGGGAACAGGCAGGACTTGGCGTCTTGGGCGTCATAGAAGAATCCCCGTTTGCCGATGCGATTTTACCGCTTGTCAGTGACAGCGAAACGGAAGCGGCGCTAAAACGTCCAAGAAAACGCGGACGCAAGAAAAAAACTGTCAAAGAATCCGCAGCAGCGCCGGAAATGCAGGAATTTTCGCCTATTGTTGAAGACGGTGAAATAGCCCGTATTGAAGCGGAAGAAAATTTACGTAAAGCGAAGAAAAATAAAAAAACGGCTAAAGCAGAAGCAAAAGAGCATATCCGCCGTGTGCTTTATGTCAGTACGGTGCCCGATGAGCAGGTGGAAGTTGTTATCACTGAAAATGGGGTTGTATCGGAGTATTTTGTTGAAATGGCACATCAAAGCAAAATCCGCGGTAATATTTATAAAGGCATTATCAATAATGTCGATACCAATTTGCAGGCGGCTTTTGTGAATTTTGGGTGCGGAAAAAATGGTTTTTTGCAGATAGATGAGGTTCATCCTGAATATTATCTTGTTCCCCATGATGATAAATCAGCAAAATATCCTCCCATTCAAAAAGTTTTAAAGGCGGGTCAGGAAGTTTTAGTTCAAGTTGTCAAGGAGCCAAATGGTTCTAAAGGGGCATTTTTGACGACATGGCTTTCTTTAGCCGGACGTTTTCTTGTCCTTACCCCGGGACAGGAACAAATAGGTGTTTCCCGCAAGGTGGAAGATAATGAAGAACGTCAGCGTTTGCGTTCTCTGCTTACAGGCATAAAGCCAGATGAAAATATGGGTATCATTATCCGTACAGCCAGCGAAGGAGCCAGCAAAACCCATATTCATAAAGATTTGCAGCTTTTGAAACGAACATGGAAAAATATCCAAAAACAGGTTGTTAAATCTCCTGCTCCCAGCTTGGTCTATCAGGAAGCAGACCTTGCAACGCGGGCTGTCCGCGACTATTTGAATGAAGATATTGACGAAGTTTGGGTTGATTCAAAAGACGTGCAAAAGAGTGTGAGCGAGCTTATTAAAGTTTTGTATCCGAAAAACAAAGAAATGCTCCATCTTCATGACGATAAAAAACAAAGCCTATGGGAACATTTTAATATTACCCGTCAATTGGATGAGGTAACCAAAAGAGAAGTGAACCTTCCCTCCGGCGGGCGTTTGGTTTTTGACCAGACGGAAGCGCTTATGGCAATAGATATCAACTCCGGAAAAAGTCAGGGAAAAAATAATTTTGAAGCAATGGTGTACCGTACCAATATGGAAGCTGTGGAAGCTATTGCACGGCATTTGCGGCTTCGTGATATTGGCGGGCAAGTTGTGATTGATTTTATTGAAATGCGTGATAAAGCCCACTGCAAAGATGTGGAAAATGCTTTGCATGCAGCCATGAAGCGTGACAGAGCAAGACACGATATCGGTAAATTGAGCAATTTTGGTTTATTGGAGCTGGTACGCCAAAGAACAGGCTCCAGTGTTATTTCCATAAGTTCCGAACCGTGTCCCTATTGCCGCGGCACGGGTTTTAGAAGAAATCTGGAATGGCAGGCTCAAGGCGTTCTGCGGGATATTCGGAGCAAATTAGCGGGAAAAAATGTTCCAAGCACCTATGTGCATCATGTTGAACAGGAAATTGCTTTTTATCTTTTGAATAAAAAGCGTGACCGCCTGAGCGAGCTTGAACATGAATTTAATGTCAGAATTGAAATACATTTAAAATAAGGTGCTTCGTTTGATTATAAAGGTTAAAACGTTTTGAAAGAGGGATGAAAGGAAAGCTTTTTCAAAAATTTTTTCTTTGTGAGAGAAATTCCTCGAGTTAAACGGAACTGTTAAAAAAAGCCCTGCTGCTTACAG
>CAJTMS010000024.1:0-5437 GCA_910577155.1 uncultured Mailhella sp.
GCTTTTATAGTTTGCTTAATGAAGAATACTACTTGTCTTCAGCCATTTTTTTGAGGGATTCATAACGAGCATTGTATTGTTCAATAAGGGTTGTACGGAATTGTTTTGCAAGTTCCGGTTTTGCACTTTCAAGTTGAGCAAAGCGGTTTTCACCGAGCATGAATTCTTCCATGGTACCGTCAGGTTCTTTGCAGTCAAGGCTGAAAGGTTTATCAGGATTTGCAGGATTGTAGCGGTAAAGAGGCCAGTAGCCTGATTTTACAGCTAATTTTTCTTCTTCCATGCTCTTGCCCATACCCTTGCGGATGCCTTGGTTGATACACGGAGCGTAAGCAACAATAAGAGATGGACCGTGATAAGCTTCAGCTTCTTTGAATGCTTTGAGAACTTGGTTCATATCAGCACCCATGCTTACGTATGCAACGTAAACATAGCCATAACTCATCATCATTTTACCAATATCTTTCTTGCGAACAGGTTTACCGCTTGCGGCAAATTGTGCAATAGAACCGAGAGGTGTTGCTTTAGAAGCTTGACCGCCGGTGTTTGAGTAAACTTCTGTATCCATAATAAGGATGTTAATATCAGCATTAGAAGCAAGGACGTGGTCTACGCCGCCAAAGCCGATATCATAGCCCCAACCGTCACCGCCAAAGATCCAGAAGGATTTTTTGGTGAAGAGGTCACTCATTTGGGCGATTTCATTGAGAGTGCAGCCACAGCTTTCACAGCAGGAACCTTGTTCAAAAATGAGGTTCATAACTGCTTCGCCGCATTCTTTTGATTTTACACCGTCTTTTCTATTGTCGAGCCAGTTTTGGATAGCTTCTTTGAGTTCGCCGGAAATGTCTTCGGTAAGAGCTTGTTCACAAAGGGAAACAAGTTTGTTGACACGAGCAACATAGGCATCATGCATGCCAAGTCCATATTCAGCAGCATCTTCAAAGAGGGAGTTACCCCAAGCAGGACCATGACCGTCTTTATTGGTAGTATATGGGTTTACAGGAGAAGAAGCACCCCAAATGGAGCTGCAGCCTGTTGCGTTGGCAATAACCATACGTTCGCCAAAAAGTTGGGTAAGGAGTTTTACATAAGGAGTTTCGCCGCAGCCTGCGCAGGCACCGGAGAATTCGATGAGCGGTTGTTGGAATTGTGAGCCCTTCAAGGTGAAACGATCCATAACTTCTGTTTTGGGTTCAACATGTTCAGCAGCAAAAGCAAGGTTTTCATTTTCCGCATCTTGAAGTTCTGCAAGAGGTTTCATAACAAGAGCTTTTTCCTTAGCAGGACATACGTTTGCACAAGAACCGCAGCCTTGGCAGTCCATTGCATAAATTTGCATACGGAATTTCAAGCCGTCTAAGCCTTTGCCAACAGCTTTGATTGTTTCAAAGCTTGCAGGAGCGCCTGCAAGTTCTTCTTCACTTGCAAGTACAGGACGGATAGAAGCGTGAGGACAAACGTAAGAGCATTGGTTACATTGGATACAGTTTGCAGCAATCCATTGTGGGATAGAAATAGCAACACCGCGTTTTTCGCAAGCTGTTGTACCAAGAGGAACAACGCCGTCCGGGCTGAATGCAGAAACAGGGAGTTTGTCGCCTTGCTGTGCAAGAATAGGACGAACAACATCACGGATATATGGATCTTGATCGTTGTAAATGCTTGGAGTATCAGGTGCAGTTGCCCATGATTCCGGGTAGTTGATTTCTTTAAGAGCGTCAATAGCTTTATCAACAGCAGCAATGTTCATGTTAACAACTTTTTCACCCTTCTTGCCGTATGTTTTACGGATAGAATCTTTGAGGAGGCTGATAGCTTCTTCAAAAGGAAGAACATTGGCAAGCTTGAAGTATGCCGTTTGGGTTACCATGTTGATACGTCCGCCAAGACCAACTTCCTGTGCTACTTTTACGGCATCAACGTTGTAGAATTTGAGTTTCTTTTGGGCAATAACACGTTTCATTTGACCCGGAAGTTCTTTATCAAGTTCTTCAACAGTGTTCCATGCAGAGTTCAAAAGGAAGGTTCCGCCTTCTTTGATGCCTTCAAGAACATCATATAAATGAACATAAGCAGATTTATGGCAGGCAATAAAGTCCGCTTGGGTAATGAGGTAAGAAGATTTGATTGGTTTCTTGCCAAAACGCAGGTGGGAAACAGTGAATCCGCCGGATTTTTTGGAGTCATACGCAAAATATGCCTGAGCATACATGTCGGTATTGTCACCAATAATTTTGATAGCTTGTTTGTTAGCGCCAACTGTACCGTCAGAACCAAGGCCAAAGAATTTACATTGAACAGTGCCTTCGGCAACAGTATCAATTTCATGACCGACTTCCAAGGAAAGGAAGGTTACATCGTCTTTGATGCCAACTGTGAAGTGGTTTTTAGGTCCGCTTGCAAGCATATTGTCAAATACGGCAAGAGCCATTGCAGGAGTAAAGTCTTTTGAACCAAGACCATAACGACCGGCAATAATTTTAGGAAATACGCGGATACCTTCACCGTGTTCAACAAAAGCGGAACAGATGTCTTGATAAAGTGCTTCACCAAGTGAGCCGGGTTCTTTTGAACGGTCAAGAACGGTAAGTGTTTGTACTGTTGCAGGAAGAGCTTGGAAAAGATGTTCTACACTGAATGGACGGAACAAACGCACTTTGATAAGACCAACACGCTGACCTTGGCTCGTCAAGTAGTCGATAACTTCTTCAATAACATCACAGGCAGAACCCATAGCAACAATAACGCGTTCAGCTTCCGGATCTCCGTAGTAGTCAAATGGTTTATATTTACGTCCAGTGATAGATTCAACTCTTTCCATAGCACTGACAACAACGCCGGGAACTTGGTTATAGTATGGGTTGGAGCTTTCTCTGTTTTGGAAATATGTGTCCGGGTTTTGTGCTGTACCGCGTTGATGAGGATATTCAGGGTTCAAAGCACGGTCACGGAAAGCTTGGACATTATCCCAGTTAACAACTTTTTTGATATCTTCATAGTCAATCATTTCAATTTTGCGGATTTCATGAGAAGTACGGAATCCGTCAAAGAAGTGACAGAAAGGAACAGAAGAATCAATAGCAGCAAGGTGGGCAGCTAAAGCCAAGTCCATTGCTTCTTGTGGGTTATTGGAGCAAAGCATTGCAAAACCAGTTTGGCGGGCAGACATAACGTCTTGATGATCACCAAAAATGGAAAGAGCATGGCTTGCGAGTGCACGAGCAGCTACGTGGAATACACCGGGCAAAAGTTCACCTGCAATTTTATACATATTAGGAATCATCAAGAGAAGACCCTGAGATGCGGTGAAGGTAGAAGTGAGAGCACCTGCTGCGAGACAGCCGTGTACTGTACCGGCAGCGCCTGCTTCTGATTGCATTTCACGAACATTAACAATTTGACCCATTACGTTTTTTTTGCCTTGGGCTGCCCATTCGTCCATAAGTTCACCCATAACAGATGATGGGGTAATAGGATAAATTGCAGCGGCATCGCTAAGAGCATAGGCAACATAGGCGGCTGCGGTGTTACCGTCCATAGTTTTCATTTTTGCTGCCATATTTCCTCCATAAATATAGTTTTGTATGAATTAAAGGCTCTGTGCATGAAACACAGAAAATGTACACAATTGCGGCAAGTTGTTATTTCAAGCCCGAAAAACAGGGGGCAAAACACTAATGCATGCATTTGTATATCTTGTTTGTCGAGTAATAACAAAATACACTTTTTTTTCTACTATTTCAAGTTAAAAAATAAAAATAATTTGCTGTTGTATGTCAAAAAAATGAATGAGATGAGAAAATTTTGCTTAACTTTACGATAAGCTATTGAAATATAAAACTTGGCATAAGCTTTGCTATATATTTGGCATGCGTATAAAATTTTGTTTTTGTGGAGGCAATTATGTTTATGTTACTTGGCGGAAATGAAAAAAAGACGAAGAAGGAAGTTTCACAGGCACAAAGCGTTAGAGATGCAAAGGAATTATTTAATATGGGACGTTTTCCTGTTGTCACAACACAGCAAATTGAAAATCGTCCTATTGCAAAAGTGCTTGGACTTGTATGCTGCCGTGGTTTTGATTCTGAAGAAGCATTTTTTGGTATGGCCGCTATGGCTGTGAATAAAGGCGCACAAGGCATTATCGGATACAATGAAAATGTGGCGTTCCACCCGGACGGAAGCAAATATTTCTCTTGTTTTGGCACGGCTGTCATGTTTGAACGGGAAGGCAGAAACGATTTATTGAGTGATACTAATCGTATTAAAAATGCTTTAAGTCGTATTCCCACAGCTGATCCGACAAAAACAAACTCATTGAACACAAAAACGTATAATAAAGCTGTTGATGATCTTGGAGGAGATCAGGATACAGTAAGTCTTAGTTCCTATGGCAAAAACTTACAAAATGCTGAAAATGGCGGAGTAAAAAAAGAAGATATCGACCTTACGGAGAAAAAACAGGTTTTCAATTCTGCACAGATAGCAGCACAGCTTATGCAGGAAGAAGAGGAGGAAGAAATCAAAGCAAGTGCTTATAAATTATCACAGCCTGCAGAAGAAGACGACCCTGTTTTACAACGAATTTTAGCCAGTCAAAAACGGCAGGCTGTTTCCAACATGCAATAAATTTATACGCTGCACAAAAACATGAAAAACGGATATTCCACAATGAGTATCCGTTTTTTTATGCTTTTTGGGCTTGTCATGGCTTTTCCGATGTTTTTATTGCAGCGCTCACAAATAAGCTGATAACTAAAGCGAAAAAGCTCTCTCCTGTACCCTCTTTCAGAACTTTTTAATAGGAAAGCGTATCATAAAAGTTTCAAGGTTTATCGGAAATGCTCCGGGGCAGCGTATAGAAATTAATAGGTGAAACCACACATCATGAAAAACACGATTAACCCGTTGCAAATTATGAAAAACGGACAGCAATACGCTGTGGTCGCCGCACTTAAGAGCCCAGCAGGCGGTTCAGTTCCTGACGGCTTTGTATGGGGTCACGTCCCTGCAGTTTGGCAATATGGGGAAGATTTTGGATAGCGTCACATTCTTTCAAATAAATGGGGCTAATATCTTGTTTTTGCCATGTAAGAGTCTGTAAACATTGGATAAGGCTGTTTATGCTTGGACTGTCAAAATAACTCGGCAGGCACAGGCAGGTATGGCTATTGAGTATTTCCTGTGCTTTTTCGCTGCGTATTCCGCTGCCATAGCAATAGTTGCAGGGAATATTGGCAAGTTCTGTATAGGGAATAAGTTTTAATGCTGTTACTGCATGCAGTGTGTTCTTCGTCCATTGAAAACATTGAGAATGGACAAGTTCGCGTGTTCCGCCGGTGACAATATGGATAGTTTCCCCTTCTTTTGCAAAAAAGTTAAACGCAAGAGCCTGCATATAATTAATGCCTGCCTGCCAGCCGTTATTGGCTCC
>CAJTMS010000024.1:5489-28446 GCA_910577155.1 uncultured Mailhella sp.
CCCCTGCCGCTGCCGCAACCCTTTTTATATGACCGGGGTGCGTGCCTAATTGCTGACAGATTTGCTTGATGTGGGGAAGCAGGCAATCCGCACCGTTTTTCTGCGGTTCGCTTTCTTCTGCATGCAAAAGAATATCCTCTTGCAAAAGAACGAATTGCAAACATTTTTCAGACGCATTTAAAAGAAGGGTTAATTCGTCCATTTTAAAGCCTGCTCTTTAATTATCTAAACCAGCGCATGATATCATTAAAAGTGGCGAAAATCATCAAGCCTATGAGCAGAATTGCCCCCAGCTGCATGAGGCGTTCCTGCAGTTTTTCCGGTACAGGACGGCGGATAAGGGTTTCAATAAGGCAGAAGAAAATAAGTCCCCCGTCAAGAACAGGAATGGGTAAGAGGTTCAAAAGCCCTAGATTGACACTGATAAGGGCTGTTAACAGAAGCAGGGAAACAAGTCCGTTTTCTGCTTGTTTGGCTATCATTTCCCCAATAAGCAGCGGTCCTCCCACAGAGTCTGCAGACACAGAGCCGGTAATCATTTTTTTCAGTCCGGTCATAGTTAGAACTATCATATCCCAAGATTGCGTAATGCCTTGTCCGAGGGAAGCGGATAAGCTCAGTTCTTCATTGCGGATAGAGCCTAGGGGCTGTATGCCGATGAGCCATGCAATTTCTTCTTCACCAAAAATATTGGTGCGGGGCATTCTTTTCGGTTCAATGGTTACATCAAGAAGCGAATTATCCCGCTCAACGGTAAAGGTCATGGCTTTTCCATTGGAATTATTGACAATTTCAGGAACTTCATTCCATGAAGAAACAGCTTTTCCGTCAATGGCAGTGATAAGGTCTTTTTCCTGCAAGCCGGCTGAAACAGCAGGAGAATCAGGCAGTAATGCCCCCACTTGCGGAAGGAGGATATTGACGCCGCTTGTCATGGCAAGCAAGGTATAAAGAGCCCATGCTGTAAGCAGATTGGAAAAAGGTCCTGCAAAGGCAAAATACATACGCTGCCATGCAGGTCTGTTGCTGACAGCCTCTTCCTGCGTAAAACCTATTTCTTCCACCTCTTTGCTGTATTCACCTACAGCGGCAACATAACCTCCAAAGGGAAAAGCCGCAATTTGGTAGGTTGTTTTTCCTTTTTTTATGCCCCAGATTTTGGGACCCATACCGATGGAAAAGGTCACAATGCCGACGCCTAAGGAGCGGAAGGCAAGAAAATGTCCCAGTTCATGGATAAAAATTAATCCGCCTAAAACAAGTATAATAGCAAGAATTGAGTCAACGTGCGAAAAAATTGAAAGAATAAAATCCATAACAGTTTATTGGTTAAAGGTTAATGCCATAATTTGGCTTGACTGCGAATTTGCAAATCACGCTCTTCAATGATTTCCAAAGCGTCCGAAGGCGAAGAATCAAGTAAGGAAATTTTTTCCAATTTTGACGCGTAGTCAAGCATATCGGCAATGAGCATTGGAATTTGCAAAAATTGTATGTCATTAAGTAAAAAACGTTCCACAGCAATTTCATTGGCAGCGTTTAATTCAATACAGCAGTTTTCATGGACTGCCTGATACGCCAAATCAAGACAGGGGAACAGTTCTTTATCGGGTGTATAAAAATTAAGTCCTTGCCTTGTTAAGTCAAGGGTGGCAACACTGTTATTTTTTTGCGTCAGCATGTCGGGATAGGCAAAGGCTGCTCCAATGGGGAGTTTCATGTCAGGCACTGCCAGCTGGGCGGTAATGGAGCCGTCCTGCCATGCCACAAGAGAATGGATAACGGACTGCGGATGAATGACAACGTCAATCCGGTTTAAATCAACGCCGTATAAATGACTTGCTTCAATGACTTCCAAACCCTTATTCATCAGCGTAGCAGAATCAATGGTTATTTTTGCACCCATTTTCCAGTTCGGGTGTTTGAGTGCGTCTTCCACGGTGACGTGTTCTAAAAATTCACGGTCTTTGCCACGGAACGGTCCGCCGGAAGCCGTCAAAATAAGGGCCTTGACTGTGTCTGCTTGGGCAAAATGAGAGGCAAGACATTGAAAAAGTGCATAATGTTCAGAATCTACAGGAATTATACTTGTACCTTTTGCGTAGGCTAATTGACGAATGTATGAGCCTGCAAGGACAAGGGATTCCTTATTGGCAAGGGCAACATGCTTGCCGGCATTGACAGCGGACATGGTGGCAGATAAACCGGCAGCCCCAACCTGCGCAGAAAGCACAATATCCGCTTCCGCCATGGAGCTTATTTCGCTGTAGCCTTTTTTCCCGTGTAAAATAAGCGGCTTGTATGCAGGGATAAGCAATTCTATAAGCTTTGGAATATCCTCTTCCCGCTGCAGGGCAAGAACAGGCGGCAGAAATTCATTTGCCTGTTCAGCCAGTTTTTGAATGTTTTTTCCTCCTGCAAGGGCAAAGACAGTAAAAAATTCTTTGCTTTCACGGATGACGTTTAATGCATTTGTCCCAATGGTTCCCGTACTGCCCATGAGGGCAATTTTTTTTGGGTATGCAGTGGAAATGCTGTGAAGCGGACTGATGTACTGCATGATTAGAGAGCCATAAGCATGAGGGCAAAAAGTTCAAATCCGGCAATGGTAAAAATAAGGCTGTCCGTTCTGTCCAGCACTCCGCCATGACCGGCTAAAATACTTCCGGAATCTTTGATATCAACAGTCCGTTTCAGCGCAGATTCAAAGAAGTCACCCAGTTGGGCAAGTACGCCTAAAATAATGCCTAAGAGGAGAAGCAGAGGGAAGGAGGCATGGATAACATGGTGAGCATAGGCAAAATAAAGAAGAACCAGCACAGAAGCCGCTAACCCCACAAGACAGCCTTCAACACTTTTTTTAGGGCTGACGGCAACCCATATTTTATGCTTGCCAAAGGTAATACCGGCAAAATAGGCACAGGTATCGGAAGCAATGGGGATACTTATCACCAGCAGCTGCTGCATGAGCGAGAATTTGCTCATGAATCCGAAAATAAGCGGTACATAAATAAAGGAAATAAAACCTATGCCGGCTTTTTTCATGTTATCCCATGCTTTTTCATGGGAAAAACAGGTCAGGGCATAAAAAGCACTGCAAAGTGCGGCAACGCCTACATTGAAAATAAGGGGCAGTGCGGGCAGAAAATAACTGACAAGAAAATGGAGAACGCCAAGTGTGCAGAAAAAGAATTTAAAGGTTCTTTCCTTATATTTCGGATAAAAGAGTGTTAAAAATTCCCATTGTCCCAGCAGGGCAACAAGACAAATAAAGGAATAAATTGCTGTATGTCCTAAGCAAAGGACAAGGATAAGAATAAGCAGTAAAATAACAGCTGTTCTCATACGGGTTTTGAGTGCGGAAAATTTTGTTTCAGCCATAACTAATCCTATTGGTCAAGTTGTTCGTCAATTTTTCCAAATCGGCGTTTACGGTTTTGGTACGCAAGAAGTGCCTTTTCAAAATCCCGGGCAGAAAAGTCCGGCCACAGGGTATCCGTAAAATAAAATTCTGAGTATGCAGCCTGCAGCAAATAAAAATTGCTCAGACGCAGTTCCCCGCTGGTGCGGATAATGAAATCAGGGTCGGGCAAGTCGGGCAAATACAGATTATTGCGTAAATTTTGTTCTGTATAGTGTATATCATCAAAAAGCGAAGTTAAATAGCTGAGGATATCTTCACTTGATTTTTTGTCATTGATAAGGTTTTGTATATATGCTTTCTGTTCCTTTTGCAAAAGGATTTCAGAAACACTTTGCCGCACGGCATGGAGGATTTCCTGCGTACCGGAATAATTAATCGCTAAGATCAGTTCAAGATTATTTCCCTTTTTTGTTTCAGAAATGGCATGTTCCAGTGCTGTTTGGGCTGACGGGGGTAATTTGCTTTTTTCCCCAATCATGGAAAAGCGTATGCCTTCCTGCAGCATGAGAGGCAGTTCACTTTTGATAAATTGGCAAAATAATTCGAAGAGATAATCTACTTCTTCCTGCGGTCTGTTCCAATTTTCCGTGGAAAAAGCATACAGGGAAAGATGAGGAATTTTATGGCGTAAACATTCTTTAATCAAAACTTCAACAGTTTTTGCTCCTGCTAAATGCCCTTCGCTGCGTGAAAGTCCCTTTTGCGTCGCCCACCTGCCGTTGCCGTCCATAATGATTGCTATATGCCGCGGTAATGTCATTTTTCCCTCAAGTTTTCAAAAAAAAGCATGGCAAAAGCCATGCCTCTTCCTTAGATTTCCATAATTTCTTTTTCTTTTGCAGCAGCTTTCTGATCAGCTTTGGCAACATAGGAATCCGTTACTTTTTGGATATCGTCCATTGCTTTTTTGAGTTCGTCTTCGCTGAGTACCTTGTCTTTTTCCAGTTTTTTCATACTATCATTGGCGTCGCGGCGAACATTGCGGATGGCAACTTTTGCTTCTTCCGTGTACTTTTTGCAAACTTTAACCAGTTCTTTACGGCGGTCCTCCGTAAGAGGCGGAATGGAAATACGCACAACTTTACCGTCATTTTGCGGATTAAGTCCAAGGTCAGAGTTTAAAATGGCTTTTTCAATAAGCCCCATGGAACCTTTATCCCATGGCTGAATGGTGACAGTGCGGCTGTCAGGACAGGAAACCGTAGACATTTGCTGAATGGGGGTAGGGGTGCCGTAATAATCTACTTTAATATTATCAACCAAAGAAGTGGAAGCACGGCCTGTGCGAAGTTTTGCAAATTCTTTATCAAGGGCAAGAAGTGCTTTTTCCATGCGTTCTTCTGCGTCAAGCATAAGTGTATCTTTATCCATTTTATTCTCCTTCAACGATTGTGCCTGTATTTTCTCCACAGACAACCTTTTTTATATTACCGCCTAAAATATTGCAAACAATAATAGGCATGTTATTTTCACGAGCCAAAGTAATGGCAGTAGCATCCATGACTTTTAATTCTTTATCAAGGGTTTCTTTATAGGTAATGCGCTCATAGCGGACAGCGTCTGCGTGTTTTTCCGGATCTTTATCGTAAATGCCGTCCACTCGTGTGGCTTTAATAATGGCTTCACAGCGAAGTTCCATAGCCCGGAGAGCTGCAGCCGTATCTGTCGTAAAATAGGGATTGCCCGTTCCGCCCGCACAAATAACAATGCGTCCTTTTTCAAGGTGTGTCAACCCCTTGCGGCGGATATAGGGCTCACAGACTTCCTTTGTGGCAATGGCGGAAAGCACACGGGTAGGTTTGCCCATTTTTTCTAATGCCTCCTGCACAGCCATGGCGTTTAAAATGGTTGCAAGCATGCCCATATAGTCGGCAGTCGCTCTTTCCATTCCTTTTGCAGAAGTTGAAATTCCACGGAAAATATTTCCTCCGCCGATAACAAGGACGATTTCAAGCCCTAAATCGGCAACATCAGCAACTTCTTTGCAAATCGCTTTTACTGTTTCGGGGTCAATGCCAAAGCCTTTTTCGCCTGCCAATGATTCTCCGCTGAGTTTTAACATAATACGGCGATACTTTAAATTACTCATTGTTTTTCCTTTTTTGTTTACTGGTTGGTAACTCGGAAAGGCTTTGCACGTAGGGTTCGCCCCATAAGCCTTCGTCAACACGGATATATTTTAAAAATGTATAAAAAGCGATATGACAGGCATTAATAAAACCGGCTTTACCGTCTAAAAACCCTTTTTTTATCAAATACATGGAAATAAAACGCCAAAAAGAATGAAGGAGTGCTTTGCCAAGCCCCCCTTTTTTTCCTGCTTGACGCATGGAAATTGCGCCTCTGGTTGCATAGCCATTAATCTTAGTCATCTGATGGGTGAAACTTTCATAGGAATAGTGGAGCAAATCCCCGTCCAGCACAGCGTGCTCTTTTTTAGGAATGTAAATAGGGTGTCCGTTCTTTTGGGAAATGGTAATGGCTTCCGGTTTGAAAAGACGGAATAATCTGTCGGGATACATGCCGCCATGATAGAGAAATCTGTCATAATACCACGTCAGACGGGAAACCTGATAGGCAGAAACGGAGGAATCTTGGGAAAGGGCAGTTTGGATTTTTTCTTTTAATTCTGTGGAGCAAATTTCATCACAATCAAGGAAAAATATCCACTCAGAGGGCATGTTTTTGTTGATCCAGTCAATACCAAACCGGATTTGCTCCATATAGCCTTGGAAGGGATTTTCGATAAACGCGGCGTTGTGAGCCAGACAAATTTCTTTGGTTTTATCTGTGCTAAAGGAATCAATAACAACAATATGATTGCAAAAAGCCAAGGATTGAAGACAGGAACCGATAGTCCTTTCTCCATTTAAAACAATAATGAGGGCAGTAAGTTTGGCTTTTTTCTCGTCCATAAAATTTCTTGTGTTTTTGTGCAAAAAATAAGGCAGATTTAATCTGCCTTATTTTTTCAAAAATTTCAAGCAAAAACTTGAATTATTCACCAAGAACAATACGCTTAAATCCAAGTACGGTAAACTCTGCACCTGCTTCTTTGGATGCTTGTTTTTGGTAATCGGCAACGCTCAGCTTATCATCTTTGATGTATGCTTGTTCCATAAGGCAAATTTCTTTGCAGTATTTCTTTACAGCGCCATCAGCGATTTTATCGATAATATTGTCCGGTTTGCCTTCTTCTTTTGCTTTGTTGCGGTAAACTTCACGTTCTCTTTCAAGAAGAGCCGGATCTACGCTTTGAGCATCAAGAGCTACAGGGCTTGTTGCAACAACCTGCATAGCAATATTTTTTGCAAATTCAATGGCAGCCTGTTCATTGCCTGTTGTGCGGACTTCTATCAGTGCGGCAAGTTTGCCGTTGGAGTGAACATAGGCGCCAACAATGCCTTCTGCACATTCAGATTTATGGGCTTTGCCAAGAAGGATATTTTCACCGATGGCAGCAACAGCTTCACCGAGGGCTTCTTTCAAAGTGGTGCCTTTGAAGGTTTGGGCAAGCATTTCTTCAGGGCTTTCAACAAAATTATTAAATGCATGGTCAGCAATGTCTTTTGCAAAACTGATAAATTTATCACCGCGGGCAACAAAGTCTGTTTCGCATTTTACTTCGACTGCAACTGCTTTTTTATTGTCTGCAGCAACTTTGAGGACAATAACACCTTCTTCTGCAGCACGGTCAGCACGTTTGGCTGCTTTTGCAAGACCTTTTTGACGGAGCCAGTCAATAGCTTTTTCAATATCGGCATCACTTTCCTGCAATGCTTTTTTGCAGTCCATCATGCCTGCACCGGTTTTTTCACGAAGATCTTTTACCATGGAAGCGGTAATTTGACTCATTGTATATCTCCAATAACTGTATGTATGAGTTGAAAAGCGTGCCGTATAAAAATACGGCACGTATAAATCTGTGAGGGCAGAAAACTATTCTGCAGCTTCTTGTTCGGCTTTTTCAGCTTGTTCAGCTTCAGCTTCGTTTTTAGCAGCAATGGTTTCTAAATCGACAACAACGCCGTCTTTATTCATTGCAGCACCTTCAAGACAGGCATCAGCCATAGCGCCTACAAAGAGTTTAATTGCACGGATTGCGTCATCATTGCCGGGAATAATGTAGTCGATAACATCGGGATCGCAGTTTGTATCGGTGATGGCAACAACGGGGATACCGAGTTTGCGGCATTCTTTGATGGCGATTTCTTCACGATGCGGGTCAATAACGAAAGCAAGCTGCGGAATACCCTGCATATCTTTAATGCCGCCCAAGGTGAGATTGAGTTTGTCAAGTTCACGTTGGAAGGTAAGAATTTCTTTTTTGGAATAACGGTTGATTGTTCCGTCAGCAAACATTTGTTCCAATTTTTTGAGGCGGTCAACGCTTTTTTGAATAGTAACAAAGTTGGTAAGGGTTCCGCCCATCCAACGGAATGTTACGTATGGCTGACCTGCTCTTTCAGCTTCCTGTGCCACAGCTTCCTGAGCTTGGCGTTTTGTGCCGATGAAAAGAACTTTTCCGCCGTTAGCAACGGTTTCAACGATTTTATCGTGAGCTGTGCGGAAGAGTTTTACAGTTTGCTGCAAGTCAATGATATGTACACCATTGCGAGCGCCAAAAATGTAGGGACGCATTTTTGGATTCCAACGACGGGTTTGGTGACCAAAATGTACACCGGTTTCGAGCATTTGTTTCATGCTTACGTAAGCCATGATAATTCCTCCAAGGGTTTTTTTCGTCCATTTTCACCCAATGCTTTGCACCCTGATATCGTTCCGAAATAACACAGTTATTCAAAATGTGCGGCTTTCAGATTTTGCGGGACCCCAAGCAGCTGTGAAAATGTGTTTAGTGAATAACCAAATTTATTTATGGTATTTTTTTTACTTTGGCAAGTAAATTTCTTCGTATTTAATTTTTTTTGCTTAATAAATACGCATTGACGCGTTCTTCAACATTTGCTTCAATATTTTTGAAAAAGAGCGGATAATTGTAACTGTGCAAATCGCCTTTTGGGAAATGTTCCCGAGGGGGAGCGGTTTCTCTATCATAAATATCCACAATAAGCGCACCATGCTTTTTATCCACCCATGCACTCGTGGCATGTTTACGGAGAATCTGAGAACCGTCCTCTTTTGTTTCCACAAAACCTAAATGCAGGGATTTATCGGCAATTTCTTCTGTATTTTTCCATGAAAGAGGATTGATACAAAGCGCGTCGGGAAAAATGGTAAAGCCCTTTGTTGCTCCTTTTGCCAGCGTATTATAGACAATCATGCAGTTTAAATCCGTAGGGCTTTCACAAAGGTGCATGCCAAGTTCATCAAGGTCGGTCTGTGTCACAGTTGCCCCAATAAGATAGGCAGCTACAAGATTTTTAGGAAATTCATTGATAGAAGCCAGATATTTCATAAGCGCCAGCACGACAAAGGATCCTTGGCTATTGCCTGCAAGAATGAGCGGTCTGTCGTTATTCCACATCGTTTTAAAATGATAATAAGCATTTTTGACATCTTCAAAGGGAATGGCATAATAATCCCTGACAATATCCCAGCCGTGTAAATGGGCTTCCAGAGTCACTTGCCTGTACTGCGGCTGAAAAATCCTGCATGTTTTTTCATAGGTTCCGGCATGTATCATACGCGGACGCAGGGGAAGTTTGCGCTGTTCTTCATTATAGGTATCATAATAAATATCTGTCGGGCTATGTAAAACAGTACCATGGACAAAAAAAACATCAGCTTTTTTTGTCGGCGTATTGTGAAGTTCTGCAGCAGGGGGCTTGACCCAAAATTCCGGGCGGGCATAGTCAGGTTCTTTTGGAATATGCATAGTAACCTCTTTCTCTGTATAATTATTGAATAAAAATAATTCCGTCTTGATGAGAAGTAATATTTCTTACGGTATTGTCAATGAGCTCAAAGGTATTTTCAATGCCAATCATACCAAAACCAGGAATACCGATTTTAGGTTCACAGGCAATAAACATGCCATTTTCCAAAGGCTCTTTAAAACCTTTGGCGATGACGGGAAACTGATCAACGGTCAGTCCAATGCCGTGCCCTAAAAAAGGAACGCTGTTTTGTTGATAGCCCATAAAATTTTCTGTGAAATTAAATTTTTCCACAATTTTTAAAGCACTGAACCAAATTTCTTCCGGGAGAATCCCGGCTCTTAAGCGCTCCAAAACAAGGTGCTGGACAGCAAAACAACATTCATACGCTTTTTTTGCCCTATCAGGCAGATCCTTTTCTCTGCCGTAAAAATAACACTGTGTTTTATCCGTAAAATAGCCTTGGCAGTTGAAAAGCATATCCACGCACAGCGGTTCACCTTTTTGCCAGATTTTATCAGAGCCAAGACAAGGCAAAAGCGGGTGCACGCCGTCAAATCCCATGGCACCATTGTAATAATGGGCTTTGTTCAAATTATTTCCGCAGGCAACGTGACCGTAAAAGGCTTCTTCACCGTGGGCGGACATACGGCTCATAAAACCATGGTCTAATTCTGTATAGATCCGTATGCACAGTTTTGCGATATTTTTTTCTGAAAGATTTGTAAGCTGTGGATACGTCTTGAGCAGTTCCGGATTATATTGTGCAAGGAGAGAGGGAGAGTGGGGAAAATCCCCATGCACTGCTTTTTGCAGATAAAACGGCAAAATTTGTTCAAGGGCAAGGGCTTGCCGTTTGCCGGCTTCATGCATTTTTTCCTGCTCATAGGGACTTTTTATGCTTTGGACATATTTTATGTCATTATCAATATTGAAAGGGCTGCCGGAGAAATTTTTTGCCAATGCTTTTATTTTGCCGGTGAAAAGCAGAGCTAGCTGGAGCGTGAGCCCGGCTGCTTCTATGCCGTAATCCGCTGTTTCCAAAAGGGGTTCATGAAAGTCGGCACATATTTTGTCAATTTCTGAAAAGGATTTATACGGGTAAATATGTGCAAAAGGAGACTCTTCCTTTGCCCGTTCCAAGCCTTTCCGAACAAATAAAAAGGGCTCATTACGGAGAGGAATATAAAGGACTCCGCTTGCAAGCGTGCCTGTAAAATAATAAATGTTAATCCGTGAAAAAATAAAAAGACCTTGTAAATCTGGGTGCTTGGCATGGATACGGTTTTTGAGTTTGTTAATGCGCCGTGTCAGTTCTTGTTTGGGAATATTCATCATTTCGCTTGAAAAAAGGTTAAAGGGTTTGAGAAAAACGTGTTTATATTTACGCTTAATAACTCTTTTTTGCAATATGCAGAGAAGGTGAATTAAAAGATTGAAACTTTTTATAATACAGGATATGGGTAATTAATACACAGAGCGCAGGAGGAAACATGCTTTTTGATACACAGCTGAAACAAATTTTTGCAGAAAATTCTGTTATTGCTATTGTGGGTGCAAAGGATAAAGCCGGCTCTCCTGTGGAACACGTGGGAAGATATCTTATTGAACAAGGTTATGAAATCCTGCCTGTGCACCCTGTCCGCAAGGATGTATGGGGCTTGACGACCTATAACTCTTTGCAGGATTTGCCAAAAGCTCCCGATATTGTCTGCTTGTTCAGAACACCGGAAGCATGTCTTGAGCATGCAAAGGAAATTTTAGCTTTGCCGTGGCGTCCAAAAGTCTTTTGGATGCAGCTTGGCATCAGCAGCCGGGAAGCAGGCGAACTCATGGCAAAAGAGGGCGTTTTTGTTGTTGAAGACGCGTGCATGGAAGTAGAGCATAAGCGGGTTTTTGGAAAATAATATGTCAGAAAAAAGTTTTTCCTGTCAGCGTTGCGGACATTGCTGTTTCGGACGAGGCGGCATTGTTGTCGGACAAAGGGATTTGCCGCGTTTACTTACTTTTTTTAAAATGGAAAAAGAAGCTTTTTTAGCAAAATATACAGAATGTTTTGACGGCAAACCAACCCTTATTACAGGCAGTGACGGCTTTTGTTATTTTTTTAAAGAAGGAGCAGGCTGTACTATCCATGAAGTCCGTCCTGACGTGTGCAGAGCTTGGCCGTATTTTCGCGGTAATTTGATTGATGAACTCAGTTTTGCCATGGCAAAGGTGGATTGCCCGGGTATTGTGAAAACCGTTTCTCACGCAGTTTTTGCCCATGACGGGTATGCATATTTAAAGGATAATCATCTGCTTTGTTCGGATAAAAAAATTGACGGACGGGCACTTATTATTGCTGAAGAGGAATTGCCGAAATTATAAGGAAAAAATCTGCAGGGCAGTGGAATGGCAAAAAAAACAATAACATTGAAAGAAGCATACTTTTTGCTTGATATAACAAAAGATGCAGGCATAGATGAAGTAAAGCAGGCGTATCGCAAGCGTGCGTTTGCTTTGCATCCTGATTTGCATCCCGATAATGCCAATGCCGCAGCGGAATTTCAGCGGGTGAATGAAGCCTATGTGGCTGTTATTGCGTATTTGGATAATGAAGCAAAAAAACAATCAGCCAAAGCCCAGTTTGTCAATGTGGAACGGGAACGAAAAAAGCAGTTTGAAGAACAAAAACGTCAGGCAGAACAAAAAAGAGCGGAAGAGAGAAAACGCAAAGAAAAAGAACAGGCAGAACGTGCGGAGCGAGAACGCAGGGAAATGGAGCGCCTGCAGGCACGGGAGCGGGCAAAGCGGGAAGAAGAACGGCGCAGGCGTTTGCAGGAAAAAATAGCAAAAGAAGAAGCCCGGATTAAAGCTAAGCAGGAAGAAGAGCGTTTAAATCTCATTAAAAAGCTAGAAGAAAAAGCGCAGGAATTCAGGACACTGATTATCGAGCAAATGGAAGCTGTCCGCAGGGAAAATGAAGCCCGGGCAAAGGCGCAGAAACAGGCGGAAAATCAGGCTGAAAACCATGATCAGCAGCGTTTTAAAAAAGTTAATAACAGCTATAATGCCAATGGTGAAGCGTACTATAATAAGTATGCAGGAAATTATGAACAGGTTGTCCAAAATGCGTTTGCTGACGCAAGGGGCAATGTTTCTCAATCCGCGCAAGATAACCGCGATACCGCTTCCCAAAGTACAGCACAAAATTTTGCTTATGACACAACATTCAGAACCGTAACTCCGGGACAAAACTCTTCGCAGGAACCAAAAGAAGAAACGCAGGGAAATAATCAAAAAGAATATTTTACAGGAAAGGAAATTTCTGTTACAAAGGAAAACAGTATTCCCCAATCTCTTTTAAAAGCAGGCACGGAACCGCTTGAGGGAATAAAAAAAGGTATTTCCTCTTGGTTTAAAAGCCAGATTGATGAGGAGTTGGAATTATTTTTTCCGGCTGCCAAACTCCAGCCCGGTGTAAAAATGCGTTTGCAGTTTCGGGTTGGACTGGCAAATGAATTGCAAACCATAGAATTGACATTGCCAAAAGATTTTGTTCCGGGAAAGATTATGCGCTTAAAAGGCCTAGGAAAGAAAATCGGAAAATGGCAAGGGGATTTATATTTAAAACTTCAAGCAAAGTAGGAAAGAGTATGAATATTCTTATTTTTGGACCAAACGGCAGTGGCAAAGGCACACAAGGTGACCTGATTATGGAAAAATATGGTGTTGCCCATATTGAATCCGGGGCAGTATTCCGTCAGCATATCGGACAGGGAACAGACCTTGGCAAAAAAGCAAAAGAGTTTATTGACAAAGGGGAGCTTGTTCCTGATGAAATCACTATTCCTATGATTTTGAATATTTTGCAGGAAAAAGGCAATAATGGCTGGCTGTTGGACGGTTTCCCCCGCAATATGGAGCAAGCCCGCAAATTGAAGGAAGCCCTTGACAAGGAAGGCATGGCGCTTGATTATGTTGTGGAAATTGTGCTTGCCCGTGAAACTGCCCGCAACCGTATTATGGGACGCAGACTTTGTAAAAACAACAACAATCATCCCAATAACATTTATATTGACGCAATAAAACCCAATGGCAATGTTTGCCGTGTTTGCGGCGGAGAACTTTCTGCCCGCGCCGATGACCAGAATGAAGACGCCATCAATAAGCGTCATGATATTTACTATGATAAAAATAACGGCACCTTGGCAGCAGCCTATTATTTCAAAGATGTGGCTGCAAAAAGCGGGGGCAAAACCGTATACATTGAACTGGACGGCAGCGGTACTATCGACAGCATTAAAGAAACATTGCTTGCAAAGCTCAAATAAAAAAGCCCCGAAAGGGCTTTTTTTGATGGCTTTTTTTGAAGTTTTTTGTATGGAGAATCATTCATGAAAAAATTTGCACTTCTCATTATTGATATGCAAAATGATTTTGTGCTGACGGAAAAAACAGCGGTCAATGGGGCAAAGGCAACAATTCCCGCCATAGGGCATGCCATGCAGGTTTGCCATGAAAAGCATATTCCTGTTTTTCATATTATTCGTGCCTATGACGAGAAAGGCGGCAATGCAGAAATTTTCCGCAAAGAGCTTTTTCAAAAGGGGCGGGGCTTTTGCATTGCAGGCACACAGGGTGCAGAAATTGTGGATGATTTGACGCCTGATAAAAACGATTATGTGCTGGTAAAACCACGTTTCAGCGCATTTTTCGGAACAGCTTTAAACACGATGCTGCGGGAAAAACAAATTACCCATGTTCTTATTGCCGGAACACAGTATCCAAATTGTATCCGTGCTACAGCTGTTGATGCCCTTTGCCATGATTTTTTTGTCACAGTGCTGACGGATTGCTGTTCTGCAAAGTCCGAAGAAATTGCTCGGGCAAATTGCCGTGACTTGCAAAATATGGGTATTGACTGCGTTAATTTCACTGCGTTGGAAGAGTTATTGTGAAAAATTATTTTTTTGGGGAAATGGTTATCTCTGTTGTCGCTATCCGTAGAGCTCGTTCTCTCGCTAACGGCTGCCGCTTCCCAAAGCCCTCATCGCAAAACCGTTACAGACAAAGCCTGTAACGGTGGTTTTGTTTCTTGTTATTTTTAATTGAGGACAAAAACATATGAGAAGCTAGGGCATTTCCGGTTAACATGAGGAATGCAAAATATTTTCCCTGTTATGAATATTATTCATAACGGGGCATTGAGGGGGATTGGGGGAAATCATTTCCCCCAAGAAAAATATTATAAATAAATATGATAAATCTTATTGGTGTGTTCCGAATATCATACGGAAGTGTTCCAAGCAAAAAGATTGCGCTGCATTCGCTCACAATGACGAGGAGAGGAAAAAGCTGTATTTTTTCGGTTGAGTATAAATTGAAAATCTTGCAAAAAATAATTAGTTAGTGTATAGCTTTTTGCATGAGCTCAAAACGTGTACTATTTCTGACCCCGGCATCGGCTGTGACCAGGATTTTTCCTCAATTGCGGAGTGCGGATATTGAAGCTTCTTTGGCGGAAAACGCTAAAGGGGCGTCTACTTTTATTGATTCTTCTGCTCCTCAGTATATTATCAGCCGTCCAAGTTTGCCCGGTTACAAAGTGGAAGAACTTTTTGAAGAAGCAAAAACACTTGATTCCTATCCCCGCATTATTGTTTTGGCAGAAAAAGGTACACCTGATGAAGCACGCTATTTCATGGAATTAGGTGCTTTTGATTATTGGACGGATCCACTTATTGTTGAAAAAATTATAGCCTTGCCGGAAAATAAAAATACTGTGCAGGCTAAGCAAAGCGAAAGCAAGACTGTCGCTCCCAAAATTGTGGGCAGCAGTCTTGCCATGCGCCGTGTTTTAGCTCTTGCTAAGCAAGTTGCTCCTTCCAAGGCAACGGTTTTGATTAATGGTGAATCGGGAACCGGTAAGGAAATGTTTTCCAGAAATGTGCACGCATGGAGCGACAGGGCAAAAGGACCGTTTATTGCCATCAACTGTGCAGCCCTTCCGGAACATCTTTTGGAAAGTGAACTTTTCGGGCATGAAAAAGGCAGTTTTACAGGCGCTATCGGGCGAAAAATCGGAAAATTCGAATTGGCAAGCGGCGGTACGCTCCTTTTAGACGAAATATCAGAAATGGAACTTGGCTTGCAGGCAAAACTTTTGCGTGCCCTGCAGGAAGGGGAAATCGACCGCGTTGGCGGAACAGAAACCGTTAAAGTAGATGTACGTGTTATTGCAACCACAAACAGAAATTTGGAAGACTGGGTCAAAGAGGGAAAATTCCGTCAGGACTTGTATTTTCGTTTGAATGTTATTCCGCTCCGCTTGCCTGCTCTTCGGGAGCGCGGTGACGATATTATTGAACTCGCAAGTTTTTTCTTGGATATGTACACAAAAGAATATGCCCTTCCCAAAGCAAAATTTTCACAGGAAGCCATTGCATGGCTGAAAAAATATGACTGGCCGGGCAATGTGCGTGAGCTGCAGAATCTCATGGAACGGGCAGTGCTTTTGGCAGTGGGTAAAGATATTGTGCCTGCACATTTTCTGCTTGATCCGGATAATTGGCCTTTATTTGAAGAAGATGAAGAAAATCAGGCAGAGTCAAAAACGGAAACAGAACAGGAAGAAAATGAAATACCTGCTTCTTCTTCAATGCCTGCTCCCTCAGCAAATACGCATGAATTTTCCGGAGCGTTAATGCCCCTGCATGAAGTGGAACGGCTCATGATTAAAAAAGGTTTGGAAGTGACGCAGGGAAACAGAACGCAGGCAGCAGAACTTTTGGGCATTTCTGTGAGGACCTTACGGAATAAATTAAATGAATACAAAAGCATGGGCTTTGAAATAGAATAATATATTAACTTATTTTAAAAGGATATTCTTGTGAATATTGCACAGAAAATTATAAAGGCTCACCTTGTGAGCGGAACAATGGAAGCAGGTTCTGAAATTGGCTTGCGCATTGATCAAACCCTGACTCAAGATGCAACAGGCACCATGGCATGGCTGCAGTTTGAAGCGTTGGGACGAGACAGTGTGCAGACAGAACTTTCTGTTTCCTATGTTGACCATAATACGCTACAAATGGGTTTTAGAAATCCTGATGACCACCGGTTCCTGCGGACAATTGCCGGGCGTTACGGGGCTGTATTTTCTGCTCCCGGCACGGGGATTTGTCACCAGCTCCATTTGGAAAATTTTGCAAAACCGGCAAAAACGCTGATTGGTTCTGACAGTCATACGCCTACAGCCGGAGGCATTGGCTGCCTTGCCATGGGAGCGGGAGGACTTTCCGTTGCTCTTTCCATGGCCGGGGAGCCCTATACCATTTCCATGCCGCAAATTGTGGAAGTTCGTTTAAGCGGTGCATTGCAGGGCTTTGCACAGGCAAAAGATATTATTTTGGAATTATTGCGCAGACTTGGCACACAAGGCGGCGTTGGTAAAATTTTTGAATATACCGGGGAAGGTGTTGCAAGCCTCAGCGTTCCTGAACGGGCTACCATTACCAATATGGGGGCTGAACTGGGGGCTACTGCCTCAATTTTCCCTTCTGACAACAAAACAAAGGAATTTCTCAGCAAAATGGGCAGGGAAGAGGATTGGGTTTTTCTTGCTCCTGATACAAATGCCAGCTATGATGACTGTGTGGAAATTAATTTATCCGAGCTTGTTCCTTTGGCGGCAAAACCCCATATGCCTGATAATGTTGTGTCTGTCAGTGAATTGGCCGGGCTGAAAGTTGATCAGGTTGCCATGGGGTCCTGCACCAATTCTTCCTATGCGGATTTAAAACAAGCTGCGGATATTATGAAAGGAAAATTTGTTTCTTCTCATACGGATACCTGCGTTTCCCCTGGATCCAGACAAGTTCTTGCCATGATGATGGAAAATGGTGCAATGGCAAATTTGCTTGACAGCGGCGTACGGCTGCTGGAATGTGCCTGCGGTCCCTGCATTGGCATGGGCTCTTCTCCCCATAGCGCAGGTGTTTCTGTGCGTACTTTTAACCGCAACTTTGAAGGCAGAAGCGGAACAAAGGATGCGCAGGTTTATTTGGTAAGTCCTGTCACTGCTGCCTATTGTGCGCTTAACGGAGAATTTACCGATCCGAAAACATGGGGTACTCCACCGGAAAAACCGGAGTTTCCGGAGCATATTCCTTCTATTAAACACCATTTTCTCTATCCTGCCAAAGACGAGGCGGAGCGGAAAAACGTACAGGTTTTGCGCGGACCTAATATCGTAGCTTTGGAAAATTTTGAGCCTTTGCGTGAAGAACTTGCAGGTGAAGTTGTATTAAAAGTGGGTGACGGCATTACCACAGACCATATTATGCCCGCAGGTGCTGAAATTACAGCATTGCGTTCCAATATTCCTGCTATTTCCGAATATGTTTTCTCTCGTGTTGATGAGAATTTTGTGCAGCGGGCAAAGGCTGTGCGTGACAGTGGAAAATGCGGCTTTATTGTGGCCGGTAAAAACTATGGTCAAGGTTCCAGCCGCGAACATGCAGCGCTTGCTCCGCGGCATTTAGGCATACGGGCTGTTATGGCAATTTCTTTTGCCCGTATTCACAGAGCCAATCTGGTGAATTTTGGTATTTTGCCTCTTCTTTTTGAAAATGCAAATGATTATGATAAACTGGTTCTTGGGGTGAAAGTCCTTGTAAAACCAATGCAATTAGAACAAAATAATCGCTTTTTTGTGGAAGTTGAAGGACTTGGAAAAATTTATTTCAAACACGATTTGTCAGAACAAGAGTTCCGGCTTGTACGAGCAGGCGGATTATTAAATTTTGTAAAAAATAGTAAATAAATAAAGAGGTTACAATGCTTGACGGTATGCGTTCAGGAGCTCACTCCTTGGCAATTAAACTTGCGTTTGGGCTTATCATTCTTGTTTTTATTTTTTGGGGTATAGGCAGTAATACTTCACGTTCCGGTGTGGTGGCATTAGTCAATAATGAACCCATCACCATTAATGAATTTCAACAAGCTTATAACCAAATGGAAAATGAACTGAAAAATGCTGTTCCTGATCTTACGGAAGAACAAATCCAAAATCTTGGCTTAGAAAACAGGGTGTTGCAAAATCTTGTTATTCGGAAATTGTTTCTGTCAGAATCAAAACGCCTTGGACTTGGGGTCAGTGCAGCGGAACTTCGTGACGCATTGATGGCTATTCCTTTTTTCTTTGATGAAACAGGCAAATTTAGCCCTGAAGTGTACGAACAGCGCCTTAAAGCAATAGGTCAAACAAAAACTGTTTTTGAAAATAATTTACGACTTGATATGCTTCCTCAAAAATTTCAGGAGGCCGTGACTGCCGGTATTTTCGGGGATAAAAATATAGCCAAAAAAATGTTTGCCTTCCAAACAGAAAAACGCTCCATGGATTATGTTCTTTTCCCCTATGATACGGATGCCCAGACTGTTTCCGATGAGGAAGCAAAGGCAGTTTATGAAGAAAGAAAAGAACTTTTTGCCGTTCCCGCTCGGATTTCTTTAGAATTTATTAATTTTATCCCTGCACGCATGGCTGATGAAAACGCTGTTTCTGAAGAAGAAATAACAAATTATTATGAAAATAATAAAGCAAAATTCAGCGAAAATGAGCAGGTAAAAGCCCGTCATATTTTACTTATGGTTGATGCAAATGCTCCGCAGGCTGAAAGTGACGCTGTTTTGGCAAAGATAAAAGAAATTGCAGGTAAAATCCGCAGTGCCGAGGATTTTGCAGCTATGGCAAAAGAATATGGCGAAGACGGTACAAAGGAAAGCGGCGGTGATTTGGGCTGGTTCAGCAAAGAACAAATGGTGCGGGAATTTGCCGATGTTGCGTTTAATCTGCCTGTCAATACCTTGTCCGAACCGGTGCGTACCCAATTTGGCTATCATTTGATTTGGGTTGATGATAAAAAAGATGCAAAGCAAAAAACATTGGCAGAAGTAAAGGATACAGTCAGACATGATATTGCTGTTGAACGGGTAAATGCAAATCTTGTGCAGACAGTGGATAATGCCATTGCATCCGTTATGGCGAACGGCGATATGGAAGCAGAAGCCAAGAAGCATAATTTGAGTGTCACAAAAACCGGTTTTGTTGATGTTGCTTTGCTTGCAGAAAAATATGGCTTAAAACAAAGTGATGTGGATGCCTTGTTTGCTATGGAAAACGGCAATGTTTGGGATAGCGCCATTACGCTGAACGGGGAGCTTGCTGTTGTGAAACTTGTTGAAAAGAAAGCAAGTACAACCCAATCCTTTGATGAGGTAAAAAACACTATTCTTGCAGAGCTGAAATTGCAAAAGGCTCAGGAAAGTGCAAAAGTAAAGGCAGAAGAAGCTGTTTTGACATTTGAAAAGACAGCGCCCCATGACGTGCAGACCAGTGCATTTTTTGGCCGCGACGGACAAATTGAAAATCTGGGACCTCTGCCTGCACTCGCAAAAGAAATTTTTGCAGCAGATAATAAAACATGGCTGAAGAATGCATATTTGAGCGATGACGGTGCTCTTGTCGCAAAGCTCAATACTGTACAAAAAGCAGCTGAAAGTGAATTTGACGCCATTAGTCAGGATATTGTTCTCAATATGCAAGACGCACAAAAAAATATGTTGTTTCAAGCATATATATTAATGTTGAATCAAGAAGCTAAAGTTGATGTACTTATGCCCGATATTTTTAAGAAGAAATAATTTTGCATTATGCCAAATATTCCTTTCACTAATGTTACTTGACAGTATTGCCGAGCAGGGTTAATGTAAAGGAAACTTGAGTGTATGCTCAAGTAAACAGAGGAGGTTGCTATGAAAAAGATTCTTATGGTATCTTTAAGCGTTCTTGTGGCTGTTGCTCTTGCAATGCCAGCTATTGCAGCTCGTCCTGCGGCTCCGGAAGGACCAATAAAAATGGCTCTTACTGCAAAGCCAGTCACTTTTAATCATAATTCACATGCTTCTATTGATTGTGGTGTTTGCCACCATGAAGTAAATGGTGCTGAAAATTATGGTAAATGCGGTGATGCAGGTTGTCACGATGCTTTAGGTGCAAAAGAAAAAGGCAAAAATAGCTATTATCGTATCGCTCACGATAAGAAGATTGAAAATAGCTGTATCAGTTGCCATACCAAAGCAGCAGGCCAAGATAAGGATAAGAAGAAGACTCTTACAAGTTGTAAGGGATCAGCTTGCCATCCTTAATAGTTGTTTCCTACTCACTTCTCAAACCGGGGAGTGGGTAGGATTTTATTTTTTCTTTTTGTAATTGTGAGGAATTATGGACAACAACGAAATCACAAACGCTGTTGATGAAATCATTGATTTAACTGATGTTGTTAGTGTAGGAAATGCCGGTGATAAAAGCAGTTCTCCCAGTGCAGAAGATGATGTTCTTGATTCCTTGGTAAATGATTTTGAAAAAAATCTTGGTTTTGTTTCTGAATCTGAAATAAATGAAGAAAAGGAAGAAAGTGACGAACCGTTAGATTTAGCTAAATTAGATAATCTTATTAATTCTTATAATATTGATTTTGACGCCGAAGACGAAAATCCTCAGAGCGGACAGGCTGCGCAGGATATTGATATGCAAAACGGTATGGAAGTAGCCTTTGTGCATGATGACCGTGTCCCCACAATGCAGCCCAATATGCAAACTGACGCGCATGAAAATGCTTTTGATGAACACAGCGATATAGATGCGCATGATATTCCTTCTTTTGAAGATATTGATTTGCCTTCTTTGGAAGAAGAGCACGAAGATGAAATTGATGCCCTGACAAAAGATATTATTGACGGAACAAATGCTGCAGAAAAAAGTCCGGAACAAGCTGCCGAACAGGAAATTGATGTACAGAAGAAAGGCGGGGATAAATCCTTTTCTGCTGTTTTGAATGATGAATTTGCGCAGCAGGAAGAGGATGGAGAACAAGCTCATCCTGCACAAGCTGAAAAAAATTCCTGCCAAATGACTGCACCTGAAATTTCCCGGACATCTTTTGAAGAAAAGCCATTAAAAAGTGATATGGCAGAAGATTCAAATGAAATTAATGAAGATGTTTTCAATAATATTTTAAATGAATTATCTCTTGATCACGAAACAGATGAAGAGGTTGTTCCTTTTGCACAGGAAGTTTCTCCTGAAACAAAGCCCATTCATTTAAAAGGTAATATCAGCTTTATTGAAGCACAGGGCAAAGATAAAGGAAACGAGGATATTCATTATGTCCAGTCCGCCTCAAAAGTCTTGGCATCTGATGAAGCATATTTAGAAAAATTCAATGGTGAAGATGATTCTGTAGGGGCAAAAATTAAAAACTTATCAACAAAAGTTGTTTCTCTGGAACAACGCTTAGTTGGTTCTGATTCTAAAGCTCAGGATAATGCCCTTGAATTGACGTACAGAATAAATGGACTGGAAACAAAATTAACCGAATTACAAGTAGCTGTTAACACAGAGTTAATGACTATCAAAACAGCAAACGAAAAAATTGATTCTCTTGTTGAAGAAAGAAAACAGCAAGAAAATACGCAGGAAAAGACTCCTGTCACTGCTGAATTAACAGATAAAATCCAAGCTATTGAAACACGGGTAGCGACCCTTGATGATATTTTTTCCGAACAAAAAATGCTGAATGATGAACTTTCAAAGAGTTTAGATTCCCTTATGCAAAATTCAGGAAATTCTGATTCAAGCCATGTCCGAGAATTGGAAGAAAAAATTGCTATACTTGAAAATGAATTAGTGCAGGCACAGGCAAAGATAAGATCCCTTGAAGAAAATATTGAAAAGGCTGCCAGCCTTGCTGCTGCGAAAGTTTTGCGTGAAGAAATTATCCCCTTGCTTGGTCAGTAATTACAATATAATACAATATGTTGAGGCTTTTGGCCGGTATTCCATCCGGAAATTTTATGTACGATGGAAATATCGGTGAATATGTTAAATAAAAAGTGTTCATATTTTTACATGATGTTTTAATACAAAACTTCTTTTTATAAAAGAAAGATAATCATTTTATCATAAAAAATTTTTTCTGTAATTTTGGAGAGATATATCCAAACCCTAATAGTTGTGCAGTCATAAGTATTGCCGTTGTTCAGAAATTTTTTGGAGCTAAAAAATTGTTATGATGAAAAGGTGCAGTAAGAGCTGAATGAGAGCATATTGATTTTTTATACAAATTGAATATACTCTTCTTGTGTCTTTGTAGCTCAGTAGGATAGAGCGTCCGCCTCCTAAGCGGAAGGCCGTGGGTTCGACTCCCGCCAGGGACACCAGTACAAAGTTCCATAAAGCCCCATACGGTAGAATAAATCCTTGTGGGGCTTAGTTTTACAGGTTTGTTAGCGTTTCTTGGAGTGCCTTAAAAATCCTTTACATCCCACATTTTTAAGGGTATTTTTTAGATAGTGTCGTCAATTGACTTTTAATTTTTTTAAAACTCTGTTATTCTCCTAAAAAAAGGAGAGAAATATGAACTACACACATCGTCGTCATGATATATCTGACAGAGTTTGGGAACTTTTAGAACCGCACTTGCCAGGGAGAGAAGGAACACGAGGTGTGACTGCTCGTGATAATCGATGTTTTCTTAATGCTGTTTTCTGGATAATTCGCACTGGAGCACCTTGGAGAGATTTACCTCCTGATTATGGAGATTGGAAAAATACTCACCGTCGGTTTTGCCGTTGGAGGGACGCA
>CAJTMS010000025.1 GCA_910577155.1 uncultured Mailhella sp.
CAGAAAAACAGGAAGATACGTTTTATAGGTAATTGATTATCAACCTCTTTCTATAGCTAAGCAATTTTCTTTGATTTCAAAAACAGAACAGCCGCGAGCTTACTCTTTTTTTGCAGGCAGAGTATGTACAAGCACAGTATTAAGACAAGTTAAAAAATCTCCCATACAATTAAATTGTAGGGAATAATATACATTTAAACCCTCTTTTCGCTGCGCAATAAGCCCTGCATCTTTTAATTTCTGTAAACTTTTGGAAATATGGGGCTGCTCATAGCCCAGTTCCTGCACAATTTCGCAGACACATTTTTCTCCGCTGCTCAGAAAATCAAGAATTTCAAGACGAACAGGATTTGCCAATGCTTTGAATATGTGCACTTTTTTTTCATAGAAAAATTTTTTATCCATATATACTCCATTGGGCTTGACAATATGCCGATTGTGGAATATTTATCAACTATATTCCAATAATGGCATATAATAGTCTCGCTGTCAATTCGTTCTCTATACAGCTTAGGAGGAAATATGTTTTCAAAGGTTGCTGACCGGCTCGTTTACGGCATACTTGCCTTCTCCCCGGAAAATGCTTTCGGCTCTGCCCTGCATTTTTTTGTCTACGATGTGTTAAAAATCCTTTTTCTTTTATCGGTGATAATTTTCTCGATTTCTTTTTTACGAACCTATCTTCAGGCTCAAAAAGTCAAAGCGTATATCGAAAAACTGCCTAAACTGCCGGCACATTTTCTTGCGGCTCTTTTTGGGGCGGTAACGCCCTTTTGCTCCTGTTCATCGGTTCCTATTTTTATCGGCTTTATGGAAGCCAAAATCCCCTTTGGCATTGCCATGAGTTTTTTAATTACTTCACCCCTGATCAATGAAATTGCCCTGCTTGTCCTTGCAGGTGTCTTAGGCATAAAAATAACCTGTATCTATCTTGTCACAGGCATCAGCATTGGTATGTTCGGCGGCTTTATCCTTGAAAAACTCGGCTGCGCACAGTATTTACAGGATTATTTGCGTCTTAACACGCTGCAGTTTGCTGCCCGCTCCTGTTCCTGTGCTTCTGCACCGAAAGAAACCATCCTTTTAACAATGCGCATAAAAAGTGCATGGGCAAATACAAGGGAATTAATCCGCAAAATTTGGCTTTTTATTTTGTTCGGAATAGGCATAGGTGCGTTTTTGCACGGCTATGTCCCCAAGGAATTTTTTATGGAACACATGCAGGCAGAGAATATTTTTGCCGTACCCTTGGCTGTGATTGCGGGTATACCGCTTTATTCGGACGCCACAACCATAATCCCCATTGCAGAAGTTCTCATCCAAAAAGGTTCTGCCATCGGCACGGTTTTGGTTTTCATGATGGCTGTTGTGGGTCTGTCCTTACCGGAAATGGTTATCTTGGCAAAGGTGATGAAGAAAGAGCTCATCATCCGCTATCTGCTTTTTATGGCCTGCAGTTTTATTCTCGTGGGATATTTTTACAACAGTATTTTATAGTTCAGCCTTTTCCATAAAAAAATCCCTTGAAAAGCAGCTGCTTTCCAAGGGAATATGGAACAGTACGAAAAGCGTTAAATCAATTTCATATCCTGCATGGTCTTTTTCAAAAGGGCAAAGGTTGATTCCTGCATATTGCAAAGAGGCAGGCGCAGCTCATCGCTCATTTTCCCCATGAGGGAAAGGGCAGTTTTTACGGGAATGGGATTTGTTTCCACAAACATGGCTCTGTTAAGGGGCTCCAGATAAAAATGCAGCCGCCTTGCTTCTTTGACGTCACCCCGAGCCCATGCATCACAAAGTTCATGGACTTTTTTCGGCATGACATTGGAAGTAACGGAAATTGTCCCCTTGCCTCCGAGAGCCAGCGTTGCAAAAACAGTAGAGTCTTCACCTGAAAGCATAATAAAATTCTCATCTGTTTTTTCCAAAATATTGGAAACTTGTATCAGGTTTCCGGTTGCTTCCTTGACGCCTATCATCTCCGGAATTTGGTGATACAAGCGTGCCATGGTATCGGCAGTAATATTGGAACCGGTACGTCCGGGCACATTATAAACAACAAAAGGAAAAGAAACTTCCTTGCTGATAGCACGGTAATGCCGGAAAATACCTTCCTGCGTGGGCTTATTATAATAGGGGCTGATTAAGAGTGCATAATCAGCACCGGCCTGTTTTGCAAACCGGGTTAAGCGTATGGCTTCAACCGTATTATTGGAACCGCATCCCGCGATAACAGGCACGCGTTTTTTGGTTTGGTCAATACAAATTTTAATTGCCCGTTCGTGTTCTTCATGGCTCAGTGTTGCAGATTCGCCGGTTGTTCCGCAGGGAGCAAGCCCGTCAATACCTTGCTCGATTTGCCATTCTATAAATTCCCGATATGCTTCTTCATCAATTTGCCCGTTTTTGAATGGCAAAACTAATGCAGAAATAGCCCCTTTCAACATAAAAACTCCTTATTGCTGTAATGCAGTTACAATATGAGGATACACCATTGCATACACCGTTTCAAGGGAGCCCTGCACCCCTGCTCCGGCTGCATTTTTGTGTCCCCCCCCATTAAACTGCGCCAAAATACTCCGCACATCATCATCCCCGGAGGAACGCATACTTATTTTGATAAAAGACGAACCGTTTTTTATTTCTTCCCGCAGAAGAAGAGTCATGCGAACACCCTGAACTTTGCGCATTTGCTCCACAAATCCTTCCAAATCTTCCTTCGTCGCCCCAAATTCCGCAAAAAGTTTTTGCGGAACAGCCACAGAGGCAAGCTGATTATTGACAGAAAATTGTACCATGCTCAAAAGTTTGCCCCAAAAATGCAATTTTTGCACAGACCATGTATTATCGAGAGCCTCGCGGAGAGGAGCAATGGCAAGGGGCGTTTCCATGAGTTTGGCAAGGCACTCTATGCAGGCAAGGCTTGTATTGCCAAAGGAAAAATTCCCCGTATCGGAAGAAAGGGCGACATACAAAGCCTTTGCCGCTTCGGCAACGGTTTTATCTGTTTCCGCATACACAATCTGCGCAGCCATTTGCCCCGTTGCCGCCATGGTATGGTCAACCCAGTTATACTCCGTTGCAATGGTATTGTTCCCCACATGGTGGTCTATGCAAAGGCTTTTTTTCCCCTGCACATACTGCGCAAAAGAATCGCCAAAACGGTGCAGTTCCCCGGCGTCAAGCATGACCACAAGCAAATCGGGAAAAGAAGCAGAAAAAGGAATTTCTGCAATATTGCTCACATAGGGGCAGGGCAAGGGCAAAAACGAAAAGTGGCGCGGAAACGGACTTTCATTATAAATACAGACATTTTTCCCTAAGGTTTCCCGTAAAAACCACGCTAAACCAAGGGCAGAGCCAATGGCATCGCCGTCCGGATTAACATGCATGGCAAGAACAATATGTTGATATTGTTTGAGAATTTCAAGACATTTTTGTGCTTCGGGTTGTATCTGCATTCCGTATCCTGCGGCAATCTTCATCGGCAAAGCGTTAACCGGCTAAAATTTGCTGTGCTTCATCTCTAAATTTTAAAATTGTTTCCAGATGTTGTTCCGCATCATCCAAATTTCCGGCACGCAAGTGTTCCGTCAACTCGCAAAGCACGGTATAAAGGGGACCGGCTGCTAAATTTCCGGCAACCCCTTTCAGGGTGTGACAAGCTTCAAAAGATGCTTTGCAGTCCCCATTTTTAATATTTTCTTTAAGTCGCTCAAAGGAATCATCAGCTAAAAACATATTAAAACAAGTACAATATAATTCCTTATCATTGACAAAACGTTCTAAGGCTTCATCAATATTACAGCCCCAGTTTCTTAACTGATTAATCATGTACTCACCTATTCATTTAATAGATATGAAGTGTTTTCTCCTTGGAATGCAGCGTGTTCGCATGCTATTTTTGCTTTCTTCATAGCTATCGTATATGTATTTTGTTCTTTCAGCATTATACAGCCAATATTGCCGATAACTTTACCTGAGAAATCTCTTTTATTATATTCATTCATGGCACTGCAAATTTCGCCTGCCCGCTGCCGTACGGTATTTTCATCGGCAACACTCTGCACAAGCACGGCAAAATCCAATTCATTGATTTTAGCCACAATATCATCATTTCTAAAGAACTCTCGCAAAATATTTGACATAGCGACAACAGAGTAATTGGAAGATTTCTTCGGGCAGGTCGATGCCGCAAATTCTTTTGACAAACTGATATAGAACAATGCCCCCTGTCCGCCTTCAAACACTTCAAAATAATCGGTTAAAATTCTTTCAAAAGTATTTTCGGTGTACAGACCTGTTTCAATATCCCGTTTTAAATAGAAATCTCCAACATCAAGATGATGAAGCCAATCCCCCAGATCTTCCACATAACAAAAAGCTGAAACCGCTTCGGTTTCGGGATGCTTTGCCAAACTTAAATTAAAGCATGCCCATTTGAAATCCTTTCCTGCCAAATAGCGGAATTCAAAGCTGATTTTCTTCTTTTGTGCAACTAAAAGATTAAGGGAATAGATACTCATAAGCTGCAGGAAACGTTCCTTTTCATCGGGATGAACAAGGGTATTGCCGATACGGGCAAAAAATTCATCCACGGAATGTTCTTTCATATAACCTATTCTGCCCAGCAAATACCGTGAATGGCGCAAAACTTTCTTGGTATCGAGCTCAATTTCGATATACGGCATATGGGTTGCAATAATGCTGTTTCTGAAATCAATTTTCCCGCTCATAAATTTCTTTACTGATAACCTTATGGGTTTCATTCTTGCAGTAAACAACACCCAGTTTGGGTTCATTTTCAAGGAATAAAAGCTTATATTTTAATTCATACCACGTACGGCTGGAAGCTTGGCGGATAACAGAAGCCAGAATCGGCTTTTCCTGTTCTTTTCCTGCAAACATATCAGCAAACATGGCAAGCAGTTCTTCTTTTTGCTCAAAAGGAAGCTCATAATTTTCTTTTATTTCATGCTGATAATCAAAAATCTGCTTACTCAAACCTAAGGAATTTCCCAAAATGGAGTTGAAACGAATCTTTTTATCAATAAAATTCACATCAATAATGGAAGACTGGCTGAATTCCAGCACAGCGTTCATGCGGTCTTCCTGCAGTTCACAGATAAGCTCCTTATTTTTAAACTCTGTGACATTGCGCAGCTGCATGATAAACACTTTACTGTTAAAGGTTTGCTGCAAATAGCTAATCCTTGCCCTGTTCCAGAAAATCATATGCGTTTTGGGTGATTTTACCCGTACAACAAACTCAATCCAATTCTTATTCTCATCCAATCCTTTGAGTTCCTGCAAAACCTTTTCTCTGTCTTCAGGAACAATAAAATCCAGAGCATGACATGTGGTCGTAATAAATTCCTGACTGTTTTCAATGATTTCATCATAGAAATGGCTGTTTACCCGCAAAATTTCCAGATTTTCCCCTCTCAGTTCAATAATCGCCAATGCAGAGGTAAATAAATTGAAAATTTGGTTAAACGTTGAATTGCCGCTGCATAAACCTTTTATGGCAAGCGCCTTATCATCTTTGCGGTTTTTTTCGGGAACAGTAAAACTTACATTATTCACGCGGGTTTCATATTCTTCAATGGGAAACGGCTTTGAGAAAAAGAATCCTTGTCCGTTATAACAGCCGATGCTGCGCAGATACTCAACCTGTTCAAGGGTTTCAACGCCCTCTGCGATAACAGGCAAATTGAGCCATTTTGCCATATACACGATAAAATGAATGATATTTTTGGACTTGACGTCAGTTTCGCTAAAGTTTTTCAAAAAGCGCATATCTATTTTCAAAAGGTCAACAGGCACTTCGCTGAGCATATTCAGGGAAGAATAGCCGGTGCCGAAATCGTCCATGGAAACAGAAAAGCCAAGTTCACGCAATTTATTGATAACGAGGATTAATTGTTCGGAATCCTGTGTATAGGATGTTTCCGTGATTTCAAATTCAATCAGGCTATGGTCGATATTATTTCTGGTCATGACCTCGACAATGAATTCGCACAAATCAGGTTTATAAATATCAGCACGGGAAAGATTAACGCTGAAAGGAACAACCGGAATATTTTTGTCCAGCAGGGAACGGAGCGTTTTGCAAACTTCTTCAAAAATAAACATGTCAAGTTCAATGATAAAGCCGTTCTTCTCAAAAACAGGGATAAATTTAATCGGCGGAATAAGCCCCTTGACCGGATGTTTCCAGCGAACCAAGGTTTCAACGCCGATAGTGCTGAAGGTGTTTAAATCAAATTTGGGCTGAATATACACAACAAACTGCCCTTCACGCAGGGCTGTATTCATTTCATTGACAATTTGCTGTTCTTCCACAAATTTTTCATGCAGGCTGCCGTTATAGTATTCGATAAAGCTGTCGTATTTGCCCACGATATTTTTGAGTGCAAGATTTGCCCTGTCGCACATGACAGAGACACTCATAACGGTATCTTCAATGATGAAAACACCAAAATTAATTTTTAATTTCAAGCTGATAGGGAAATCTTCCAAAAAAGACATCATATAATTGGCAAAGCGAAGTTCCTCAGCCTTATCATGGGGCATGCACACACAGTAGCAGTCCGCATTCAGCCTTGCGGCAATATAATTGGCATTTTGTGAAAAACTGCGTACAGAATCAGCCAGATAAATAAGAAGTTCGTCACCTTTTTGTTCCCCGAAAAAGTCGTTCACAACCTTGAACCGTTCGATATCAAAATAAATAATGGAATAGGTTGTGTCTTTATCTTCCGTAATAAGGGCATTCACCTTTTCGTAGAAGGTTTCTTTATTATAGAGTTTTGTAAGATAGTCGCGTTCGGAGGTATTTTTCAAAATTGCGTTTTCACGCATGGCAAAGGTATTGATAAGACGCTGTAAAATAATGGTAGGATGATAGGGCTTGGTAATAAAATCCGTAGCTCCCATTTTCAGGGCTTTGAGCTCAGAATCTTTGCCCTCTGCCTGAGAAGCGACAATAACGGGAATTTCTGAAAAAGGAGAATGTTTAATTTTTTCTAAAAATGCGTAGCCGTCCATAACAGGCATAATCAAATCAAGTAAAACCGCCTGAATGGACTCTTTTTCCCTTTCAAGGATACGCCATGCTTCCAATCCGTTTTCGGCTTGCAGCACAGTGTAACGATTTTCCAAAATTTTCGTCAACAACATTCTGTTGATAGATTGGTCATCAACAACTATGATTTTATACTTCTTCATCTTACTACCATTTAAAAATCTAGATTGACCGATGTTAGCACTTTTTTTTGGGGTAAACAACATTTTTAATCTCAAAAAATTTTTTTTCTTTTTCTTTTTTCACTTTTTACTGTACAAAAAGTTCAAAAATAGCTATTTTCATCCGAGAGAGAAAGGAGTTTTTGCATGAATGAAGGAATAAAGAAAACTTCATCCGATACCACGAACGAAAATACGTCCTCTTTTTTTGACGAAATTATTATTATTTCCGACAATAAAGACAGTATTCCCGCGGAAGCGGACGCTGCGGATACAGCCGTTATTCCTTTTCCCGCTCCGGAACATGCTCTCTATTATATACTCGCCCAAAAAGAAAAAAATATTAGTTATTCTGCACTGATTTTATGCGAATATGCATTGGGTGACTTTGATGCGGCCTTATTGATTTCCCTTTTGCGCCTGCACCCTTTAGGCGCACTTTTTCCTGTCGGCGTTCTTTTTAATGCTCCGAAAACTGACGCCGACAATACGTTTATCGACAAAGAAAAAAAGAACCTTAAGGTTTTGGGAGCTTCTTTTTTCCTTGTCCGTCCTTTTTCTTTTCAAAACGTGAACCTTCTTGCCCGTGAAATTTTTATCCAAAATAAAAATGCTGCAGATAAATATTACAATAACTTGCAGGCGCTTGAAAATGCACCGGAGCAAAAACGCAGCCTTTTTATAAGCAACTGGGAACAAAAGCTTAATAATTTTGAAAAAGCCTTTGTCCGTTTTTTCTATACGCCCGATGAAAATGCCAATTTTGAAGAACTCTTTGAAACAGGAGAACAAAAATACGGCGACAGGCTTTTCCATCAGGCAACAACTTGCTTTGAACGTTCCACAAATTTTGAAACTCCCCGAAAATCCGATTCTTTTGTCTATCTGTATACCATTGAAAAAGAACAGGGCTACCCTGAAAAAGGAAAAGTTTATCTGGAACGGGCAGTGACGCTCTTTATTGAAAATGAAGAATGGGAAAAAGTGACCCATTATGCTGAAATTTTTTCCGAGGATTTTCCGGAAGAACAAAATCCGCTCCTGCCTGCACTGCAAAAAAACTTTGCCCATACCAATTACGGCATGGTGAATAAACTTCTTGAAATAGCCAAATCCATTTTGCCTGCAAAGGAAATTGCAGACTTTATGGTGCAAATGAACGGTTCCAAAAAATTCCCGCCTGTCATTGCAGATTATTTGGATACTCACAAGGATTTACAGCAGGTTATCTTCACGTCCGGCATGAAAAATATTGTTCTTGACGGCGATGATTACCGCAGGGAACAAGAACGTATCAGAGCAATTACCTATTTGGAAAAGCAGCGTCTTGCCAGACTGCGCGGAGAAAAAGCCCCTGCTTCCGGCATCAGTAAAGCAGCTTCTTCTGCCGGAACGGGCGCAGCAGCGGAAACGGGCGGCAGTACTGCCAAAAATGCCAAACTTGCTGACAATACCAAAACAGCTGCCAATGCTCAGTCTGACGGAAGGAGCAGTGAACGGAGCGAGCTTTTGGATTCTCTTTCTTTAACCCCTCCTTCAAATAACAAAAAAGAAAGCAAAGAAAGTGCAAAAGAAGATGAAGAAAGCACAAAAGAAAATGCAGGAAAAAAGGCAAACAATACTGCAAAAGAAAATCGGCAAACGACCACTCTCCACCATGTGGAAGATATGCCCACAGTCATGCTGGATGCAAGCGGCAGTTTGCTGGGTGATATGATAAACATGGTAAAATACACCAGAAAACTGTATAAAAAGAAATAAGATGTTAAAAAGACCTGAACTACTCATCCCGGCAGGGGGTCCGGAACAATTGGAAGCCGCCCTGCTTTACGGGGCAGACGCTGTTTATTTAAGCGGCAATGAGCTTTCTTTGCGTGCAAAATGCGACGGGTTCAGCATGGAAGAACTCAAAAAAGGCGTGGAAAAAGCCCATGCCGCCCATGCAAAAATATATTATTGCCTCAATGCCATGCCCTATAACCGGCAATTAGACGATGTAACCGCCATGCTCAAAAGCCTGCCCGATACAGGCATTGACGCCCTTATTATTGCCGATCCCGGGGTTTTATGGCTGGCTAAAAAACATTGCCCCCATATGGAAATCCACCTTTCCACCCAAGCCCACTCTGTCAATTCTGCTGCTGTGGAATTTTGGAGAGAAATTGGGGTGCAGCGGATTAACCTTGCCCGCGAACTGGGAAAAGAAGATATTACAGCCATTATCAAGCAATTTCCTGATATGGAATTTGAAATTTTTGTCCACGGAGCCATGTGCCTTGCTCTTTCCGGGCACTGCCTCATGTCTGCATGGGTCAACAAACGCCCTGCCAACTTGGGACAATGCACACAGCCTTGCCGTTTTGAATACAGAGGAAGAAGATTTAACGAAATCTCCCTTACTGTTGAAGAAAAACTCCGTCAGGGAGAAGACTGCTGGGATATTGAACAGGGTTCGCAGTTCAGCGCAATTTTTGCCCCCTCTGATTTATGCCTTGTGCCCTTTATGGACGAACTTGTTGCCATGCAGCCCGCCTCCCTCAAAATAGAAGGGCGCACGAAAAGCCCTTCCTATGTGGCGCAGGTCACGGATGTTTACAGGACAGCCCTTGATATTGCCTGCATCAAACAGGGCATTGCCCCAAAATTCATGCCCAAACGGCAGGATATTGACAAAGAAGATTTTATGCTCGAGCTTTTTAATAGCTCAGGCAAAAATCCCCGTCCTCTTTCCACAGGCTTTTATCTTCCGGAACGCATTGACAGAAAAGCTCCGGAAAATTACGTGCCCCGCCCCATTGTGGCAAAGCTTGACAAACAGATTAAACCCGATTTTTATGAAGTCGATGTCAGAAGCACATGGAACAGCACAAAAGACGCCTTTTTACTTTTGCCCTCCATGGAAAGACTTTGCCTCAAAAACGGGCTTTACACCCTCTATACCCACGCCCAAAATGAAGCTCAAACCCTGCACCCCGGGCTCAAAGGCTTTATCAAACTCTCCGAAGAAATTGAAGGGTTGCCTTCTTCCCTGCCTGAAAATATTTTCATTCGCGCATAAGGAAATTTTATGAAGCCCACAGCCAATATTTTTGCAGGCGTTAATGGAGCCGGAAAAACGACCTTATACTTCAATACCTTGGAAAATATGATAAATCTGGGGTATAGGATTAATATTGATGAAATTACGCAAAGTATTGGCGACTGGAGAGATAAAAGCACACAGATACGAGCTGCCCGCATTGCTATCAAAATGCGGAAAATGTATATTCAAAACCGCGACAGTTTTAACTTGGAAACAACACTATGCGGCAATGCTGTTTTGAATTTGTTTAAAGAACTGAAAGAAAAAAATTATACAATCGTCCTTTACTATATTGCTCTTGACAGTGTTGAAACAGCAAAAGAAAGGGTTTTGATACGGGTAAATAAGGGAGGACACGGCATTGACCCCGCAATTATCCAAAAAAGATTTTATGAAAGTCAAAACAATTTATTAAAAGTCATGCCCGTCTGCGATGAAATTTATTTCTACGATAACAGCAGATACTTTGTCAAAGCGGCAGAAATAAAAAATCATGCCGTACAGATTTTTGAAGACATCGGGTATATGACACGCATACTGAAAAAATGACGGGAAGCACAGTTCAAGCGTCCTGCAAAAGCGTACAGTGCTTTCCGAAGCATTTGCGGTTGATATAAGGAATGAAAAACGGCTTCCCTGTTCGGTATCGGAACAGGGTGTGGCTTGTTTTTCTTTCAGAAAAAAAAGCCGTTATTTTTTGTACATGGAAGGATAAAATTTATTTCAACTGTTTTTATAACAGCGCTTAAAGTGAAATGACAGTACTCTTCTCTGCATGCCATGGGGAAACACCTTGGTTAAACTAACGCTTCCTCTTCAGGTACAGCTTTCAAATTCCCCTTTTCCTAAAATTCCTGCCGACTTTCCTTGACGAAGTGCCACATTCCAGAGTAAATTAAAAGAACTCCATATAAAAATATGTTTTTCACATATAACACAGCGAGGGCGTATGTTAACAGTACAAAATTATATGACAGACAGTGTTTATACGATTAAGCCTACAGACACTTTGTACGATGTCAAACAACTCATGGAAGTTGCCCAAATTCGTCATGCACCCGTTGTCAATTCGGACGGACGCTTTTGCGGTCTTGTGACCCACCGGGATTTGCTCAATCACATGATTTCCGAGCTTGCAGACATTGACGAACAAACCAAAAAAGAAATCAACCAAGCCATATTGGTCAAAGATATCATGCAGGAAAATGTCATGTGTGCAACACCTGACCTTTCTATTGTGGAAGCAGGAAAAATACTTCTGGATTTGAAATACGGCTGTCTGCCCATTGTGGTAGGTGATATTTTAGTTGGAATTTTGACTGAAGCGGATTTTATCAAAATAGCCCTTTCTTTCCTCGATAAAGCGGAGGACGAAAACAGCTATGCTTAAATCAAAATTAAGCACCTTAATTGCCCTGATTGCCCTCAGTATTACAGCTCTTTTCGGCTATCTCTTTCTCAAGGATCTGCAGGGTCCAAGCGTCAGTTTTACTGTTGACGGAAAGGAACTTGTCCAAAAAATAGGTCCTCGCAAGGAAATCAAAGTCCTTGCAGGCGATACTTCCGGGGTGAGAAAGATAAAAATTTCTGTCCGCCGCGGAAGCAAAACCCTTGGGCTTTATGAAAAAACGTTTTCCGATACGCCAAAATCCGCTGAATATGCCTTTACGCTGGAAGATGCAAAACTTCCTGAAGGGGGCTTTACCTTGGTTGTGACCGCCCATGATGCTTCCTTCGCCGGTTTCAACAAAGGCAACGGCTCCACCAAAGAACTGCAGCTTGTCATGGATAACAAGCAGCCCCGCATTGTTGTGGAAACAACGCCCCCTGCCATTCACCGCGGCGGCTCTGCGCTTATTGTATATACAGCCTCGGAAGAGCTCAAAAAAACAGGTGTTTATGTCAACGACATTTTCTTTCCCGCCTTTCCCCAGAAGAAAAATACCTATGCCTGCCTTTTCGCTTTTCCCGAATCTTTGCCGAGCTCCGAATATTTCCCGCAGATTATGGCGGAAGACAGTGCGGGAAACATTACGGAAAGCCGTTTAATTGTCAATGCTGTCAATAAAAATTTCCCCGGTGACAAGGTAAAAATCACCGACACATTTTTAACCCTGAAAGCCGAAGAGCTGGAAAAAATTGTTCCCTATAAGGACACTTCCCTTGAGCGTTATTTGGAGGCAAACGGCAGCGTGCGGATAGAAAATGACAGGCTTATCCAGACTGTCTGCCTTGAAAAAAGCACTGCCAAAGCGGTATGGGAAAACGATTTTAAAATACTGCCCCGTTCTGCGGTCAAAGCTGAATTTGGTGACAGAAGAACCTATTACCTCAATGACAAGAAAATAGATAAGCAGGTGCATTTAGGCTATGACTTTGCCTCCGTGGCAAAGGATACTATCCCTGCCGGCAATACCGGCACTGTTGTTTTTGCCGGCTACAACGGCATTTACGGCAATATGGTTATTCTTGAACACGGGCTCGGACTTAATTCCATTTATTCCCACATGTCAGAAATCCATGTAAAAGAAGGGGATACCGTGGAAAAAGGACAACCCCTCGGACTGACGGGCACAACGGGGCTCGCCGTGGGCGACCATGTGCATTTTGGCGTGTATGTCGGGGGTATAGCCGTACAGCCCAAGGAATGGATCGACCCCAAATGGGTGCGCAACAATATCAGCACACGGCTTGCAAAAGCGAACTAATATTTTACATCCGATACTTTTGTATTGATAAAACAAGGAGTTTTTCATGGCACATAAAGGACCACACGTTTCTATTTCTGCTGCCTTTGTGGTAAACCGAATTTTACGCATTAATCTGGACGAATTTGAAAGCTGGCCTGCAGCCGTGCAGCAGCTTGCAAGCCAAATCGCAGAAGAATTATTCCTTGTTGCCTACAATCCTTTTATTTCGGCGCAAACTGTTAAAAACAGCGTGGACGAACGCTTTGAACGGGAATCCCACGCGCTGGCTCACGTCTATGTGACGGCTATCAGCGAAGGCATGACCATGTTCTGGAGTGCCCATGATGCAGAAGTAAGCTTCCGCAAAGAACTGGTGGAACGCCTCAGCGAGTTCATGCCCAAAGAATGTGTGATTACCCGCCCGGGAGCCCTTGTTGAAACCAGTACGGACGCAACCGACCTGCGTATGGAATTGCCTCTTCTCGTGGTTGAACCCGATAATATTGAGCATATTGTTAAACTGGTGCATCTTGCCAATGAAATGAAATTTGCCCTTATCCCAAGGGGAGGCGGCTCCGGCATGACAGGCGGCGCCGTGCCTGCACGCAAGCGTAGTGTCATTGTGAATATGACAAGGCTTACCAAAACGGAAGTGGATGTACAGAATAAAACCATACTTTGCGAAGCAGGGGTTATCACACAGGACGCCATTGATAAGGCTGCTGAATATAAACTGCTCTTTACTGTTGACCCTGCGTCAAAAACAGCCTCTTCCATCGGCGGAAATATTGCCGAAAACTCCGGCGGACCGTTCTGCTTTGAATACGGCACAACCCTCGACAATCTTCTTTCATGGCGCATGGTCACCCCAACAGGAGAACTTATCCGCATTGAAAGGATTTGCCACCCTCACCATAAAATTCTGGAAACAGAAACCGCAACCTTTGAAGTGCGTGATGATGACACCGGCGGACTAAGAAGTGTTGTGGAACTGCGGGGAGATGAAATCCGTCTGCCCGGGCTTGGCAAGGACGTAACCAATAAAGTGCTGGGGGGCTTGCCCGGCATGCAAAAAGAGGGTGTAGACGGACTGATTATAGACGCTGTCTTTACCCTGCACGATCAGCCCAAATACTCACGCGTGCTTGCTTTGGAATTTTTTGGACGGAGCATGAAACCCGCTGCCGAGCTTATCAATAAAATTGTCGAGCTGCGCAATAGAATACGCAACGAAGGCGACTATGTACGGGTTTCCGCCTTAGAAGAATTTAACGTTAAATACGTCCAAGCTATTGAATATAAAAGAAAATCTCCACGCCATGAAGGGGATCCCATTTCTGTTATCATTGTGCAGGTGGACGGCAATGACGAAATCCTGCTGGATGAAAGTGTCAAGGAAATCCTTGCCCTTGTGGGTGATAATCCCTATATCTATGCAGCGCTTGCCAAGGATAAAAAGGAAAGTGAGCTTTTCTGGGAAGACAGGCACAAACTCTCTGCCATTGCAAAACGCACGTCCGGTTTTAAAATGAACGAAGACGTTGTTATCCCTATGCCAAAAATTCCTGATTTTGCACATTTTCTGGAATTATTAAACCTTGAAATGGCAGGTAAAGCCTACCGTTATGCCCTGCAGGAAGTGGGACGTCTGCAGGGTTTCCCCATGCAGGATTCCGAATTTAACAAAGAATTTTCCTATGCTTCAAAAATTGCCAGTGCCGAAGACAGTATTTTTGAAAAAAGTGAAATTGAAATCAGCGATGATGAACTGATTATGCGGGCAACGCTTTTTGTGGACTCTTTAGGGGAAAGCAATCCCCGCCTGCGGGAAAAAATACAGGCTATTTCCCAATACATGCGGAAAAGCCGTATCATTATCGCAAGCCACATGCACGCCGGTGACGGCAACTGCCACGTCAATATCCCTGTCAACTCCAATGACCCCCACATGATGGAAAACGCGGAAGAAGCCGTCCTCAAAGTTATGGAAAAAGCTAAGGAAATGGGCGGAGCAGTTTCCGGAGAACACGGTATTGGCATTACCAAAATCAATTTCTTGGAACGCAGTAAAATCAAAGCCCTGCGTGCGTTTAAAGAACGGGTTGACCCGCGGGAAATTTTAAACCCGGGCAAACTTGTTCAGCAGGAATTGCCTGTCCGTCCCTTCACGTTCTCTTTCAACCGTTTGATTGAAGATATCAGGCAAAGCGGTCTGGCGGATAAGGAGCGTTTTATCGAACTTTTGAGCACGGTGCAGGCATGCACCCGCTGCGGAAAGTGCAAACAAGTCTGCCCCATGGTCTACCCCGAACGTTCCTACCAGTACCACCCCCGCAACAAAAATATGATTTTGGGAGCAATTACCGAAGCCATTTATTACACACAGGCGACAAAGGGGAAAATTGAAAACAGCCTTTTGGAAGAACTGCGTTTCATGGTGGAACACTGCACAGGCTGCGGACGGTGTACCTCTGTCTGCCCTGTAAAAATTGAATCCGCTAAAGTTGCTCTTGCCATGCTGGCTTTCCTCAAAGAAGAAGGCATGGGCGGGCACCCCATTAAAAGTTCTGTGCTGAACTGGCTTTCTGCCAATCCGCAAACCCGTATCCCCACCATGGCGAAGGCAGCTGCCCTTGGACAGAAAATGGGCAATACGGTGCTTGGTTTTGTGCCCAAAATGTGGCGTGACCGCTTTGAAAGTCCGCTTTTCTCCGGCAAAGGTCCAAACCTTGGCATGCACAGCATGTATAATGAACTGAACCTTGAAAAAGGCGGTTATTTTGTCCCCAAACAAAAATTTGAGGAATTAAAACAGTCAGAGAACGGCATTGAAGCGGTGCTTTACTTCCCGGGCTGCGGCGGATCCCTTTTCTACCGCAAAATCGGGCTTGCCACCCTCAATTTGCTGACACAGGCAAATATCCCTGTCATTGTGCCCGAACAACACCTTTGCTGCGGCTACCCGCTCCTTTCTTCAGGCGCTGACGGCAACTACAAAGAAAATCTTGCAAAAAATCAGGAATATCTTGAAAATCTCATCCGTGCTGCCGAAGCAAGAGGGCTGCATATCCGCTATTTGATTACGGCATGCGGATCCTGCCGCGATTCTTTGCAGCGCTATGAGCTCACAGACGCAAAGGGAGAGCGTCTCACCCAAAAGGACTTTATCCAATTTATCAGTGAACAGGACCATAATCTTACTATAGACGCGAAAAAAGACGTTGTGTACCACGGCTCCTGCCACCCTGAATGGTCAGGTATTAAGGCGGTCAAAGGGGGACTTATGGCGTCCCGAGCCATTGAAAAAATCAGCGGCTCCAACCTCACTGTCAGTGCCGGCTGCTGCGGTGAGTCCGGAACAGGTGCCTATTCTTCTCCCGGCATTTATAATGCCCTGCGGGAAAGAAAGAAAAACCGCCTGATTAACCTTTTGCCCAACTATATGGAAGATACCCCTCTTATTGTGGGCTGTCCTTCCTGTAAAATCGGTATCAGCCGTACCCTTTTGAAAATCAAGGAAGACGGATATACCGAACTATCTAAGCACCCGGTTCTGCACAGCGCCGAATGGCTTTCCGAATTGATTTTTGGCGAACAATGGCTGCATAATTTCAAAAAAGAATCCGCTAAAATAGACAGTTCAACAGGTTTCAGAATTATTGAGCCCATGCAAAAACAGGAAACGAAGGCAAATACAAAACATCAGTAATACGCGTAAGCAAAAATAAAAATAACGAGAAGCCCTGCACACAGCAGGGCTTTTTCATAAAATTTTCCTAACGCATTTCCTGTAAATATAAATTGTTATACAGAGGAAAAACTATCGCCCCGCCGTCCATTTGCGTTCTTGCTCTTTCTTCGCCAACGCAAATGAATTTGTCGCCTTCCGGGGCTGTAACCGCTCCTGTACGTTCTCTGCAAAGTTTTTAAGCTTAATAATACAGCATAGCTGCAATGGGTTACGGAAACGCCCTAAAAAAATTTGTCATAGAATTTGGAGTAGTAAAGCAGTTTTTCGTCCAAACCTGTTATACCCTCTGTTTCGGAAAAACTTTTTTCTTCGCTGAATATGCTGATACCCAAACCAAACCGGCTGCTGTCCCATTTTGCCCCTGCTGCCTGCAAAATAGTCGGAGCGATATCCATGGGATTGATTTTTTGTGCCAATTTGCTTTGCGGAATTTGCGGTACATTCTTTCCTGCAAAAAGATTAAACAGGGAGCGTTTTCTGTTGGCAGCCAAGGTTTTACCCATGGGTGTGTGGTCGCCGAAAATCAAAAGCGTCACATTATCCTGTTCAATATAGGGCTCCATTTTTACGAGAAAATCATAGAGCATTTCATCAGCATCCAGCCAGCTGTCGCGGATATCGCCGTATTTTCGCTTTTCTTCAGAACAATAGCCCGGAAAATGCGTATCTATTGTCTGCATAAAAAGGACAAAGGGAGCTTTTTGTTTCCGCATTTCCAGATATTTTTGATACAATTCATCATAAAGAAAAAAATCACGGACGCCCCATTCCGATTGATTTTGTTCGTTTATTTTCCCCTGTTCGGCAAAATACTCTCTGTCATAAATGTCAAAACAGCCTCTTTTGAATAAATATCTCATGCCTGCGAAATCGGCAGATGAGCCCATGAACAAGCTCAATGCATAGCCATTTTCCCGCATGATATCAAAAATACTTTCCGCATGAGGCAAGAAACTTTCTGTCAAATATTTATTTTTATCCACCCCATAGGGCAATTTGAGCGGAAGCCCGAAAAACCATGAAGTCAATGCCCCGATGGTCCATGTCGTGCCTTTGCAGTTTATCATCTGTCCGTGATGCTGATAGCGGGGATATAAGCTCTCTAAGTGAGGGATATAGCAATTGCTGTCATCTTCAGAAGCCCGCAGCTTCGTGCCGAAGGACTCCAGCATGATAATAATCAAATTATTTTTTGTTTCAAAGACAACATCTTCAGAAGCGGGCACAGCATAGTTATGCAAAATAAAATCATTTTCCTCGCTGTATTCCGCATGCTGCATTTTAAAAAGCTCCGCAAAGGAAAAGGTCGTGTAAATATTACAGCAGAGACAGACAAAGGAAAAAGAAACCAGCCCGGACAAAAATACATCTGCTTTTCGGGAACAAAAAACACGCCGCTTATAAAAGAGATAAAACCAAAGAAGGATTAAAAGGCAGCAAAGCCCCATCCATAAGAAAAAATGCAGGGTGATATGCGGATCGAAACCGGTGAGTGCATGGGCTTTTTCAATATGCCAAAGGATTTGTAAAATATGAATTTCACCGAAGGTGAGCACTATCCACTGCCGTATGCAAAACAAAATGAGGCACAAAAGCCCAAGGACAAAAAAGATACTTTTTGCTTTATTTTTCAACATATTCTGCGTACCGCCGCAACCCAAAATCCATAAAACATATGTTGATAAATTTATATTTTAAAATATGCATTAAAATTTACGCTTGAAAAGTTTTTCTAAATCACTCTCTGCAAAATGGATAACGCTGGGTCGTCCATGGGGGCAGTTATCCGGCTCTTCCGTAGCAAGCCACTGCAAAATAAGTTTTACGGCTGACGCCGTATCAAGGGGAGTACCTGCTTTTATTGCGCACTTGCAGGCATGACGCACCCAAATGCTGTCAAGATTATCCAATTTTTCAGCCAAAATTTCTTTGAGAAAGCCCATGGCGGTCACTCTGTCATAGCACATGGGAATGGCTGTCACCTGCAAAACAAGTCCCCGCTCTTTGGGCGCCCCTTGGCCATGTTCTTTTGGCTGCAGGGAAAATCCCAGCTGTTCCAAGGTCTCTTTGACAGAAAAATAACGAGCCTCTTCACTGGCATGCACAGCAAGTTCCAAGGGACATAAAAGGTTTTGGCTCCGGATTTTCCCTTTTTTCATTTCTTCATACAAAATACGTTCATGCACGGCATGCTGATCGAGAATGAGCAAATTATCCCCATCTTTTTTCAAAAGAAGATAGGTTTCCGCCACCTGCCCCATATACTCCAGCCCATAGGGCAAACTATTCGGTCTGACGTGCGCACTTTCCTGACGGGCATTGAAATCCTGAGAAAGCGGAGCAGCTGCCTGCGGCGGTTCTGCAATACTTTGATACTGCACAGGTTTTGCAAAAGGTTCTGTATCCAGCATATCGTCAAAGGACGTTTTTTCCAAAGAAGTATCCTTTGGTAAAGAATTGTTTGAAACCGTGCAGGCTTGTTCATTCTTTTCAAAAGACGTCCGCTTCTCCGTTTCCCGTACAGGCATGCCGCTTGTGAAATATGCTGCCGCCACAGTGTCATAGCTGTTTTTTATGTCCTTATCCTTGACAAAGCTTAAACGGCTTTCATAATCAGCCTTACCCCAAAACCCCTGCGGCTTTGGCTGTACCTGCTCTTTTGCTTCTGCAGGTTCGGTATATAAATCCCCAAATTTCGCTTCTGTAAGCGGACTTCTCTGCGCCTCTTCCTGTAAGTATTTGACACTGAAATAATCGGGACAAGCGGCAAGAGCCTGTTCCACAGCCTTTGCAGTCAATGCAAATAACGCCTTTTCATCACGAAAACGCACTTCGCTTTTTGCAGGGTGCACATTGACATCCACTTCCCGCGGGTCAAGCTCTAAAAACAACAAACACTGCGGGTAATCACGGGTGGTTATTTTCCCTGCATACGCCTGCCGTATGGCTTTGAGCATGAGCTTGTCATTGACCGCCCTGCCATTGACGTACAATAACATCCTGTCAGCCCTGGGCTGTACGGAGCGGGGATTGGAAATAAAACCGCTAAGACGCATGCCGTGGGCAGTATAGTCAACAGAAACAAGAGCTTCAATGATGGCACTTGACCAGATTTTTGCCAATTTGTCTTTTTTACTTTCATGGCTGAAAAATTCCATGACAGTGCGGGAACCGGAAACGATGCTCATGGTGACATTCTCAGCCCCAAGCGCCAAACGCACAAAAAGTTCTGTGGCTCGCTTAAGTTCCGTAGCAGGATTTTTCAAAAATTTCAAACGGGCAGGGATATTAAAAAATAAATCACGGACTTCGATGAGCGTACCCTGCCGCAGACTGGCAGGAGAGCTTTCTTTGATATCGCCAAAATTCACCAATAATTCATTGGCTGTACTTTCGTCTTTGGTTTTGGAAACAATGCGGAAACGGGAAACGGATGCAATGCTGGGCAGTGCTTCTCCCCTGAAACCATAGGAAGAAATGGCAGATAAATCCGCAGCAGTCTGCAGTTTGCTGGTGGCATGGCGGGTGACGGCAAGTTCCAATTCCTCCTTGGGAATACCTGTGCCGTTATCTTCAACAAGGATAAGCCCCTGCCCGCCGTCTTCCATGGTAACGCGGATTTCGGAAGCATGGGCGTCAAGAGCATTTTCAACAAGTTCTTTTACCACACTGGCAGGACGCTCCACCACTTCGCCCGCAGCGATTTGGTTGCGCAGTTCTGCCGGTAAAAGATGGATTTTTGCTCGTGCCATATTATCGTTTCAATATTTTTGCATTCATACGTTTTTCTAAAAGGCGAAGAACATAGGAAAGGCTCAGCGTTAAACACAAATATAAAATCGCAACGGCAAGCCAAATTTCAAAGGCTCTGAAATTAATGGCAATAATTTCCTGTCCGCGGCGAGTGAGCTCTGCCACACCGATAACAACAAGAAGGGAGGTATCTTTCAAAGAAATAATAAACTGATTGCCAAGAGGAGGTATCATTCTTCTAAAGGCTTGCGGCCAAATAACATAGAGCATGGTTTGGAATTTATTGAGCCCGGTTGAGCGGGCAGCCTCTTCCTGTCCGTGGTGTATGGAAATAATGGCTCCGCGCACAATTTCCGCAATATACGCGCCCGCATTGACGCCAATGGCAACAATCCCCGCCGTGACAGGGGGGATACGAACGCCTAAGGCAAGGGGAAGCCCGAAATACAAAAACATAACCTGCACAATAAGCGGCGTTCCGCGGATAGTTTCAATATAGGCAGTGGCAATGAGCTTTAAAAATTTATTATGACCGCAATTGATAAGACCTGTAACAATCCCTAAAACAAGTCCTAATGCCAAACCTGCAATAGTAATTAAAATAGTATATTCCAGACCGCCGATAAGAAGCGGAAAAGAATCAAGCATCACTTGAGGGTGAAATTGAAAAGCCATAGTTACCTTATTAAATAAACCAAGTCTGTGACCTTAGCCACAGACTTGGAACAGATTTACTCTTGAGGTTCAGAGCCAAACCATTTTACATAAAGGGCTTTATAGGAACCGTCTTCTGCCATGGAATCAAGAGCGGCATTGATTTTTTCCACTAATTCGCTGCCTTGAGGGAAAGCAATGCCATAGGATTGACCCTGATAGAGAGGACCGACAACAGTAACGGCACCATTGGAAGCTTTGGACAAATCTTTCAAAATTTGTTCGTCAAAGAAAACAGCATCAACACCCTTTGCCATGAGTTCAAAAAGCAAATTGTCATTGTTGGGGAAGAGTTTTACTTCTTTAGCCTTTGTAAAGCTTGTGCGGAGGTATTCGGCGGAAGAAGTTGCGGTTTTGGTGGCAATAACTTTGCCTGCCAAATCATCAAGGCTTTTTACCTTGTCGGCATCTTCAACACGAACAGCAATCATAAGACCTGTATTATAATACGGCTTTGTGAAATCAACAACTGCTTTGCGTTCTTCAGAAATGGTAATGCCGGCAATGGCGGCGTCAATATTTTTTGTCTGCAGAGCAGGAATAATGCCGTTGAAATCCATGGGCTGGAATTTATATTGGAGATCGGCGCGCTTTGCAAGTTCCTGCCAAAGCTCAATGTCGAAACCTGTATAGTTGCCGCTGTCATCACGGAATTCAAAAGGTTTAAAGTTGGTGTCATGGGCAACAATCAGTTCTGCTGCACTGGCAGAAAAACTCAAGCCAAGAACAAGGGCAAATGCACTTAAAATTTTTGTCAGCTTTTTCATAGCAACTCCTTAAAAATAAAAAGCTCCACAAGGAAAGCTTTTGTCTATTGACGAAAATAGTATACACAAATTTCAAATTAATGCAAACGAGAAAATACTATAATATTTCAGTCAGATAGAAACTATTTTCTTCTTTTTCTCCATACCTTTAAAAGAAAAAAGCAGAATAACTGCAGCTTACAGCAGTTTTAATTTTTTCAGATAGCGGTTGACGATAAGATTGGCAATATTTTGATGAACTTTTTGCTTGCCGCCTTCCACAAGCACAGTCCGAAGCTTTGTATCATGCAGAACTTTCCGCATGCATTTGCAAAGAGATGACGCATCATCATGGGGATAGAGCAGGGCACAGTCCACAGAATCAGAAAGCACAAACTTGGTATGGGATGTCAGATCAGAGGCAATCAGCACTTTTTTATCATTCCATGCCCCGTGAATCATGGCGTAATCTCCCTCTCCCTCGGAAGAGGCACAAAGCACGCAGTCAGCAAGGGCATAAAAAGGTTCAAAATATTTTTTATCCAATAAAACCAAGTTGTCGGTAATGCCCATTTCCTCTGCCATAACAAGGGAGTCAGAAATTTCCTCACTTTTTTCAAGGCAGACAAAGAAATAAAATAAACCGGAGTCTTCCTCTTCATTGATTTGCCTGATGGCTTGAAAAACAATTTCTCTATCCACCGCATGTTCGCAGTAGCTATGGAAAAAATAAACAAATCTGTGTTCGTCTTTTTTAAAAAACGTTTTTTTGCGGATGGGCTCTATGGTTGTAAAGGAAAAAGGAAAATACGGCAAAATTTCAATAGTATTCTGCAGGGTATAGGTTTTTCCCAAAAAATGACAGAGAGCCGGAGACGTACAAAAAAATGCATCGAATTTATTTTTTGTCAGGGCTGTCAAATAGGGATATTCTTTCTTTTTAATGATTTTTACTTCGCCGTCCGTAAGGACACGTTCATGCCAATCCCCCACAATTTTAATGGCAGGAAAACTTTTTTTAAGGCGCAGAGCAAGACGCAGGGCTTTTTCATCAAAAACATGGATATGGGAAACAGAATGGTTTTTGAGGTATTTTTTTACAATAAAATATTGTATCAGCCCGCTTGCATGTATTTCGAAAAAAGGAACAAACTGAGTGCTTGCAAAACCTGCATTGCCTGAATTTTCAAGGCACATAAAGAGATAGTCCACGTCCCTTTGCTTCAAAGAAACGAGCAGGTTTTGTGATTGTTTATGAATACAATCCTGAGTGCTGATAAATAAAATTGCCATAGAATTTCCTTCGTCTCCGTTTCAATTTATGACAAAGTTTTTGCTTGTGTCAATACGAAACAGACAAATTTTTATGAATTTAAAACTTGAAAAAGACAAAAAATAAGGTTAAAAAAATTTATCTTCTTTACCCGGGATTTTTATGCGAAGCACGTTTTTTTCTTGTCTTTTTCTCAGTCCTTTTCTCGTTTTTCTGCCTTTTTCCGGCTCCCCTTTCGGTGCTGTTTGCCATGCGGAACAAAGCGACATGCCTGTGCCCTTTGCAGCGCTTAATCAGGAAAATGCCGTCAATATCGAATTTTTGAAACTTTATACGGAAAATCCGCAAAACGCGGCTATCCCTGCCGATATTCTTGCCATTTTACAAAATCAGGAAAGTCTGGAACCGCCTACCATTGTCCGCAAAGCGCATTCTTCACGTTTGCAGGACACACTTTTTCAAGGTTCTGTCCTGCAAAATACAGCCATTTCTCATCCCCGTTTACCGCCTCATGCTTCCCCTCATCTTCCTCTTATCAATGAAATCGCAAAGGACCCCAAACTGCTGCAGCAAATACCACTGGATGAATTAAACAAGCTTATTGCAGACAGCACGGATACAAATGCAGGAACTATGCTCGGTCTGCAAAATTCCAAAGAAAACCTCATATCTTCCCCTGCTGTTTCCCCCCTTCTTTCTGCACAAAAAAATATGCTTTCCCCTGCTTTGCCCCAAATTTCCAATTTGCAAAATTTCCGGCTCGTAGCGGCAAAACAGCAGGTAACGGACGCCGGTCCCAATACGGGTGAAAGTTCCTCTGCCAAACAAAAACCGCTCAAAAATAATGAAAACTCCTCTGTCAGGAGTGCTCTTGCAGATATCAAAATTGACGAGCTGGAAAAAAAGCTTGCACAAGGCGATACGGAAGCCCCCTTTACTTTGGCTTATGCTTATTTTCATGGCACAGCAGGACAAAAAAATCCAAAACGTGCCTTCAGCCTCATGGAAGAACTTGCCCAAAAAGGCAATACCCGTGCCATGGTGGAGCTCGGCAGAATGTATGAAGCCGACAGCCCTGATACCAATATGATACGGGCTGCCAATTATTATAAACAGGCAATGGAAAAGGGTGATTTGAACGGCAATTATCACTTGGGCATGCTTTATTATAAAGGCAAATTCGGACAGGGAGAGGAAGCCCTGAAATATGCATTTTATACATTTAAAGAGGCTGCGGATAAAAATCATGCCCCTTCCATGTATGAGCTTGGCTCCATGTATGAAAAAGGCGCAGGCTTTCCCAAGGATATGGGGCAGGCTGTTCAGTTATACCGAAAATCTGCACACGCAGGCTATGCTCCTTCCCAGATGCAGGTGGGACTGCTCTATGAAAACGGCATTCTCGTGCCTAAAAACGAAACTTTGGCGGCAGCATGGTATACCAAGGCAGCCGAACAGAGATTTCCTCCCGCTGAATATCTTTTAGCCGGCATGTACAGGCAGGGTCTGGGCATTCCCAAAAATTTGAAGCAGGCTCAGCTTCTTTATGAACGGGCAGCCCAAACGGGACTTGTGGACGCCCAGTACGATTTAGGCATTTTTTATTTGTTAAAATCAGAATTCCAAGATTACCAAAAAGCAGAATACTGGCTCCAAAAAGCTGCCGATCAAAATGACATGCAAGCCCGTGAAATGCTTTTGCAAGTACAACAAAAAACAGCAAACCCCAAAAAATAGGTGCACATGTATTATCCATTAATGAGTAAAGCCCTTGACGTAGGCTGAAGCGCGAAAACGGCTCCGGAGGTTCTGGACAAGCTTTTGCATTTTCTGCCTCAGCAGCAATCCCCTCATGTGCTTTCCGACCCCGAGCATAATGAGGACGCTTTTGTTGTGTCTTTGCCCATGGATAATGACGGTACGGGAAAAAGTACGGATAAACACAATGATTTTGCACTGGTACAAAGTCTTGATATCATTGCACCTCTCGGCAATAATCCCCGCCTTTACGGGCAAAGTGCCGCCTGCAACGCCCTTTCCGATATTTATGCCATGGGCGGCACTGCCTACACCGCCATGAATATTTTATCCTTTTCATCCTGCGATACGCCCCTTGAAGTCATACAGGAAATTTTGCAGGGCGCCTATGATAAAATTAAAGAGGCAGGAGCCGTTGCCTGCGGCGGGCATACCATGGAAAGCAAGGAACTGCGCTTTGGGCTTTCCGTAACAGGACTGGTACCCAAAAACCATTTCAGCCAAAACAAAAATCTCCATACAGGCGATATCCTTATTTTGACAAAACCTCTGGGCACGGGTGTTTTGAGCACGGGGATACGGGGCAAATGGGAGCATGCCGAGCAGGCGGAAGAGGAGCTTTTTTCCTATACTACACGGCTCAATGCCCATGCTGCAAAAATTATTCAGGAATTTCATCTTGAGGCAAGCACGGACATTACCGGTTTCGGGCTGATTGGGCACAGTCTTGAAATGGCAAAAGCATCGCAAAAAACGGTTGTTCTCGAACAGGCAAAAATTCCCTTTATGAACTATGTACTGGAATATGCCCAAAACGGGCTTATCCCCAAACGCTGTTATGACAACAAACGCTTTGCCTCCGCCTTTGTGCATATTGGCGAAAACGTGCCTGAACTTGTCGCTGTCCTTTGTCATGACCCCCAGACTTCCGGGGGAATTTTGCTGGCTGTTCCTCCCCGAAATGCGGAAAAGGTGACAAAGGCTCTGTGTGATTGCGGCGAGAAGGCATATTCCATCGGCTTTGTCACGGAACTGCAGAAACAGCATGCGCAGCAACCCCATTTTCTTTCTCTTGTGTAGGAAACGGGGACAGAAGAACAGAGGCTTATATGGCTGGTATGAATTTTTCTTTGCAGCGCTGTATTCCCCATTTTGCACTGATTATCGGCATGACGGCATGGGCGAGCTCCTTTATCGGGCTGAAATTTGCCCTTTCTGTCTATAGTCCCTTTGAAGTCATTGCCGGGCGTATGTTTGTTGCAAGTGTCATTTGCCTGCCTTTTCTCAGACAATTTTTTCGCTTCCTTAAAGACAGAAAAAAAGCCCTTATTTTACTGGCAGGGGTTTTGAGCGAACCTTGCTGTTATTTTCTTTTTGAAACATCTGCCCTGCGTTATACCTCCTCAGCACAGGCAGGCATGGTGCTTGCTATCATGCCCCTTTGTGTGGGCTTTTGCGCATGGCTCCTGCTCAGGGAAAAACAAAGCCTCTATGCATGGCTGGGGTTTATCCTTGCATTTTTTGGGGTTTTCTGGCTTTCTTTCAGCGGAGAAACAAGCCAATCCGTTCCCAATCCCTTTTTAGGCAATATGCTGGAGCTGGGAGCTGTTTTTTGCGGAGTGGGCTATACCCTTTCCTGCCGCAGCTTGACAGCAAGCATGAGCCCATGGCTTTTTACTGCTGCCCAAAGCTTTGGCGGCTTACTCTTTTACCTGCCGCTAAACTTACTTCCGCTGGAATTTGACCCTGTTGTACTGAATGTGGAAATCCCCGGCTGGCTTCCCTTTGTTTCCATTATTTATTTAGGGCTCATTGTCAGCCTGCTGGGTTACGGATTTTATAATTACGGAGTTTCCAAACTTTCTGCAACGGAAGCTGCTGCCTATATCAATCTTATCCCTGTGATTACCCTCATTATTGGAGTGCTTTTCCTTGAAGAAAGCCTTTCTGCCACCCAATATTTTGCGTCCTTTGCCATTTTGGGCGGTATGCTTCTCAGCCAATATAAACCAAAGAAAAAGGATTTTGCATGAGCAATTTTATCGCGGGCATGCCCGCATCAACGGAACGGACACTTGGTTCCAGCCTTGCAGAAGATTCTGCTAAAAATGCCCTTTTTGATTTTTACCGCATGAGTGCCTGTATCAGCCACGAACTGGGTATTATTCTGCCTCAGCTCAAAATGCGGCTTGCTGTTGCAGAATCCTGCACCAGCGGACTTTTAGCCGCAGCCATTACCCAAATAAGCGGCGCCAGCAATTGGTTTGAGGGCGGAATTTTGTCCTACAGCAACGAAATTAAACACAACCTTTTGGGAGTGGAGGAAAAAGTCCTCAAAACCTTTGGGGCTGTCAGCGCTCCCACTGTCTGCCAAATGGCAGGCGGGGTATGTTCTGTCACCAAAAGCCATTTTGGTCTGTCCGTTTCCGGCATTGCGGGACCAAACGGCGGAAGCGGGGAAAAACCCGTTGGCACTGTCTTTATCGGACTTTCCCTGCCCAAAAACTTTGCAGGTCTGCGCACAAAAATCAAACTCAAAAAGGGACAGGCATTCAAAAACGGCATGGAAGAAAACTGGCTCAAATCCTGTCAGCTCATGAAGCATGTTTATCTGAAACAGGAAAGCAAAACCGTTGTGCTGGGTGCCTTCGAAACCAAAGCACGCCATTTTCTTTTTGACGGCGACAGAGAAAGCATACGCCAAAGTGCCGTCCTCATGGCTCTCTATTTTGCCTATGAAAATCTGATTAATTAACGCTTTGTTATAGAAAGCGGTTGATAATCAATCATCTATAAAACATATGTCCTGTTTTTCTGAAAGAAAAACAGGCAATGTGGGGGTATGGGGGAGCGGTAGCC
>CAJTMS010000026.1 GCA_910577155.1 uncultured Mailhella sp.
CTTTTTTTAGGAGAATAACAGAGTTTTAAAAAAATTAAAAGTCAATTGACGACACACCCTAGGAACATTTCATTTGAACACTTGGTAATAACAATCTTTTTTTATTATCTCAATTATTCTGCTTAGTAACAGTTATCTTTAAAAAAAGGTAAACTTTGCTTATTAAAATCAAATTCATTTAAATAACATCGGTATGCATTTTGGCTATAATAATCATAATTACTCATAATAAGGGCTATAGCTTTTTGCCACTCGTGAAAATCATTAACATCAGTTATGACCACCCCGCATTGATATTTTTCAATTATTTCGCTATATCCTTTTAATTTATTAACAATAACAGGTTTTTTAAAATATAAATAGCACGAGAGCTTACCTGATGCTTTTCCAATTAATCCAAAATTGTCATCAACATACTTATAGCATGCAATTCCAATATCTATAGGACGATATGCCAAAAAAATTTCATCAATGTCGTATACTAATCCGGATAATAATAAATTTTTATTATTTATTGAAAGAAGCTCTTGAATAAACGGGTTGGAATAATTTATTTCTTCTCTATCATGAAAAATTAAAACCGCACTCTGTATTGATGTAAAAACTTTTGCCAGCACATCTGAATAAACTTGCGGATAAATCATACCAATTTGGGCACATACAATTTTATTTGTAAAATCAATATGGTTAAATTGTGCAAGTAAATTCATTGAATGGCTTTCATAATTAAACTGCCAGCCAATACTATTTGGAATATAGTAAATTTTTTTCCCATAAGAAGAGCAGTGGTAGGAAGTCAATAATGAAGATAAACGTAACTCATCCTGTATGAGAATTGAACGAACAAATTGGAACAAAAACTTTTTCCAAGACGGAATTGTATCTACGGGAATTTCCAATGATAAAAATGTAAATTTTGCTCTAAAAAGTTTGGCAAGTAAAAAAGAGAAAGGAAAAGTCAGATCATCAATATTAAGAATTAAATCTTCTTTTCGCGGAAACTGTGTTTTTTTAAAATAATTAAGTGAGGCTTTAAAAAAATATTTTAATTTATTTACACTTTTTCCAACTGGTACATATTCTTCACAATAAACAATTTTTATATTGTCTTTTTTAAATTGAAAATCCTTAAAACCGGTATGTTTGGCAAAAATAATCAGATAAAGCATAACTCATACTAATGACAGTTGGAGATACAGAGACATATCCGTCATAGAAAAATAAATATGCATTCATTAATTAACCTCCAAAATATAGCATACCCCCCATGAATCAGAACTTGGTTTATCGTGCGTCATCCATACAATATTATCCACGATTTTAAACCCGGCTTTATGAGCAAAACGTTCTATTTCTTCACAGGAAAAATACCGCATGGAATGACATTCATCAATATATATATATATATCGGAAGTCTGTTTTTTATTCAAAATTTCGATATGGTAATTGACCTCAACAATATCCTTTTCGGGGAAATGCTTAGGCTCACAATATCGAACAACCCGAACCTCATCATCTTCCATTTTTTTTACACGCTTTTCAGGAAGCTGCGTAAGCACAGCATCTTTATGCCACACATCAAAAATGAATTTTCCTTGTGGTTTCAAATGCTTTTTTGCCGTCTGGAAATACTTATTGACATCTTCATCTGTATTTTGATAACTGGCAACATGAAACAAAGAGATAACAGCATCAAACTTTCGCTTGCAGTCGTAATACCGCACATCCCCAAGGTCACAGTCCACGCCAAGTTCTTTTGCCTGTTTGAGCATTGTTGAGCTTTGATCAATGCCAAAAACATCATAGCCTTTTTTCATAAGCAGGGAAGCGTGTTTGCCTGTTCCGCAGCCCATTTCAAATACAGTTTTGACATTGTTTCCCAACAGAGAAGCAATATAATCAGCTTCTGCCTGATAATCCTTATCTTTATACAGCAAATTATAATAACTGGAATAGGCGTCAAAAACCTTCATTAGAAAATGCTCCTTACCATACGGACAACTTGCTCCATATTCTCATCAGTCAATCCTAAACCGGAAGGAATATAAAAACCTCGCGCATATAATCTGTCGGCAACAGGACGGTCAACAGTATCGGTCAAGCCCATTTTTTGAAAAACAGGCTGTTTATTTAAAGGATAGAAAAACGGTCTGCAGCCAATACCTTTTTGGGCTAATTTTTCCATGGCTTCCTTAGCATTGAATTTCACATCATCATCCAAAACTATTCCAAAAACCCAGTAATTATTTTCCGCATACGCTGTTTTTACAAGAGGAAGCTGTGCAGGAATATTTTTTAATTCTTCCTGATAGTATGCTCCCATACGTTTTTTTCTGGCAATAAATTCTTCCAAACGTTCAAACTGGGCATAGGCAACAGCCGCCTGCAAATTGGACATTCTAAAATTCCAGCCCAGCTCTTCATGGACAAATCTGTCTCTTGAAAAACATAAGTTCTTATAAAAATTTACTTTTTCAATAAGCTCAGAAGATGCGGCCATCACCATTCCGCCTTCCCCGCAGGCAATATGCTTATTGGCATAAAAAGAAAAGGTAGAAATTTCTCCCATACTGCCGCATTTTTTATCAAAATATGTTTGCCCGTGAGCCTGAGCAGCATCTTCAATAATTTTCAAGTCATATTTTTGCGCCAAGGCAAAAACTTTTTCCATATCGGTTGGCAAACCGAAAATATGCACAACCATAACGGCTCTGGTGCGCGGAGTAATCATTTCCTCAATTTTTGCGGTATCCATATTCCAAGTTTGAGCATCGGCATCAACAAAAACAGGCTTTAATCCATTATACAGCAGACTTTGTGCAGTGGAAATAATGGTATAGTCAGGCAAAATAACCTCATCGCCCTCTTCCCATTTAAACACAGCTTTCATAGCGCGCACCGCAGCGTCAATGGCAACGGAACCATTGCAGACACAGCTGCCGTATTTTTGCCCGGTATAGGCGGAAAATTCCTGCTCTAATTTTTTAACGAAAGGACCTTCAGAGGAAATCCAGCCCGTGTCAATACATTCATTTAAATACTTTTTTTCATTGCCATTCAGTAACGGCGTATTAACAGGAATAAAATCACTCATAGCAAATCCTAAAACCGAACTTTATCTGCATCCCCGAGATAGGGTCCCTGCTTTACTTCAATCATTTCCACATCATCGAGACATTTAAAACCATGACCGCCAAAAGCCAGCAAAATGACATCGCCGGCATAGAGTTCCCTGCTTTCAAGATACTTTTTATTGTCATCATAAAAATCAACTTCCAGCACGCCTTTTTTAATAATAAGGACTTCCTTTGTATAATGGACTTCACGCGTCACGACATTATGCAAATGGGGCTGAATTTCTTTTCCCTTCGGATGTTTCATGAATGCAAGCTGCTGAGAAAAATCGTTAGGCGTAAAAAATTCAACACCTTCTTTGGAATAATCATTCCTTATGATAATTGCATAAATTTTATTGTCATGGATAATTTGTTCAACCATAGCGCACCTGATTACACATGCTTCAAATCATGCTGAACCATGCGTTTTACCAATTCGGCAAAAGAAGTTTTGCGGGGATTCCAGCCAAGGACTTTTTTAGCTTTACTTGGGTCGCCAAGTAAGGTTTCCACTTCGGAAGGCCTAAAGAACTGCGGATCAACTTCCACCACCACTTTTCCGCTTGCTTTATCAATGCCTTTTTCGTTAACGCCTTCTCCCTGCCATTCCAGCTCAATCCCCACTTCTTTAAAAGCATACTGACAAAAGTCTCTGACAGAATATTGTTCACCTGTTGCTATGACAAAATCTTCCGGCTTTTCCTGCTGCATGATAAGCCACATACATTCCACATAATCAGGTGCATAGCCCCAGTCGCGAAGCGCATTCAAATTGCCGAGATACAATTTTTCCTGCAAACCTTTTTTAATCCGGGCAACAGCAAGGGTAATTTTTCTTGTGACGAAATTATCTCCTCTGCGTTCTGACTCATGGTTAAACAAAATGCCATTGACCGCAAACATATTATAGGCATCGCGGTAATTTTTTATAATCCAAAATCCGTATTGCTTTGCAACAGCGTAAGGGGAAGTGGGATAAAACGGTGTTGTTTCTGTCTGCGGAACTTCCTGCACTCGTCCAAAAAGCTCAGAAGTGGAAGCCTGATAGATTTTGCAGGTTTTATCCAAACCAAGAAAACGCACAGCCTCCAAAATTCGCAAAACCCCCACAGCATCCGTATCTGCCGTATATTCCGGAACATCAAAAGAAACATGAACATGGGACTGGGCAGCCAAATTATAAATTTCTGCAGGCTTTACCTGACTGATAATTTTTATAATACTCATGGAATCAGTCATATCGCCGCTATGGAGATGAACTTGCTGTGAAGAAGGCAAATCAGTTTTTAGTAAATGGTCAATACGTTCTGTTGTTTCCACAGAAGATCTGCGGATAATGCCATGCACTTCATAGTCTTTTTTCAATAAAAATTCTGCCAGATAAGAACCATCCTGTCCTGTTATTCCGGTAATTAATGCAATCTTTTTCACAAAACTGTCCGCCTTTTTTATTTATTGAGGTATTAATCTTATCGTATCCCTCAAAAAAAGTAAATATTTTATACTCTGCCGTAACAGTCCGAATACCGGACAATATCATCTTCTGACAAATAGCTGCCCCGCTGGACTTCCAACACTTTTAATTCCTCATCATAGGGGTTTTGCAATGAATGGATACTATTAATCGGAATATCGATACTTCCGCCTGCTTCAATGATAAATTCCCTGCCATCCAAAATAACAAAGGCTTTCCCTTCCAGAACAACCCAATGCTCGGATCTGTATTTATGGGACTGCAAAGAAAGTTTCTGCCCGGGCAGAACACAAATATTTTTTGTCAGATACCCTTTTCCGCTGTTTAAACAGGTATAATATCCCCAAGGTCTGTAAATTGTTTTATGGAATTTGGTGATATCACTTTCCCGCCCAATCAGTTTTTCATAAAGAACTTTCACATTTTGTGATTCACTCATTTTGCATGCCATAATGGCATCTTCCGTTTCCACAAGAACAATATCCTCTAAATCAGAAACAGCCACCAGTTCTTTCTGAGAAAAAATCAAGGAATTTTTTACATTATTAACAATGACATTTCCTTTTAACACATTATTGTCATTATCTTTTTTACGAACCTGATACAGAGATTTCCATGAGCCCAAATCATTCCAGTCAGACAAAAGTTCCACCAGAGCAATTTTATCCGATTTTTCCATGACTGCATAATCTATGGAAATAGAAGGCATATTCTCATAGATTTCATAGGGAATAGCATTGCGTTCGGAAAAATTCAGCAAAGGCAATTGTAAAAAGATTTCAGGTGTATATTTATAAAATTCCTCAAGAAAGGCAGAGATTTTCCCCATAAAAATCCCGCCATTCCAATAGTAATCACCGCTTTGAACATATTGCAGGGCAGTTTCACTATCCGGTTTTTCCACAAATTTTTCCACTTTAAAACCGGGATACAACGCTTCTTTGGTCTTTATATAGCCATATCCTGTTTCAGGATATTGCGGTTTTATGCCAAACGTAACAATATATCCCTGATTGGCAAGCTCCATTGCTGAATTCAAACTTTTTTCAAATTCCACCACATTATTAATCAAATGATCGGAAGGCATAATTAAAACAATATCGTCATCACATTGCTGTTTAAAAAATTGTATGCCGCAGGCGATGGCAGGAGCAGTATTTTTTCCTATCAGCTCGCTGATGACAATATTGTCAAAATTAATTTGGTTGAGCTGTAATTTTATATCCTGATAATGCCGTATATTGGTAATGGTGACAATATCTCCAACATTCATAAACTTTAAAAGACGTCTGAATGTTTTTTGCAGTAAACTTTGATTATCATCGAGTGATAATAACTGCTTAGGATACATATCCCGAGACAGCGGCCACAAACGGCTCCCTTTTCCGCCGGCTAGTATGATTGCTTTCATCTTTTATCCTATCTTATTACTCATAATAAAAAAGTTTCATTCCAAATAAAGAAACTTTATTTTTGGTACCGATATTTTTTATTGTCAAAAGAGGAATAACGCCAAATAATTTAATGGAAAACTGTTTATAGCGTGAATATTGCCTATTCGTATTGACAGCCATAAAACTGTTCACCATAACATCAACGGTATTTTTCCATGAAAAGAGTTTTGCTCTTTCCAAACTTTTTTCTATTAATTCATTTCTATAAATCTCGTCATAATATATTTTTGCATACGCTTTTATCATAGCCTCGCTGTTATGGGGATCAAGCATGATACCTGCTTCACCCACAACTTCGGGAAGAGAACTCGTATTGGAAGAAATAACAGGACAACCACATTGCATTGCTTCTAAAGGCGGCAAACCAAAACCTTCATAAAGAGACATATAGGGTGAGCAAAGGGCATGGCTATAGAGTGAAGCCAAGTCACAGTCATCAATATACCCTGTTTTTATAATTTTTGCCTTATATTGTTCAAGGTTATCAATTTCCGCATCAAGCTGCTGTATAAAAGACTCCCACGCCCCTCCGCCAAGAACAAAAACCAAATCTTCTATTTGATTTTTCTTTATAAACTCCACAAAGTTTTTAACTGTAAAAATCAAATTTTTCCGTGGTTCCAAAGTACATAAGCTAAAAATATATTTTTTATCAAGGGGAATTTGATATTTTTTTCTGATAGCCACATGCTTTTCTTTATCTATATCCGGATAAAACGTATTATTGGCAGCAAGCAGTGCTGTGCTTACTTTTTTAGGGTCAACTGCTTTTAATATTTTTATAACATCGTGTTTGGTCCAATCAGAAATAGTAAAAATATAATCATGCGATGTTAATGAGTTAATTACCTGCATATACCATGAATCCTGTCTTGCTGCATCACGCTGTAATTCAGGAAATAATATTGCTACAAGATCATATAAAAATGTAAAGCAGCAAATTCCAGTTTTTCTTATTTCATCAGGAATTTTAAATACGGGAGAAAAGAAAATATCAAAATCGGTTATATTCCCTGTATACATTTTTAGCTGCGTAAATTTTTCTTTTTTGTCGGCTATGACTTGCGCTATAGCTTTTTCTGCATGCTTCTCACAATACGCATATACTTCAAGCTCCGGACGTTTTAATAATTCCGCTAACACATTGTACACAACAAAAAAAATGCCTGTCCGTGCATTATTTTTTTTATAGAGATTTTCGAGCAGCGTTGCATCATAAATCACTTTGATTTTTCTTATCATGGGAATAAAATAATTAAAATAATAACCTTTTTTACTTAACGGACAAACAGAAAGTGTTTTTTCAACTTCTTCGCAAATTGCAGCATCTAAATCATCTTTTATTTTTTCAACAAATTCTTTTTTAGGTCTATAATTCCAACATTTATAGGAATCTTCTCTTGAAAAACCATACTGAGAAAAAAATTTTTCTAAAATTTTCTCACATTCTTTTGCTGAAGCATCTGCCTGTATACTGCTTATTCCTATAAATCGAAAACTTGTAAAATTAAGAGGAGCTTGAACACCTTTTGCCCCACTTAAAATTAATCGATATACAAAATCATAATCTGCCGCACTTTTTAAACTATCATCGAATTTACCCAGTTCAAGCATTTTTTCCCGCTTGGTAAACATAGTTTGATGAGAAAAAGGCATACGAACATAAAATGAACCGATCTGCGGTTTTAAACATCCTATGCAATTCCCGTTTTCATCTAAGTAATAACAGGCTGCATAGCTAAAATCAGCATTTTCTTTTTCCAAATATTTTACGCTTTCTTCAACTCCCCGCGGGTCGTGCCAAAAATCATCAGAATTTAAAAAAGCAATATATTTCCCTGTTGCCTTTTCAATTCCTTTATTCATGGCGTCATAAATACCCTTATCGGGTTCAGAATAATATGTCAGCCAGCCTTTGTCAGCATATTCCCTGATAAGTTCAACTGTTCCGTCAGTCGAGGCGCCGTCAATCACAATATGTTCTATATTTCCATACGTCTGATTATGGACACTTTCAATACATTGACGCAAAAATTCTTTTCGCCCTGCATTAATAATATTATAGGTAATTGTTACAACAGAAACCAGAGCAGACATACTTAGCGTTCCTTCTGAACAGAAAAAAGTAAAATAAAATCAAACAAATAAAAATTAACAGTATTTTTTTTCCGCACTGTTTTAAATAATGTCACGCAATTAAATAAACGATATTTTTTCTTATGGGAAAAATTTAAAACAGTCATAAAGGGAATTTTCACCCCGGTTATCTTAAAAGGCTTATAGAACTTTTCCCGCTGCACATTTTGCACAAGAGGACGTTCAAGCAACGGCAGAAGTCCAAACTTTTTCTTTTCCCATTCCTGATAGCCTTGTTTTATATATTCATACGTATTTTTCTGTATCCGGGAGATATTCTGTAATTCAATTCTCTGAGGATTATTAAAATCATATAAAAAGCCTGTTTCATGATGTGAAATATATTCATTCATGGTAGGATTATCAGGAGCAATGACACAGCGCCCCATTGCCATGGCTTCCAAAAAACTCATTCCGATGCCTTCAAATTTTCTCGGGGCAAAATATAACGCAGAGCGCTGCATAAGTGCAACAAGCTCTTCTTTATTTTCAAACCACGTTGAAAAAGAACATTTTGGAAGAAGTTTTTTTCTAGGCTCTGCAAAAGCAGAATTCGGATCTGTGGCCTTATGGATATGAATATGTGTTAATTCATCGGTATCAATTGTTTTTTCAATTGTGCGGATATCAATTTCTTCTTGTCGTCTCTGCCAAAAAAATAAGGATTTTTCATCGCCAAATTCAAAGCTGTCAGCAGGTTTTGGAAAATACTGAAAATAATGACTGTCAAAGCCTAATGCCCGCAATTTATCATGCACTGTTTTTGAAAAATTAATAATCCGAAATTCCCTGTACTCATACCAGCGAGGATCATCCTGTTCAGGAACAGCATCAAACATGGGAAAAAATACTCCATGCTCATAATCAAGATATTTTTTTAATTTGCTGACAGGCGGCATAACTTGAAAAAGAACAACTATATCATATTTGACTTTTTTTAATTGTTTGAAGGAAAGTTGTTCTTTTGACGGATCATAGGAAAAAACATCAACCTCATATTGTGATGCCAGCATGTCTTTCAAAAATTGTGTAGATTTAGTTTTATTATGATAACTATGTCCAATATATAATAGTTTTTTCATCACTCATTACCTAAAATGATATCTTTCAAACTGGATTCTAAAAAATATTTCTGCTGCCAGCCTGTGACACTTTTCACTTTAGAATTATCTCCGTAGATAACATAAATATCATTTGGGCGAACTCTTTGCCTGTCAACGATAATTTCCGGATTAATATTTAATATGCTGCAGCAATGTGTTACAATTTCCCGCAGAAGAACAGGTTTTCCGGAGCACACATTATATACCTCTCCTTTTTTGCCGTCATAAAGTAACTTATAATAAATTTCTGCAACATCATTTACATTAATAAAATCTCTTTTTATATCGATATTTCCCACCAATAATGTTTTTTTATCCCCGTTTTTTATCTCTAATAACTGCTTCACCAATGAGGGGATAAAAAATTTATCGTCCTGTCCTGCACCAAAATGGTTAAATGACCGTGTCATAACAATATCTAAGCCAAAGCTATCCGCATATACTTTGCAAATATTTTCTTGAAAAAGTTTTGTCACCGCATAAGGGCTGATGGGGTTTAGAGGATACGTTTCTTTTAAAGGCATTTCATGTTCGGGATAATTTCCATAAACTTCGGAAGAACCAACGGTCAAAATCCGTGATGATAAATTATTATCTTTTACCGCGGTTAAAACATTGATAATAACGTTGGCATTAACATCAAAACACTCTTGGGGATTATTCCAGCTTTCCTGAACAGAGCTCATTGAAGCTAAATGGATAATAAAATCAGGGCGCACTTTTTTTAAAAGCCGGGAAACTTGCTCCTGATTTTTTAAATCCATCCGGAAATAATGGGTTCCTAAATCGCAGCAAGCTCTTTTTCCCACGCCATAGATACATGCATTCTTATCTTTCTGCAAAATACATGATACTAAATGTTTTCCAACAAAACCGGATATGCCTGTAATTAAATACGTACTCATAAATACCACTTTCAGATTTATTGACAATACCATGAATAAAAGTTCGCAATGCCCTGTTCCAAAGAAATTTTAGGCTGCCAGCCAAGGGATTTTATCCTTGCGGCGTCCATCATTTTTCTTGGTGTGCCATTGGGTTTACTTGTATCATATTCAATTTTACCGTCAAACCGTACAATTTTTTTCACCAATTCAAAGAGAGCTTTCAATTGAATATCATCACCATTGGTTATATTGACATGTTCTCCAATTTCTTTATAATCCTTATTATTCATAAGAAAAAGGCAAGCGTCCGCTAAATCTTCAGAACACATGAGCTCACGGTAAACAGACCCGTCCCCCCACATGACAACTTTATCCCGATAGGCGCCAATTTGATTTAATGCCCATTCCAAGGAACTATAGTCATTAAAATCAATTTGCTCATCAATTTTCCAGCCAAGCTTATATTTTTGCAGATCTTTTTTTATTGCGTCAAAATTATTTTTTTCCAGCAATTTCGCCAAATGAAAACGCCGCAGTACCATAGGCAGAAGATGAGCTGTTTCCATATTAAAGTTATCGCCGATACCATATTGGTTTGTCGGCATAACAGAAATAAAATTCGTTCCGTATTGTTCGTTATAGTAACGGCACATTTTTATGGCAGCAATTTTTGATATTGCATAGGCTTCATTGGTTTTTTCCAAATCAGAAGAAAGGAGACTTTCTTCTTTCATGGGCTGCGGTGCAAGCCGGGGATAAATACAGGAGGACCCAAGGTTAAGCAGTTTTTTTACTCCTGTGAGGTATGAACTATGAATAATATTGGTATCAATCATGGTATTGATATAAATAAAATCAGCAGGATAAGTCTGGTTTGCCATAATCCCGCCCACTTTTGCAGCTGCCAAAAAAACATAGTCCGGTTTTTCTGTTTCAAAAAAAGCAAGGGTGGCTGCCTGATTGGTCAAATCAAGTTCTTTCGATGTTTTTGTCAGAATATTGGTATAGCCTTCCTTTTGCAAATGCCGCAAAATAGCTGATCCCACCAAACCTCTGTGCCCTGCAATATATATTTTAGCCTCTTTCTCCATTATCTGCCCCATTATTTCCAAATATCTTTTTCACTGTCCCAAAAAGTAATGCCCAATACGCGGATACACTTTTTGTCATGCTTCAATTTTATTCTAATAATTTGTTTTATGCAATATTTTATAAAGCTATTTTTATTATACGCAAGCAGTGCATCAGGACAAGGAAAATTAACGGTTTTAGCAAGAAGATCCAGAACTTTTTTCTTAGGCAAAAAACCATACCTGCGTGCATGAACAGCTTGTCTGCGCGTTAATTGGCAATTTTTTTCAATAACTGTTATCATTTCAGGAAGAAATTTTCTTTCCTGCTGTGAGGAAATCCCTCCCAGCCGAAAAAAACAAATGCATTCACTGATACATGCCACTTTATAGCCCTGCAAAAAAGCACGCAGCATTAAATCATAATCAGCATACAGTTTATATTGTTCATCAAAACCATGCAAAGCCTGCAGCATCTTTTTTGAGGTCAGCATTGTCTGATGTGAAAAAGGCGTACCTGTAAAACACGCCCGCAAACGCGGATACATATAATATGCGGTTTTTTCCCCTATGACCCGTGCTACCGCACAGGAAAAATCTGCCTTATTTTTTAACATCGCTTCCATAGAAAGAGAAATGGCCTGATTTGAAGAAAAGTAGTCATCAGAATTTAAAAAAAGGATATATTCGCCGTTTGCCGCATCGATAGCTTTATTGTACGCATTATAAATTCCTGTATCAGGCTCGGAAATATAAGAAATTCCCCGTTCATCAAAAAAAGAAAGTGTACCGTCAGTTGAAGCACCATCTAAAATAATATGCTCTACACAAGGATAATCCTGATCTTGAACAGATTGCAGACATTGGATAAAATAATCCTTTCTGCCCGCTTTGAGAATATCTTTTGTTACAGTAATAACGCTCACTAACGGCTTCATTTTTATCCTTCAATCAAACAATTTATTCTTCTTTTCAAAGAATTGATAAACCCGTGCGTATCCCGTTTTATGGGATATCCGAGTTTTTTCCCAAATTCTTTTGTCACCAGTCCGTTGGAATAGGAAAACCGAGCGTCTTGATATTTATCTTGCAAGTATTCAAAATCATTATAAAAACGTTCTTCAATACTCCCATAGGAATAATGCCGGCATTTTAAATTGATAACTCTTGATGCAATTCCATATTGCTCTTTTGCCATTGCACAAAAATCTTCAACATATAAATCAAAACGCAGTTTCTCATCAAAACGGAGCCGATGTTTTTCTATTAAACCGGAATGAACCAGCAAGCATTGGCAGTCAAAGGTATCGACAACAGTTCCGTCTTGACAGCTGCGCCCGTAAAACCGTATATTTTTGCCTTCCTTATCGGAATTTCTCACCCCTCCTAACGAACGGAGCAAAAAACGCTCCTTTTGCGGAAGAAAAATTGTTCCGATAGGACCATAGAGTGATTTTTTATCCAAGTTTTCGAGTTTTGAAACAATATCACCGTTCAATTGCCAGTCTTCATGGCAAAACACAAACCATGCTTCTTTGCTGTAATCATATTGATTTAAAAATTCATTATATCGTACGGAAATATTTTTATTTTCTGCAGTATTATCTAAATCATAAAAAAGGGCTGATTGAAACCGTTTATTTTTTTTTATGAAACGATTATACATTTCGTAATTACGTACAACTGTAATAACTGCCAAATTACACATGCAGACCTGCTCTCCAACTTTTACGCAAGAAGGCTACCTTCTCTCCCCGATTTTGTACAGTATGCATTTTTAAACCGTACAAAATTTATTGAAAATCAATAGCAAATATTTATTGTTCTAGCAAGTCAATATTTCCATTATTTCGTAATAATTATGAAAAATAAATCTCATTTTTGCAAACAATACCTGCAGGAAAGAAAAAATTTTCCCTTTTTAAAATAACGCTTCACACCCCGCAAAATTTATGATAACTAAGCAATATACTATAAAATTTTGGAGAATGTATGAGCCAAAATCAAGAACAGCAGCAAAAAGCTTCCCCGAAAAAGAGTTTTTCTTTTTTCTCTTTTGTTTTTACGCTTATCATTGTTTTAGCTATTATTATAGGCTGTTATTATGCTTTTTTCCCCAATAAAAAGGTGGAAATCCCTTTTCTCTCCAAGGAAATTGAAAATAAAATCAATACCTATATAGAAAATCCCGGCAAAATTTTTGACGGTAAAAATTCTCCTGCCGCACCGCAAAAGCCGGCTGATGAAAACGACCGGTCTTTCTATGAAAAAGCCAATGAAATTTTCCAAAAAATCACTTCTCCCGCTGACACTGACACACCTGAAAAGCAAAATCCGGAAGATAACCTCGCTGAACACGATATGGCGCAAAAACAAGGTTCAGCGCCTCAAGCCGCTGCCAATGCTTCTGACACATTTAATCTGGAACCGCCAAGCTCCATGCCCCCTCTTGAAAGCGGGCGCAGGATGCTGACAGAGGAAGAAATTGCGGAAGCACAAGCTAAGGAGCAGCAAGCAAAACTGGCAAAGCTGAATGAACTTCGCAAGGAACAGTCTACAACAATTCACGATACGGACAATGTACTTCCCACCAAGGAGGGAACACTTTCTCAGCTCACACCGGATACTTCCCTTGATCCTGTTGTGACGCTCTTCTTTATCCATGATTTGGCGGAGTACCTAGTCAATAATTACCGTGCCGCGGGAAGTACGGCTCTCACCATGCCCCGCTTAAACCAGCGTTACGGGACAGGACTTATTGGTCTGGAACACGATAAAGGACGTGCAGGCGTTTTGGAATACGCCTATAACGCAAATATGATACCTGCCCTTTATAAGCATTTATCTCCTGCCCTTATCAATGCCATGAAGATAGTTTCCGAAAAAAAGAATATGCCCCTGTCTGAACAGGAAAAAATGTTTAATGTTTACGCTAACCAAAGCCGCCTTTATGCGGACGCAATACGGACGCTTATTAATGTGCCGCAGCTTTCAGAAAATATCCAAAATCTGGTTGCCATTGAAAATGATTTAAAACAGGAAGAAAACGCATTTGCAGAAAACCTGCTGGGCTTTGAACAAAACCGGGAAAATGGTGCGGCTGCACGCAGTTATGAAGAAAAAGTAAAGCAAAGCACTATTCGCTCTGCGCAGTTGAAAACCCGGGTTAATACCGTAAAAAATGAACTCAGACAATATCTTATTCAATATGATGAAAAACTTGCCCAAATACCCAATTGTCTGGAACTTGCCCTGTGGCTTAACCGCAGAAATAACCCCGCTGCAAGCGCTGCCTTTGCCGATGCCTTAGACAGCTTTGCTCATGATGTGAGTGAAGTTTTCCATGAATAGCTGTCTTGCCTTTGACAAGCGTCTTGATATTTTTACCCTCACCCCCCAATCTCTTTTGTGTGTGGGAGGGGCAAGAAGCGGCAAAAGCGATTTCGCTCTTGCCTATGCCGAGCGTTTTCAAGGGCAAAAAGCATTTATCGCCACCATGCAAAAAAATTTTATCCTTTCTGAAAGCAGGGAAAATAATGAGGAAATACCGGACACGGAAATACTTGTACGGATACAAAAACACCAAAAACAAAGGGACAGTTCATGGACAACCTTTGAAGAGCCCTTTGATATTCCCATGGCGCTTGAGCTTGCAAAAAATCAAAAATACACTATTATTTTGATAGACTGTATCAGTCTTTGGCTTTCCAATCTCTTATGCATGGAAGAAAATGAAGAAACAATTTTAAAGAAAGTGGAAACACTGGCTGACAAAATACAAAAGACCCAAACCCCTCTTGTCATTGTCAGCAATGAAGTGGGTATGGGCATAGTCCCTCTCTATAAAAGCGCAAGACTTTTCAGGGACATACAAGGAAAAGCAAATCAAATACTGGCAGACGCATGCGAAGCTGTTGTCACGTTTTCCTGCGGTATTCCCTTGCTTATCAAGGGATAATTACATGCTTTGGCAAAGTTTTTGCATACTCGTATTTGCATTAACCATATGTCATTAATTTGACAAAATTAAGGGAAGATACATGGAATTTACAGGAACACAGAAAATAGCCGTTATTTTACTTGCATTAGGGGATAAATTTGCCTCTGACGTATTTAATAGAATGACACGAGCAGAAATTACCAATATTTCTCGTGCTATTATGGAACTTGATTCTGTTTCAAAAGAAGAAGTCGAAGCAATTTTACGTGAATTCCACATGGCTCTTGTTGACGGACTGGACATTGTCTCAGGCGGACAGGAAACATTGAAACAAGTCCTTGCCAGCAATCTGGATTCAGAAACTGCAAAATATGTCGCAGACTCCCTCAATCTGGAAACAGGACCTATTCCGTTTCAGGAACTGGATCGAGCCAATCCAAAACTTCTTGCCCAGCTTTTACGCAATGAACACCCACAAACTCTTGCCCTTATTTTAGGACACTTGAAACCCGATCAGGCTTCCAGTCTGCTCCTTATGCTTCCTCCCGGTGTGCGTCCGGAAATTCTTATCCGTTTAGCCCGATTAGAATCTGTTTCAGAAGAAATGATTATGGAAGTAGACCGCGTTCTGCAAAGCCAGCTTATTGCCATGGGCAGTAAGGAAGGCAAGAAGGTGGGCGGTACGCAGTCTGTTGCTGAAATCCTCAACCAAGTTGACCGTGCCACTGAAGAGGAAGTTCTTTCTGAAATTGAAGAAACTTCTGCACAAATGGCTGAAGATATCCGTAACCTCATGTTCGTCTTTGAAGACTGCAAATACATTGATGACAAGGGTATCCGTGAAATTCTCAAAGAAATCAACAACGAAGACCTTACCCTGTCTTTACGCGGCGCTTCTGACGAGATGAAAGATCTTTTCTTCCGCAATATGTCTGAACGTGCAGCAACCATGCTCAAAGAAGAAATGGAATATATGGGACCAACAAAACTTTCTGATGTTGAAGCAGCACAGCAAAGTATTGTAAAAACTGTCCGCAACCTTGAAGCCCAAGGCAAAATCATAATTGCCCGTGGCGGTGGAGGTGATGTTTTTGTCTAGTTCTGAACAAAAAATCCGTAATACTATTTTCATGGGACCTCTTTCCCACAGAGAGACCTCTGTTGACGCCTATCTCAACCAAAAACACGGTGCAAAATGGAGCGAAGAGGCAGAAAATGAATACTTGGAAAGTGTAAAATCCCGTGCGACAGAAAAAGTACGCGCTCTTCTTTTGCAGGCAAAACGAAGAAGTGATGAAATTATCCAAGATGCAGAAAACCGCGCCCAAGAAATCACCATGCAGGCAGAGCAAAAGGCTCAGGATATTGAACAAAAAGCCCAATCGATTTTAAGCAATGCGGAACAACGTTTTCAAGAAGTATATAACGAGGCAGTGCAAAAAGGACAAAATGATTTAAACCAAATACTTGCACAAAATCAACAAGCACTGGGTGAAGGCACGGCTGTTGTTTTGCTGTCTATCCATGAACAGCTGAATAAATTTTATGATGTCTGGAAAGAAGATTTAAAGCAATTAACCCTTGATGCCATAGAAGTAGGCACGGGCTGGGTTGCAAGCACAGAAAAAGAAGCCATTTTAAAACAGCTCCTTGATGAAAGCGTGCAAAAACTCATTGATAAAAAAAATTTTATTGTCCGTGTCAATCCTGCTGATGCGGAGCTCATTACCCAAGTCCTTGAGAACTCCCGCGAGCAGGCTTGGAGAATGGAATCTTCCAAGGAACTGGAAGCAGGCAGTCTTGAACTGGAAAGCGATAACGTTTTTATTAAAAACTCCCGCAGCGAGCGCCAAAAATTCGTACAGGAAATTTTGGATAATCTTATTTTACCGAAAAATCATGATGAGGAACTCTTAGAACAGCAGCTGAAGAGCACCCTCGATCACGAAATGCAAAATAATCCTGTTTTGCGGCATTCCATGGACCAAAATCCCGAACCAATCACGGAAATCCCTCTGCAAAACATTATGCCTGAAAGAAAGGAGCTTGCTCCTGATATCAATACCAATGATAAAACAGATACTGCCTTTGAACAGCCTGCTGAATCTATGACAGCCATGCCTTCGGCGGAGCTTCCGGAAGAATTATCCGAAGAACTATTAGGGGAAGCCATTGGAATACAAAAGCCGGCAGAACCGCAGCCCGCCCCGCAGGCACAGCAAATGCAGCAAGCTGCCCCCGGTCAGGCTGATATAGATGATTTGTTTGACAGCCCTGCTCCGCAGGCTGTTCCAAAAGCCGAAGCACAGCCAAAGCAAAGTTCTGCACAGGCTGACATTGACGATTTATTTGACAGTCCTGCTCCGCAGGCTGTTCCAAAGCCTGAAACACAGCCAAAGCAAAGTTCTGCTCAGACTGACATTGACGATTTATTTGATAATCCTGCCCCCGCTCCGCAAAAAAACACCCATGAGGAAATCCATGCCGAAGCCCATGACTTGGTGGAAGAATTCCTTGGAAAGCCGGAACCTGCCCCACAGCAGGAACAAGGGCATGCCCTGCCCAATGACCTTGCCGACGATCTTTTAGCTGAAATGGGTTTTACCGATAAACACTAAGCAAACGAGAACACTATGCCTTTTGACCCAAAAACCTGTATCCGTTTATTAAACGACAGCAACCCAGTCCAAAGTTTTGGGAAAGTAACCAAAGTTGTGGGGCTTGTTGTGGAAGCAACAGGGTTGAAAGCCAGTTTGGGTGATGTTTGTCACATTATGCCTGACAACAAAAAAGAAAGTCCCATAGCAGCGGAAGTAGTTGGTTTTAAAGATAACAGCCTGCTTTTTATGCCCTATGGAGAAATGCGCGGCGTGCGTCCCGGAAGCCTTATCCAAAACTCCAGTCTTCCCCCGCTTTTTCCTGCATCTGCAGAACTTTTGGGCAGAACCCTTGACGCCTTTGGCAATCCTCTTGATAAAAAAGCTCCTATCAATCCCGAAACCATGATACCCCTTTATGCAGATCCTCCCGCACCCCTTGACAGACCCCGTATTGACGAGACACTGGACGTGGGCGTTCGCTGTATCAATTCCCTTATTACCATGGGAAAGGGGCAGCGTGTTGGGATTATGGCCGGTTCAGGCGTGGGAAAATCCACCCTTATGGGCATGATGGCACGCTATACTGAAGCAGATATCATTGTTATGGGGCTCATTGGCGAACGCGGACGGGAAGTTTTGGAATTTATGGAACGCGACCTTGGAAAAGAAGGTATGGAACGCTCCTGCATTGTAGTCGCCACCTCTGACCAGCCGGCACTTGTGCGGATGCGGGCAGCGTATGCCGCGACTGCTGTTGCCGAATATTTCCGCGATCAGGGAAATAACGTCCTTTTGATGATGGACTCCATTACGCGTTTTGCTATGGCATCACGGGAAATTGGTCTTGCCACAGGTGAACCACCCACCACAAAGGGCTATACGCCTTCTGTTTTTGCTCAGCTCCCCCGCCTTCTGGAACGGGCAGGGCGTTCTGACAAAGGAACAATTACAGGTATTTACACTGTTCTTGTTGACGGTGATGATTTTAACGAACCCATTGCTGATGCTGTCCGCTCAATTTTGGACGGGCACATTGTTTTAACCCGCCAGCTGGCAGACAAAGGGCATTTTCCTGCCATTGATGTTTTGAAATCCATCAGCCGTTTGCGCAATGATATTATTGAACCTGACCTTGTCAAAGCAGGACGAACACTCACGAACTTGCTTTCCACCTATAATTCTTCTGAAGATATGATTAATATCGGTGCTTATAGTAAAGGCTCCAATGCTGAAATTGACGCGGCTATCCAATTTAATAAGCCCATTAATGAGTTTCTTATGCAAGGTATCAACGAACCGGAATCCATCATGGACAGCTTTACCAAAATGCTCCAATTGGCTGCGCGCGCAGAGCAAAGCATGCACAGTGCCCCCAAACAAGGTATGGAACTCAATCCACAGCAATAACTGCCGCATATAAAAAAGATTTTCATGGCTAAACCTTGACAGAAACGCTATTCATGCCTACTTTTTAGGAAAACGATAAAGGAGCAAGTATGTCTAAAAAACATCTGCATAATCATAAAGAACAATTCGAAGAACAAGAAAATGAAAGAGAAGCAGAACTTGAAAACGAAGCTGAAAATACAGAGGCATGCGCATTAAACCCCGAAGAGTGCAAAGCCCTGATTTGCCCTTCCTGCACTATTCATAAAGAAGCAGAAGATACCCGTATCCGTGCTCTTGCTGAAATGGAAAACTTTAAAAAACGCCTGCAAAAAGAAAAAGATGAACAAATGACGTATGTGGCGGAATCTGTGCTTGCGGATCTTTTGCCCACCCTTGATAACCTTGATTTGGCCCTGCAGTACGGCAGTAAAAATGAAGCCTGCAAAGATACTCTCATGGGCGTTGAAATGACGAAAAAACTTCTTCTTGAAGCCGTTAAAAAACATGGACTGGAACCTGTCGGCACAAAAGGAGAAGCCTTTAATCCTGAATTTCATGAAGCCATTGCTCAGGAAGAACACAATGAAATCCCGGCAGGGCATATTATTTCTGTCATGCAAAAAGGCTATGTTCTCAAAGGACGGCTGCTCCGCTCTGCAAAAGTAAGTGTCTGCAAAGCCCAAGATACTTCCAATATTGACACCACTGTTTAGGAATAGCTGATGCCTTCTTTTCATTGTATAACCTATGGCTGTCAAATGAATGTCAACGACAGCGCATGGGTAGCCCGCTGTCTTGTCAAAATGGGCTGGGAAGAAACCGATATGGAAACAGCAGATTTTGTTTTCATGAATACCTGTTCCGTACGCGAAAAACCCCAGCATAAAGTGCTAAGCATGCTGGGGATAATCCGTGACGTCAACCCAAGGGCAAGTGTTGCCGTAGCCGGTTGTGTTGCCCAGCAGCTGGGCGAAAAACTTTGGGAGAAGAATGCCCACGTCCGACTTGTCCTCGGCAGTGACGGCATTGCTTTTGCTCCTGAAGCATTTGAAAAAATAGCAAAAAATCCTAAACTTCGCCTTTCCTATTTAAAATTTACCAAAGAATTTCCGGACAGAAAAGCGGAACTTGGCTATTTTAAAAACATCCCTCTCCTGCCCACCGGCACAAGCGAAGAAAGCAGCAAGGGAAACGATACCAGAGCCTTTGTCAATATCATGCAGGGCTGCAATAATTTTTGTGCATACTGCATTGTTCCTTATACCCGCGGACGGCAAAAATCACGTCCCCTTAGCTCTATTCTGCAGGAATGTCAGGAATGGCTTGACCGCGGAATTTGTGATTTAACCCTGCTTGGGCAAAATGTTAACGCCTATGGCAAGGATAAAGCAAGCGACACTCCCCACTTTGTGGAATTACTTTATGAGGTGGCAAAGCTGAACGGATTGAAACGCCTGCACCTCGTTACCCCCCACCCCCGCGATTTTTGCGATGCAACGGTTCATGCCTACAAAGAACTGTCTGTGCTTGCTCCCCGTCTTCATTTGCCTTTGCAGGCAGGTTCCAATGCTGTTTTAGAAAAAATGGGAAGAGGCTATACCAATCAGGATTTTATGCGTTTAGTGGAAAAACTTCGCCTAGCCCGCCCCGATATTGCCCTTTCCACTGACCTTATTGTTGGTTTTCCAAGTGAAACAGAAGAGGATTTTCAAGAAACCCTGCGCATGATGAAAGAAACAAATTTCATTGCCTCCTTCTCCTTTATTTATTCTGACAGACCCGGAACACGGGCGTCAAAAATGCAGGACAAAGTCCCTGCAAGTGTTGGACTTGACAGACTTAATCGGCTTATGGAACTGCAAAATTCCATAGGAGAAGCTTGGCTCAAATCACGCGTTGGCATGCAAACGGAAGTTTTATTGGAAGCAAAAAGCGCAAAACCAAAATATTCTGAAATTACAGATAATTCCATAGCTGTGGAAACCGTTAAAACCGTTGCGGAAACATTTGATGAAGATACGGAAAATACCAGCTGGCAAGGGCATGATGTATGGGGAAATACCGTCAATCTTATTATTCCCAACCACTTGCCGTACAAAGCCGGCGACATGGTATCTGCAAAAATTATCACTGCCAAAAAACACTCTCTGCTTGGTGAATTAATCCGGCATTAGGAAATAAGTATGGATAAAGAAAAACTCCTGCTTGAGGCTATTTTTTTTGAGCATTGGGCTCGCTATTTTTACTTTGAAGAAGCAGACGATGAAGTCAGCGCAAGCATAGAAATTCCGTACACGATATACAATGCCTGTAAAAGTCAACTTCCCCATTTAATTCCTCTTTTAGTGAAGCTTCAGCACAGCCCCATTGTTTTAAATGATGTCAAAAGTGCGATTTTTTCCTTTGTACAAAGTAGCCTGCAGCTTTCTGATGAAGATTTTGCCGCCTTTATGCACAATATGAGTCTTGATGCCCATTTTAACAAGACACTCAATGTGTTTTATGGTTTTGTTCAGGACGAAGCAGATAATGATTCCAAAGTTGAGGATAAGATGTCTGACGAAGAATACAAAGCCTACCGCAGACAAAAAGAAATTCCCCTTTTCCCTGACTGGATTGAGCAATTTCACCACTGGGCAAAGGAAAACAAGTTTGATATTGCGTAATTTTAAAAATACACATTTCGTACAACAAAAGATAAGCCCTCGTTTCATCAACAAGGGCTTTTTTCTTCTTTCATAGGTGAATAGGCAAGCAGCCTTTCTCAGCGTTTACAGGACATGACAACGTGAACAAGGTAAAAATTAATGCGTTGAAAAAATTAAATATACCCCAAGGCAAATAAAACCTATCCCCATGACTTTATTGAATGTTATCATCTCATTCAGCAGAAAAGAGGAAAAAATCATGGTAATAATAAATCCTACGCTGGAAAACGGATAGGCAACAGATACCGGTACACGGGATAAAACTATCATCCATAAAAGCACGCTGATACCATAGCAAAACATCCCCAAAAATAAATATATATTGGTAAAAATGGCAATAAAAAGATTGAGCATATGCGAAAAAGAAAAAGAATAAATCCCAAGGATCGTCATTCCTTTTTTAACCAGCATTTGTGCCGCCGAACATAAAAAGACGCTGGAAAACATCAATAAAAATAACTTCATATCACACTACACTATGTTAAAAAGAATTAATAAAATATACGCACAAAAGCCCAGACACGTCAAAAACAAACCCTTATCCGCGTAAACGGCTTCTGTGGGATCCTCAATTTCCTCTGAAAAATTGAGCAGATACATATAGCGAAAAATCCCATAGGTCACAAAAAACACACTGTATATCAGCCTGTTTGTCCCAAACCGTTCTATGGTATGAGGCTCCAGCGTATACAGGCTATAACAAAGAATGGTCAGTCCCGCTGAAATAATAATATATTGGTTTATTACTTCCGAAGAGTAATTTTTTAAAACTTCCCTTGTTGACTCCCCTGTTTTGCATAATTCGGATTTCCGTTTGGAAAAAGCAAGGAATAATGCCAAAAAGAAAGTTGTCATGAAAAGGAAGCTGGAAACTGACACATCTATTGCATAGGCTCCTGCATATACCCTTAAAATAAAACCTAAGGCTATAACAAAAACATCTGCTAATACCAAATGTTTTAATTTAAATGAATACAATAAATTCATGCCCAAATAAAGACAGACGATATATAACACCTTATTATCATTAATGATAAACAAGAATAAAATAACAAAACACAGCAAAACAGCAAGTAAAAAGAATGCAAAGGATACGGACAATATTCCTGAAGCCAATGGACGATATTTCTTTTTGGGATGTAATTTATCTTTTTCTCTGTCCAATATGTCATTCAATACATAGACAAAAGAAGAAGTAAGACAGAAGGCTGAAAAAGTATAGAGTGCACTGATACATACAGACAATTCAGTAAACTTTAAAGAAAAAAAGAGCGGGATAATAACAAAGACATTTTTTATCCATTGCTTCACACGAATAAGTTTTATGACTTCTTTTATCATTATGAATACCATACAGCATACAGAATAAAAACAACTATTGCAGCATACAGCCCTGCAGCAACATCATCAAGCATTACTCCCCATGCATTCAGCACGCAGGTATCAAACCACTTGGCAGGCTGCGGTTTTACAATATCAAAAAAACGAAAACAAAAAAACGCAAAAATATACGGAAAAAACGCCTGCTCATGGGAATTTTTTAAACTCTCCGCCACAAACAAAAAGCTGAGAAGCTGTCCCACTGCTTCATCAATCACAATAATCGCCGGATCATGTGCCGTATATTTAAGGACTTCCTGTGAACAAAAAACACCTATGAAAAATAATGCAAGAGCGCCCAAAAGAATCCCCCAAACGCCATAACAGCGGATAAGAAGATAGGCTAAAGGCAATGTGGCAAAAGAGCCCACCGTACCGGAAGCAACAGGGGATTTTCCGCAGCCAAATAAGCTTACAATAACAAATGATATCGCTTTATACACTCAGTCACTCTCCTCAAGCACTTTTTTCAGATATTCCAATTCGTCAGCCCGCCAGCAAACAATAATTTTATCCTCATAGACCAGAACAGAATTTTTATGCGGCCATGGCTTCAAGCTTATAATATAGTCCATGGGCACATCTGAAAAACTCTTTTGTATTTTATCTGCAGGCGTTGCTGTCTCAATTAAAAACGCAGAATTAAACCACTTGGCACGCGGCATCAATGCTATGACTGCCCACAAACTTTTAGCAGGAAAAAAATTGCCATTCACCACAGCATTATCCTGATCATACTGCGGCGATTGAAAATAATGAGAATTAAAAGGTGTATAATACCCAATAAAAATTAAATTATATCTCGTATCATACAAAAAATTATCCTGCTGCTCTATTCTGTCCACCAGCCGTGAAATAATTTGTTTATCTCCGTCCAAACCTATTTTCCAATATTTCTGGCATTCAAAATCCCGTATTATGCTAAAATAACATATGGGGATTAATAAAAGAAACAATACATTCTTGCTCCAAAGCAAATGCGAATTCAAAATATAGGCAATGACACAGGTATAAACATAGGGCAAAGAAAAATACGTTACATAGGTATAAAATAAAACATAGGTATCTGTTACACAATGAATGATATTTGAACAAAAAACTATTGCAGTAAAAAGAAAGAGCTGCCCCAATAAAAACTGCAGGCTTTTTTTTCGTATGCTTCCACGTATCACAAGCGCAAACATGGGAACAAAAAGTAATGATAATACAATACAATATTTTAAATCTAAAAAAGGATAGGTAGTATAAAAATGTTTGAAAGAATCAACAAAAACAGTAAAAATTCTTGGCAAAATCCGATCAGAAGCAAGAAGTGCCGTATTATATTTTTCAGCAAAAACTCCCGTATACTTTAGATATTGAATAATGAGAAAATAGAGGATACAAGAAAGACAGATAATACTTATTGTCCGAAAATATTTTTTAAACAATGCCAAAAAACTGCTGCCATTCGCATATTCAAGCAGCATTTTCCCAATAAAAATTACGGCTAAAGTATTAATGCAGACATTATAGTCGCCAATGGCGAAAACAAGCAATGCAACAGAAAAAACAGAGGCAGCATAATTCTTTTTTTCAGACAAAATCAATGCAATAATAATGAGCAAGGGGGCTAAAAGATAGGCATAGGATAAATGCAAAAAATAAATAACTGAGGATAATTGAGGATATAAAAGCAAAAAAACAGAAAGAGCAAAAATATTGAAAAGAGTAACAGGCAATTTCCAATATTTAACAAGAAAAACAGGTGTCAAAGATAAAAAGATAAATCCAAGACAATGATTAAGAAAGGGAAGATATTTCCACTCAAGCAGCGCACTGATAATACGAATTGAAAATCTTCCAACTGTTGCATAGTATTCCTGATCCAAATCATAACGCAGATGCATCCAGTCATGACTGCCATGCAAAAAATTCATATTAAAATATAGATAGACTGCATTTAGAATAAAAAAATTTATCAAAAATGCAATTTTGTATTCTTTTTTGATACTTTTACAGCCATGAATAACCGCAGATACATAATCTTTGGAATTTATGTTTTTACAATACATTAAAATTGCGAACGTCCATTTTTTCATAGTATTCCCTTTTAGCGGCAACTATATGAAAAACAAGATAAAATGTCAATTTGCATAATTTTTCTGTCATTCTCTGTCTGCAATATCAATTATTCATAAAATTTTAATATCGCATACACTCCTCCGGCTAGAATATATACTGCTGAAAGTTTACTTTTCCATTTTCTTTTTAACTCCTTTTGGAAAATTTAAATATTGATATTTTTTATGATTATTATGGGCTTTCCTTCTCTCATTTTCAACATCCGATATTAAATCAGGAGAAAAAACAATTTCATAATCCAAGTATGGCTCGATAAAACAGGTTTCAACTAATACCTTTCGTATATTTCCGTTTTTATCAATATATTCTATTGGAACATATTGTGCTATATCATAACCTCCCGGTATATGATTTGTTCTGCTATTGAATGTTGAATATCTCGGATTATATAATGCCGGACACAAATCAAAAACTCTTTTTGCTATTGGATGGTGAAAAATACAGTCACTTACCAAAAAATTATGGCGGGGAATATAGGATATTATAATAATAATGCTATAACATAATGACAACCATAAAAATATTTTTCCTGCTTTTAATATTTTACATTTCAATAAATATTTTCTTGTATAATAAAAAACACCGATAAGAATTAAAGGCATAGTCCAAGCCAGATATCGCGACATAAAAGACATTCCGCAATCTATATTTAGCATAAGCGAAAAAGAAAAAATTATACTGCATACTGTTATAAAATAAATTAAATACTCCTTTTTTAATACAAATAACAGCATAATAAATATTAATAATACAAAAGGATAATATGGTAATATTCCAAAATTTAAATCAAATACATATGCTAAAAATCTTTCTGTACTGCCATTAATACTTCCCATATTTTGCATAACAGCAATTTTATTCCACCGAATTAAATTAATAAGTATTGGAATAAAACCAATAATCGTAAATAAAATAAAAACAAAAGTTTTTTTATATTCTGTCCCTAAATTAATCATACATTGCCGCAGTACTGAAGGTTTAAAAGATAAAAATTCTGAATTTCTATAAAAAAACTTTAACCAGACAAAAATAAAAAACAAAATTGCTGTAACATTCAATGTCGCTGCCAAACCTGTAAAAAGAGCAGAATAAATATAACGTTTTGAAAATAATGCAGAACTTGCAAGTGTCATACAACTCATCAGACAAATTTCGTTGCTTGCCCAAAATAAATACGGTAAATTTACAGACAGCAACAATAATGACGCATACGAATTTTTACAAAAAATCAGCTCTTTCATCCATTTTAAAGAGATTAAAACAGAAAATAACAGCAACAATAAATTCGTAAGATAAAAAGCAAAAATTTGATGAATACCCGCCGCTTTCAGCAAAAATTTCGCAGGCAGACAGAGCAGGGGATAGGTGACAAAATACCAGCTGTAGGAATTATTATTTACGGTTAATGGCAAATGAAGAGCGCCTTTTTCAAATTCACGTATCCATTCGTTCCAAGGCAAACCCGGAAAATCAAGCTGTGCCTGAGCTATAACTTCAGGGCTTACTATATCAGAAAAATTTTTTTCCAGTGCTACGGATAAGAGCAAATAATCGTCACTTTCACCCACAAACCTGATAAGGCTAGGTCCCCAGACACACATGAAAATAAAATAACACAGCACGAAACAGCATGGAATACAATACGATAGGATTAACGCGTTATTTTGCAATAAAATTTTTATTTTTTCCATTTTCACACACTTTTTTCTTTAAGTGTATGAAAAAAAAAAAAAAATGTCAATTTGTGTCTAACGTGTCTCAAAAAGGCATGTTAATATAAAAATACCTGCCATAAAAAGTGATTGGCAAATCAATTTAAACCTTTCACGTACAAATCGAGGACTTCTTGTTTTTATGAAATAAAAACAACCGAGAGAAAAGGCGAGGGTCAGCTGCTGCCAACTTGTTGGTTTATGGATAGCAACCGGCAGAGTTAAATATTTCCCCCATAAAAAAGAGAATTTTATAATTATCTTTTGCAGTTATAAAATCAACCTGATACTAGAGCGTTTCCGCATAATATTCGTAATTTTTATTTTCTTTGGGGGAAATGATTATCTCTGC
>CAJTMS010000027.1 GCA_910577155.1 uncultured Mailhella sp.
TGCTCACATATAAACAATATTAGCATTATTTAATTATTTCATTATATTATAAATAATTTTACCTTCGAAAAATTTTTGCATACTTCTTGCACAAGTAAAAAAGAAATTGCTTTTGCAAAAAATAAAGGAGTATGGAAATGGAAAATGCACGAATTGCACTAAAAAAAGATATGGCAATGCATGTTGAATCTGAGCCTGCGCATGAATGGTATTCACCAGCCAAAGTATACGGCAAAAATGTTTTCAGTTTAAAAATTATGCAGGAACGTTTGCCAAAGCAGGTTTATAAGCGTTTGGAAAAAGTCATTAAAACGAATGGCTCACTGGCAGAGGGGGACGCGGATATTATTGCCAGTGCCATGAAAGACTGGGCTATTGAAAATAATGCAACCCACTATACGCACTGGTTTCAGCCCATGACCGGGGTAACAGCAGAAAAGCATGACGCATTTTTTATTCCTTCCTCTGCGTATAATGACGGCAATTTGCTCAATGAATTTTCGGGAAAAATGCTGGTAAAGGGTGAACCTGATGCCTCATCCTTTCCTTCCGGCGGTATCCGTTCCACCTTTGAAGCACGGGGCTATACAGCATGGGATCCCACTAGTCCTGTCTTTTTAATGGAAAACAGCCACGGCAAAACCCTGTATGTACCGAGTATTTTTATTTCCTATACAGGCGAGTCTTTAGACCGCAAAACGCCTTTGCTTCGTTCCAATGAAGCAGTTTCCAAACAAGCCTTGCGGATTTTGCGTTTATTTGGAAATACCACGGCAACCAATGTTCATACTATGGTAGGCATTGAGCAGGAATATTTTTTAATAGACAGGCGTTTTGTTTCTTTGCGTGATGATATCAAACTTTGCGGGCGTACGCTTTACGGGGCAATGTCTGACAAAGGGCAGGAACTGGAAGACCATTATTTTGGTGCCATTAATGAACGGGTGCTTTCCTTTATGGCTGATGTGGAAAAACAGATGTTTGAACTTGGTATTCCCGCAAAAACCCGTCACAATGAAGTTGCTCCTGCCCAGTTTGAATTAGCCCCTGTTTTTGAACCTGCAAACTTAGCCATTGACCATAATATGCTGACCATGCAAATTTTGCGGACTACTGCGGAAAAGCATGGTTTTTATTGTTTGCTCCATGAAAAACCTTTTGCCGGCGTGAATGGTTCCGGCAAGCACAATAACTGGTCTTTATGTGATTCAGAAGGCAATAATTTATTGGATCCGGGCAATACACCTATGGATAATGCCCAGTTCCTCGTTTTTTTGGCAGGAGTGCTCAAAGCAGTGCATGAAAATGCGGTTTTACTCCGTCTTGCAACCATTGGAGCAGGCAATGACCACAGACTGGGAGCCAATGAAGCTCCGCCGGCAATTTTATCTGTTTTTCTTGGTGCGCAGCTTAGCTCTGTTATTGACAGTATTATTAACGATACAGAAGAAAACGGCGACTGGAAACAGGATATGCTTAAAATTGGGGTAACGAGTCTGCCTTCACTTCCAAAAGATGTTTCTGACAGAAACAGAACAAGTCCTTTTGCCTTTACCGGGAATAAATTTGAATTTCGGGCTGTTGGCTCTTCTGCCTCCTGCGCTCCTGCCAATATTGCCTTAAATACAGCCATGGCAAATGCTTTGGCTGATATTGCCCTTATGCTTGAAACTGCCATTGCCAGCGGAAAGACCTTGACCGAAGCTGTGCATGAAACGTTGGTTACCGTCTTCAAAGAACATTTGCCGGTTGTTTTCAATGGAAATGGCTACAGCGCTGAATGGCAGGCAGAAGCTAAACGCCGCGGTTTGCCAAATTATAAAGATTCTGTGAGTGTGCTTGCCCATTACAGCGACAGTTCTGTGATGAATGTTCTGACACAAAACGGCGTGCTTTCTGAACGGGAACTCTTAGCCCGTCAGGATATTTTATTGGAAAATTATATTCGCGATATTCATGTGGAAGTAAAATTGACGGTGAGCATGGGACGAAGCCTTATTTTACCTTCTTGTCTGCGCTGGCTTGATGAAGTCAGTGCATTAGTTCTCAAGGCGGAAAAGCTCGGGCAGACTGCAGGTTTTGAAAAAATATATTATCAGAATTTACAAACACTTGTCTCAGAATTTTATGCTGCTCTGAATGAACTTGATGAAGAACATAAAAAAGCTGACAGCCTTTTCGGGGCATTAGTCCGGGCAGAAGCAACAAAGGACAATTTAATCCCGCGTATGAATCAGTGCAGGGCGTTGGCAGATACGTTAGAAAAAATTGTTGATAACAGTTTATGGGTATTGCCCAAATATAATGAAATGCTCTGGTAAACTGAAAGTAAAGGAAAACATATGCTTAAACAGACTGGTTTATTTAACCCTCATATTGGGCATGATGCCTGCGGAGTTGGTTTTATTGCAAAAATAAATGCACAGCCATGCCATGATTTAGTCTTGCAGGCAGTACAGGCATTAGGAAATATGGCACATCGCGGCGGTTCCGGATTGGGACTTCCCAATCCGGACGGTGCAGGAATTTTATTTGCCATGCCGCAGGCATTTATGAAAAAAGTATGGCAAAAGGAATATCCTCAATTATCAGCACAAATGCCGGAACAGCTCATTGTGGGGCAAGTTTTCTTCCCAAAGGCAAGAAAACTGGACGCTGAAATTGAAATGCGTATGCAGGATGTTTTGGCAAAGCATGATTTTACGGTACTTGCCTGGCGCCCAGTGCCTATTAATACGGCTTGTATTGAAAGCGAAGAAATAAGACGGCATTTACCGTGCTTTCGGCAGGTTCTTCTTGCCGATACTCCGGCAAAGGCAAATGGCACGGCTCAATCTGTCCGTGACCTTGAACGGCGTTTATTTGTTGCCAGACGTCATATTGAATATGAAATTGCAAATAAAACAGCCTTGACGCCCTATGATTTTCACATAGTCAGTTTATCCTCACAGACAATTATTTATAAGGGACTTATTCATGGCGGCAAGATTGCAGATTTTTATGCTGATTTGTTAGACCCCGATTTTAAGACACATTTTGCTATTTTTCATGAACGCTTCAGCACGAATACAACACCTGCATGGCATTTAGCCCAGCCCTTTAGAATGATTGCTCATAATGGTGAAATAAATACGTTGAACGGTAATCTTTTCAATATGAAAATGCGTGAAACTGATTTAGCTTCTCCTTTATACGGTGATGATATCCGGTATTTAAAACCGCTTGTTCCTTCCAATGGCAGCGATTCTGCCGCTCTTGATGCTGTTTTTGAAGTTCTCTGTCAAAGCGGGCGTTCCTTGTGTCATACTACCATGATGCTGCTGCCGGAACCTTTTGGTGCAAGTTATATTATGGGACAAGGCAAACGCTCTTTTTATGAATATCATGCAGCTCTTATGGAGGCATGGGACGGTCCTGCGGCTCTTGTGTTTACCAACGGAAAACAGCTTGGAGCCAGTCTTGACAGAAATGCCCTGCGCCCCTGCCGCTATACCATTACAAAAGACGGTTTGATTGTGCTTGCTTCTGAAAGCGGTGTACTCAATATTCCTGCAAAAAATATCCTCAAACGCGGACGTTTGCGTCCCCGTAAAATGCTCATGGTGGATTTTGAGCAAAAAAGAATTATTACCGATACGGAATGTAAAAATACTGTTATTTATTCTGCTCCGTATATTCGCTGGATAAAGGAAAAGGGGATTAAACTTGCTGATTTTTCTTTGCCGGCTCACGTGTATGAACAAAAAAATTCTTTGCTGCAGGAACAATTTTTATACGGCATGAGTGTTGATGAAATTGAGGAAATAATAAAACCCATGATGAAAAATGCCCAGGAACCAGTGGCAAGTATGGGTATTGATACTCCTCTTGCGGTACTGTCCCAAAAACCGCAGCTTTTATTTAATTATTTAAAGCAGCGTTTTGCTCAGGTGACAAATCCTCCTATTGACCCTTTACGGGAAAGTATGGTTATGTCTTTGACGGGATTTTTGGGCAGGCGAAAAAATCTGCTGGAAGAAAATGCTGATCAGTATGCTTTGCTGCGACTTTCACACCCCATTTTACGCAAAGAAGATATTTTAAAATTGCAGTATTCAGAAAAAGAACAAGTGAAAACTGTTGTTCTTGATATATTGTTTGATATTTCGGAAATCAATCCTCATACATTGGAACCGGATAAAGATAAAGCTGGGCTCGCACTTGAAAAAGGACTTGAAACGTTGCTGCAAAAAGCAAAAAAAGCAGTTTTAGACGGGGCAACACTGCTTATTCTTTCTGATAAAAATGCCAGCCGACATTTTGCACCTGTTCCGTCTTTGCTTGCCGTGTCTGCGGTACATCATTATTTACTGCAGAATAATCTGCGTCACTTATGCAGTCTTGCTGTGGACAGCGGGGAAATACGGGATTCCATGCAGGCGGCACAGCTCCTTGCTTTTGGAGCAAGTGCAGTTTGTCCCCGTCTTGCATTTGATGTGATTGAAAAACTGACCCTTGAACAAAAATTTGCAGGTGAAACTGCCCAAAATGAGCAGCTTGCGCAAAATACCAATAATTATATCACAGCATTGCAAAAGGGGCTAATGAAAACCATATCCCGCATGGGGATATCCGTTCTGCGCAGCTTTATAGGCGGGCAATTATTTGAAGCTGTGGGCTTTGACGAAAAACTGGTAAACAAATATTTTTGCGGGCTGACCAGTAAAATCGGCGGTATTGGACTTGAACATATTGCCATAGATACCCTTGCCCGTCATTTGAAAGCATTTTATTATCTGGACGGCATAACAGCTCCAGAACAATACGGCACCTATAAACCCCGCAGGAATGGCGAAAAACATTTATGGTCAGCAAAGGCAATATCTTCCCTGCATAAAGCTGTGCGGGAAAATGACTATGCAGCCTATAAAGAGTATGCAAAAGAAAGTAATGATGTAGATACGCCTGTTACCCTGCGTTCCTTATTTTCTTTCAAGCCACAGCAGGCAATTCCTCTTATGGAAGTGGAACCGGCTGAAAATATTTTGCGGCATTTTGTGGGTGCTGCCATGAGTTTTGGCTCCATCAGCAAAAACGCCCATGAAACCATTGCCATTGCCTTCAACCGCATTGGCGGACGTTCTAACTGCGGTGAAGGCGGTGAAAAAAAAGAACGCTGCCGTGTACTTGAAAACGGGGATTGTGCAAAATCAAAAATCCGTCAGGTTGCGTCCGGACGTTTTGGGGTAACAGCTGAATATTTGTGTGATGCAGAAGAAATTCAAATTAAAATGGCACAGGGGGCAAAGCCCGGTGAAGGCGGGCAGTTGCCTGCCCATAAGGTTTTGCCGCAAATTGCAGAAGTAAGGCATACCACCCCAGGCGTCACGCTGATTTCGCCTCCTCCGCACCATGACATTTATTCCATTGAGGATTTGGCACAGCTTATTTATGATTTACGCAGGCTAAACAAGCATGCAAAAATTTCTGTCAAACTTGTTTCCAGTACAAATGTAGGAACTATTGCTTCCGGGGTGGCAAAAGCAGGTGCTGATACTATTGTTATTTCCGGGCATGACGGCGGAACAGGAGCTTCGCTGCGCACAGCCATTTCTTATGTGGGCTTGCCTTGGGAGATAGGACTTGCTGAAGCCCATGCTGCCCTTCTGCATAATAAACTTCGCAGCCGTGTGACATTGCAGACAGACGGACAGCTGCGCACAGGCAAAGACCTTGTGATTGCAAGCATTTTTGGAGCAGAGGAATTTGCCTTTGGTACGAGCCTTCTTGTGGCAATGGGCTGCTGCCTTTTGCGAGTTTGCCACCTGGGAACGTGTTCTGTTGGTATCGCAGCACAAGACGAAAAACTGTGCAGTAAATTTAAAGGCAGCCCTGACCATGTGGAACGTTATTTACGTTTTCTTGCAGAGGATTTTAGGGAAGAAATGGCAAAGCTTGGCGTCCGCACCATGCAGGAACTGATTGGACGGACAGATTTGCTTTCTGTGGAAACAACAAAATTTGTTAATGATACATCCTCTCTTTTTTCTAATCATGCAGCATTATGGCAAAATAAGCTGAGCAGTTTAAATTTTGAAAAACTTTTTTGTCCGCTGCCTTATCTTTCTCAATCTGTCAATAAAGCTGATATGTGTAAGGATAACAGTCTTGAAAAAGAAATGAATACACATATTTTGCAGGAACTGGAAACAATGCGCGCCGCATCGTATCGAGGTAAGATTAAAAATACGGACAGAAGCACCTGCACACGACTTACAGGAGAAATTTTGCAAAAATTTGGCGGCGATCTGCCTGAAAAATGTATTTCTGTTTCACTAATCGGCAATGCCGGTCAAAGTTTCGGAGCATTTATAAGCAAAGAAATTCTTTTGACCCTTAAAGGTGATGCCAATGATTATGTGGGCAAAGGACTTTCCGGCGGAACTATTGCCATTAGCCCTTACAATTTTGACGATGATGTATTTGCGGAACAAACAGCTATCGGCAATGTTGCTCTCTATGGAGCCACAAAGGGAGAACTTTTTGTGGCTGGTTCTGCCGGGGAACGCTTTGCTGTGCGAAACAGCGGAGCAAATGCAGTAGTTGAAGGGGTTGGCGATCATGCCTGCGAATATATGACCGGCGGGACTATCGTTGTGCTTGGGCAAACAGGCTATAATTTTGGTGCAGGTATGAGTGGCGGCACAGCGTATGTGTATGACAGAAGCGAAACATTCTCTACGCTTTGCAGTATGGAAGCTCTTGATATTGAAAGTGTCTGGCAGGTTGAGGATATAAAAAATCTTCGCTTGCTGCTGGAAAAACATGTTCGCTATACAGACAGTGCGTTGGCAAAATTTATTTTGAATAACTGGCAGACGCAGGTTTCCTTTTTTCTGAAAGCCATTCCGCTTGAATACAAAAAAGCCCTGCTGCGGAGCAAGAACGCGGAAAATCATCAGGCGGAAAGTGTCTCAGGAACAGAAGAAGTATATCCTGAACATGCTTAAAAATACGATAAAAATTGTCACAAAAAATCCTGCAGGTAAATTCTTGCAGGATTTTTATGTGCAGAAGAAAAATTTATGTGCGAAACTGCTTATAATCCAAAGCGTATTTTTTCATGCGTATGCCAAGCATGCGTTCTGTAATGCCAAGCACTTTGCATGCTTTTGTCATATTGCCTTTGCAGGAAGTCAAGGCATTGACAATAAGTTCTTTTTCCACTTCTTCAAGACTTTCATCCAAAGTTTTTGTTTGGGGCATTGCTTCTTTGGGGTTATTTTGGAGTATAAAATCAGGCAGTGCATCAATTTCTATGATACCTTTTTCACTGCTTAAAATAATAGCCCGTTCCATGATATTGGCAAGTTCCCGAATATTGCCGTACCATGGATAGGAAAGCAGTTTTTCAATAACAGCAGGACTTATTTTGACGATTTTTGTTTTATTTTTTTTGCAGAAATTTTCAATAAAATAATTTGCCAAAGGAATAATATCTTCTTTGCGTTCGCGAAGCGGATAGGTATATAAAGGGAAAACACTCAAACGATAAAATAAATCCTGACGGAATTTTCCTTCTTTTATCATTTCCTCCAGGTTTTTATTGGTTGCTGCAATAATCCGCACATTAACAGAAATTGTTTCTGTTCCGCCAAGACGTTCAAATTCTTTTTCCTGAAGCATACGCAAAAGTTTTGCCTGGGTGGCAAGACTCATGTCACCCAGTTCATCAAGAAAAAGCGTTCCGGTGTGAGCAAGTTCAAATTTCCCTTTATGGCGTTCAGCAGCTCCTGTAAAAGCCCCTTTTTCATAGCCAAAAAGTTCGCTTTCAATAAGGTTTTCCGGTAAGGCTGCACAATTTATTTTAATAAAAGGCTTATCGGAACGGGGGCTTTTTTTCTGGATATATGTGGCAATGAGCTCTTTGCCGGTTCCGCTTTCACCGCGGATAAGAACTGTTGTATCAAACGGGGCAACTTGCTGTATTTCTTTAAGAATTTTTTTCATTTTTTCAGAATAGGAAATAAAAGGAAATTCCCTGCCCGCAAAAAATATTTCTTCCTGTCCGGATATGCTATGATAACAAGATAAACGAGGAATAATTAAATAGACAACAAGCTGTAATAATTCAATATCTTTTTTTAGCTGCTCAATATTACCATTTTCCCTGTCAGCGGAAAGAGTTGCCCTTACTTGTCCGTCAATAAGGATTGGCACACAAATAAAAGATATGACGCTATGCTCTAAATCTCTTGCTTTTGTACGGTTTAAAAAACGTGACTCGTCCTGTACATTCGGAATAATCATGTGCGTGCCTGTCCGTGCCACAGTTCCAATGATGCCCTCCCCTAATTTATAATGGGCTTTTTCCAGTTCATGATATTGCAGTCCATAGCTTGCAAGGGCATACATTTCTTCACGCCTTGTATCTAAAAAACAGAGTGTGCAGCGAAGCATACCCGTATATGTGCCAAGAATTTTTAAAAGTGCAGATAAGTATTCAGACAAAGAACATTCCTTAGTATTTGCCTGGAGGAGTTTTGAGAAAATTTCCATGTAAGAGGAGTGCATATCCATGTTCTGTTCTTCTGTTTATATTTTTACAAAAATGTAACTATTATTACAAAAACATAATAAAAAACTTGTTTTATCTTGTCAATAAATAAAAATATATTTACAATTTTGTAAAACAAAGTAATGTATTTTTTCTTAAAGGGGATTTTATCTCTGCTGTTGCTGTCTGCAGAACTGTTCCCTCACTGACGGCTGCTACTCTTCCAATCCCTTAAAATTTAAAACCGTTACAGGTGCTACCTGTAACGGTTTTGGTTTTATTTAATAAACCAACTGTATTTTACCGTACGGCGTCTTTCATGGATTTTACGTAAGCTCCCACATATTCAGCTGCATTTTTGCCATGTTTTTCAACAAGTTTAATAATTGCAGAACCCACAATCGCACCGTCAGAAAGAGCTGCCATTTTTTTTGCCTGTTCCGATGTGGAAATACCAAAACCAATCGCACAAGGCACAGCAGCGTTTTGTCGTACTATCTCAATAATAGGAACAAGGTCGGTTTTTATTTCACTCCGAACACCAGTTACGCCAAGGCTGGAAACAATATAGATAAATCCTTTTGCTTCCTTGGCAATCATGGCAATGCGCTTTTCAGAAGTAGGTGCAATCAGGGAAATCAAATCCACATCATATTTATTGCATAAAGGTAAAAATTCGTCTTTTTCTTCAAAAGGAAGGTCAGGCAAAATAAGACCGTCTATACCAATATTTTTACAGGTTGAAATAAATTTTTCAGCACCATAGGAAAAAATAACATTTGCATACGTCATAAAAACCATTGGAACACTGACATCTTTCCGCAGTTCTTTGACAAGCTCAAAAATCCTGTCTGTGGTGACACCGCCTTTTAACGCACGAATATTTGCCCCTTGAATAGTAGGACCTTCTGCCGTTGGGTCAGAGAATGGAATGCCAAGTTCAATTAAATCAGCACCATTTTTTGCCATAGCCCTGACAACGGCTGCAGTTGTTTCCAAATCAGGATCACCGCATGTAATAAATGGAATAAACGCCTTTCCGTTTTCAAACGCTTTTTTTATATTACTCATGAATATTTTCTCCTCTGTAGCGGGCAATGGCAGCGCAGTCCTTATCACCTCTTCCTGATAATGTAATGACAATACTTTCATTTTTATCCATAGTCGGAGCTAATTTCATGGCATGCGCTATGGCATGGGCGGACTCAACAGCAGAAATAATGCCTTCGGTTTTTGCAATATATTCAAAAGCACAGACTGCTTCTTCATCGGTTATTGGGACATATTCTGCTCTGCCTGTATCATGAAGATACGCATGCTCCGGTCCGATTCCCGGATAGTCAAGCCCGGCGGAAATGGAATAAACCGGAGCAATTTGTCCATATTTATCCTGACAAAAATAGGATTTCATACCATGGAAAATCCCTACTCTGCCCGTGCTGATAGTGGCAGCCGTTTCAAAGGTATCAACACCTTTGCCGGCGGCTTCACAGCCTATTAATTTGACTTCTGTATCATTAATGAAATGATAAAAACTGCCAATGGCATTGGATCCGCCTCCAACACAGGCAATAACAGCACGGGGAAGCCGTTTTTCTTTTTCCAGTATCTGCTGTTTTATTTCTTTGGAAATGACAGCTTGAAAATCGCGGACAATGGTTGGAAACGGATGAGGTCCCATAACAGAACCAAGGCAGTAAAGCGTATCAGAAACACGGGAAGTCCACTCCCGCATAGCTTCCGAAACAGCATCCTTCAGTGTCCCTGTCCCTGAGTGAACAGGAACAACAGTGGCTCCCAACAATTTCATGCGGTAAACATTGAGAGCCTGACGCCGAATATCCTCTTCTCCCATAAAAACAACACATTCCATGCCAAGCAGTGCACAGGCTGTTGCCGTTGCAACGCCATGCTGCCCTGCTCCTGTTTCGGCAATCAGTCTTGTTTTGCCCATTTTTTTTGCTAAAAGAGCCTGCCCAAGTACATTATTGATTTTATGGGAGCCCGTGTGGTTTAAATCTTCCCGTTTGAGATAAATTTTTGCACCGCCTAAATCTGTTGTCATTTTTTCCGCATAATACAGTCTTGAAGGTCTGCCTGCATATTCATTTAAAAGAGCCGTCAGTTCCTGATTGAAAGCAGGATCATTTTTATAAAAATTATATGCCTGTTCAAGTTCAATGACAGCATTCATCAGTGTTTCGGGAATATACTGTCCACCGTGAATACCAAACCGTCCATTTGGATTTGTCATAGTATCTTGTCTTCCTTTTTGACAGCAGTAAGAAAAGCTGTCATTTTTTCTTTGTTTTTTATTCCATTTACTTCAATCCCAGAGCTCACATCAACAGCAAAAGGATGCAGTTTATGTATTGCTGTGCTGACATTTTCTGCATGAAGTCCGCCGGCAAGAAAGTAGGAACGTTTGATGTCATGCAACAGCTTCCAATCAAAGGTTTTTCCTGTACCAGTACCAGAATCAAGCAGAATGTAATCTGCAATGCTTTTCTCGGCGAGAGCCAAATCTTCTTTGGAAGTCATGCAAAAAGCCTGAATAACAGGTTTTGCCGTCAGTTTTTTTAATGCAGAAATATACGCATTATTTTCCTGTCCATGCAGTTGGGCGAGGTCAATGCTATTGTCATTGAGCAGAGAAGCTACAGTTTCAATATCTTCATTCACAAAAACGCCTACTGCCTGTATGCTGGGGGCAAGCTTTTTTTTGAGTTCAAACGCTTTTTGTGGAGTGATAAATCGTTTGCTTTTTTTGGCAAACACAAAGCCTATATAATCAGGGTGCAGTATATTGACTGTTTCAATATCCTCATCTCGGGATAAGCCGCAAAATTTAATTTTTGTCATACTATCCCTTTCAGTTCACTCAGCTTAGCTTTTTTATCTTTAGCCCGCATGAGCGTTTCCCCAATTAACACAGCATCAGCACCAATATTGCGGATATTCCGGATATCCTCTGCGGTTTTGACCCCGCTTTCAGAAATAAAAAGAACATCATTTGGTATCATTTTGCGGAGTTTTGAGCTATTATTTGTATTCACAGAAAAATCTTTGAGATTGCGGTTATTGACGCCAATAATTTTTGCTTTTGCGTTTAATGCCATTTCAATTTCTTTTTCGGTATGGACTTCCACTAAAGCAGACAAACCAAGCACTTCACAAACTGCTAAATAGTCTTTCAACTGTTCACCTGTCAGAATAGAACAGATAAGCAGAACCGCAGAAGCCTTTAAAAGTTTTGCTTCATAAATCATGTACTCATCAACAATAAAATCCTTCCGCAAACAGGGAATGGAAACAGCTGCGGCAATTTCAAACAAATAGCTGTCACTGCCTAAAAACCATTTAGGTTCAGTCAGAACTGAAATACAGTCAGCTCCGGCCAGTTCGTATTCCCTGGCAATTTGCAGATAAGGAAAATCAAGAGAAATAAGCCCCTTTGACGGAGAGGCTTTTTTACATTCGCAAATAAAGGAAAGCCCTTCTTTTTTGAGAGCATTTTCAAAGGCAAATTTTCCCATGGGCAGAGCTAATGCTTTTGCCTGTATTTCCTGACGGGAAATACGCTGCACTGCATTTTGCACACGTTCCTTTGCATATTCAGAAAGTTCATCCAGAATGGTCATAGGTTTATGCCTCAGCGGTATTGCTTATTTCAATTAATTGCTGAAGTGTTTTCAGTGCCTTGCCGGAATCAATCAGTTTTTCAGCAAGCAAAATTCCATTTTGGATACTGTCAGCTTTGCCGCCAAGATAAAGCCCTGCTCCCGCATTCATAAGAACGGCATTTCGTTTATGTCCTTTTTCTCCTTTGAGAATATTCAAGGTAATTTTTGCATTTTCAGCTGGTGTGCCGCCTTTTAAATCTTCTTTTGTGCAAGAGGCAAATCCAAAATCTTCCGGTTTTATGCTATAGGATTTAAACCATCCATCACGTATCTCACAGATTTTTGTAGGAGCACTCAGGGAAATTTCATCAAGTTTGTCCATGCCGTAAACAACCATACCCCGTTTTATTCCAAGATTAATAAGTACTTGTGCCAGCGGTTCAACCAGATAATCATCATATACACCAAGCAGCTGCATGGAAGGTGTCCCGGGATTGGTAAGCGGACCAAGAATATTAAACACAGTGCGAAAACCCAGTTCTTTGCGTATTGCTCCTACGTACTTCATGGAAGTATGGTATTTTTGGGCAAAGAAAAAGCACATTCCCACTTTATTCAGCAGTTCAATGCATTTTGCAGGGCTTTGATTAATATTTACGCCCAATGCCTCAAGACAGTCAGCTGTACCACAGTTTGAGGAAGCTGCTCTGTTGCCGTGTTTTGCCACTTTCATTCCGCTTGCTGCAATAATAAGGGCAGAAGTTGTGGAAATATTGAAACTGTGGGCATTATCACCGCCGGTACCAACTATTTCAAAAAGTTCCATGTCAGTTTCAACTTTTTGGGCATGGGCACGCATTGCAGCAGCACAGCCGGCGATTTCATCAGATGTTTCAGCTCTGGCACTTTTTGTTGAGAGGGCGGCAAGAAAAGCAGCATTTTGTGTTGGTGAAGTTTCTCCGCTCATAATTTCGTTCATAACAGTGAATGCTTCAGCATAGGTGAGGTCTTCTTTGTTAACAATTTTTACAATCGCTTCTTTAATCATTATTCATTTCTCCTTTGTCAGCAGTTGAGTTTGAGTCGGTGTTGCCAGCAGTTCAGTATGAAAGGTATGGAAAAATCGTTAGAGAAGTTTATTATCATAATTCACGAGATTATGCAATTTAAACAATTTTGTATAAAATTGTTATTTTTTTGTAAAAAGAAAATGAAAAAATGAAAAAAAATGTTATATTTTTATTTTTATCAAAAATAACAATATGTTATAATAATAAAAAATATTGATATTTTTTTTATCTTGCGATAATTAAAATCATTTTGTTTTTATTAACAATTAACATATGGGACAATTCTATGAATGCTAACACAAAACTACCAGCATTATTAATGCTTGATGACGGCACTTGCTTTGAAGGCTACGCCATGGGAGCCTGTCAAGAAGTTGTTGGGGAACTTGTTTTTACAACCGGTATGAGCGGATATCAGGAAACAATTACGGACCCTTCTTATTATGGACAAATAGTTGTTTTCACTGCAGCGCATATAGGAAATTATGGGGCTACTGGCCGTGACAGCGAATGTCCATATCCTAAGATTGAATATGGCGCAAGCGGCATTGTTGTACATGATTTCTTTACTGGCGCAGATGATATTGATTTTCCGCATTTTCGTGCTGAATGTTCTTTGCAGAAAAAATTATTGGAAATGGGAGTCAGCGGCATTTATGGAATTGATACCCGTGCCTTGACCTTGCATTTACGTATGCATGGTTCCAGAAATGGAATAATCAGTACAAATTTAGACAGTGCATATCTTCTGAAACGGGCAAAGACAATCCCTTCCATGGCAGGACTTGACCTTGCTTCAAAAGTGACCACAAAGGAAAAATTTGTTTTTGATACAGCAAAAAATGAAGCGTGCAATAAAAAAATGCTCAATGTTGCGGTTATTGATTATGGTGTCAAGCGTTCTATTTTGCTTCATTTATATAATAATAACATGCTTCCGACAGTTTACCCTGCGACAGCAACAGCAGAAGAAATTTTAGCTGCAAAACCTGACGCTGTGATGCTGACGAATGGTCCTGGCGATCCCGAACCATGTGGTTATGCCATAAAAACCATTCAGGAATTAATCGGAAAACTACCTATTTTTGGAATTTGCCTTGGGCATCAGCTTATTTCTCTTGCCATGGGGGCAAAAACGTTCAAAATGCGTTTTGGACATCATGGGCTTAACCACCCGGTCAAAGAAGTTGCGACAGGCAAAGTGCTTGTTACCAGTCAAAATCATGGTTTCTGTGTTGACCCTGGAACTCTGCCTTCCAACGTAAAAGTAACCCATTGGAATTTGAATGATAATACTGTTGAAGGACTGGCATTGACTGACGCTCCTGTTTTTTGCGTGCAGTTTCACCCGGAAGCAGCACCCGGAACATGGGATGCCTATGGTTTATTTGGTGCATTCCGAACAATGATTGATGACTTTTATAAAAAATAGCAAATTGTTTGCCATAATTTCTGCTCCTGTTTACTTTATACGTTGAATAGCAAAGTAAAAGAGTTAATTTTACGTTACAAAACTTGTCATTCTCGATAGATGTGGCAAGGCAGACAAAAGACAAGACACCGGATAAGATTTTATTTGGTGTCTTTTTTATGCTAAAGAGTACAACAAAAAGGGCATAATCCTATGCCCTTCTCTCGTATTTGTTATCTGAAAAACCGATTAACTATTTCAAATTCACTTCACGGACTTTTGTGGAGTCGCCAACAGTGACAGGTTTTTTATCATGGAAAAGCGTAATCGCAGAACCATTGGCAATTTTGAAATCAAGATGTTGTTTGAAATTAAAGACCCGCTGTTCCCCTTTTCGGATAATAAAATGTCCGCTCTTACTGTCTTGGCTATACTGCATCCAACAATCCTGGTTTGCATACATAACAGCCTGCTGTTCCCCGTTTTGCGGTGCATCAACTTTTGTCCAGTCAATAACGCGGGCAGAGGGATTTTCCTTTAAAAATTTTGCTAATTCAACAGGCTCTTCATTCTTTTGTTCTTGTTTTTGCTCTTGGATAGGTTGCACTGCTGCGTCAGAAGTCTTTGGTTCTGTTTCCGGTGTTGCTATATCAGTTTGTTCTTTATCTTTTCCAGCAAGATTTTGGGTTTTTCCGTCAGTATTTTCTGTTTGGGCTGTTCCTGCTTCACTTGCTTCCTGCACACTTTTACCTTCTGCTGCAACAGGTTGTTCAGAAACTTGGACTTGTGTTTCTGCAACAATAGTTTCTTTTACGGTTTCGTTTTTCACCGCAGGCTGTTTTTCGGCTTTTTCTTCAATAAAGGGTGTTTCCGCTTTATCTCCGCCAAAAATAGCAGTATTCTGGGAGAAATAAAAATATGCACTGCCGCCTAAAATAGCCAAAACTAAGAGCTGGATAGCCAATTTTTTATCACGTGGCTTTGATTTTTCCTCTTCTGCTTCTGCATACTGCGGCTTTAATATTTTTTGGATAGTATTTTCGTCTGAAAAGTCTTCAACAGTATTGACAATATTCTGATATTCTTCAAAAGAATATCCCAAATACAGCATATAACATTTTAAAAAGCTTTTAAAATATGTTTCATACCCAATAAAATTCAAATCACCTTGCTCTATCGCTTCAAGACTTTGCTGATGAATTTTAATTGCGGCTGAAACCTCTTCAATACTCAGATTTTTACTTTGTCTTTTTTCCCGAATAAGGGAACCAAGTTCAGCTAATGTCATAATTCTACCCTATTTTATAGTTACAATCGCTTTTTTTTCCAAACCGGATATATATTCATCAACTTTATTCCCCGCTTTTTGCATACGCAATCCGTCACGAATTTTCGTCACAAGTGCAGGGTCAATAATTTCTGCCAAATTTTTACTGGACGTTGTTTTAGAAAGAACTTTTGCCTGCGCATAGGCTCCATTTAAAGAAAAAACTTTAGAAACTTCACCCTGTTCCAAACCCTGAATGGCTGTCTGCACAGGAGAAGCTAAATCAGAAATTGCCATCTCTCCTAAAATACCGCCTTCCTCAGCATAGGGACCAACCGAAATTTCTTTTGCGGTTTTTTCAAAGTTTTTTGGGTTTTTTATCAGTTTTTCCGAATAATTATCCATATCATCGCCGGTATTGTAGACAAGAAGTGCAACGTTTACCTTTCCCGTGACTTGTCCGCCGTTTGCAAGATAAAAATTCAATATTTCTTCATCGGTGACAATAATTTTGCGGAGCACATTTCTATTGATAAGTGACTGGGTTAAAAGTGTATTTCTTACTTTTTCCTTATATAATTTTTCATCATAGCCTTGCTTTGCCAAGTTTGCATAAAAAGCCTCCTTGGAACCGCCTGACTTATCAATGGACTGCTGAATTTCAGATTCTAAAGCCTGATCGTTTATTTTTATATTTTGATTGGCTGCTTCCTGAATAATAATTGACTCTTTTACCAAATCATTTAATACAGTCTGTTCAATATTTTTTCGTTCAGCGGCACTCACGTTGGAAGAATTAATACCTTTATTAGCCATATAAAGACGAATATTTTTTTCAAGCTGCAGAGAAGTAATCATTTCACCGTTAATAATTGCAACTACAGAAGCTTTTGGGCTTGCAAAACTCATAGAGGGAACAAAAAAAATACTCAATAAAATCAATAAACTAAATATTTTCAAAGGACACTCCTTAGCATAACTTTTTTTATAATAACCCGTTTTGCAAATATTGGCAAATAAAGAATTCCTAATTTTTAATTTCACGCAAAACATCGTGTAATTTTGATATGTTATTTATATCATCATTGGCTTTTACATCGTCAACATCCATATGTGATACGACATTTTTAAAAGAATTTACAATATAAATATCAGAATTTTTTATGGCAGTTTCAAGCCATTCTGTAAATTTTTGCGGCAGTTTCTCCTGCAATAAGCGTTCTTCTGCCAGCAAATACAAATCCACCGCATCATCTTCTTTAAAATTTTTCCTATCTTCCAGATATAAAATATATGCGCTGTCATCTTCCTGAAAAATAGCAGAAAATGTATTTATGTCCATGGATACAAGAATTGATTTATACTCATCAGGTAAATTATCGCTGTCAAAAAGGGATTCATAGACTACGGCGCCTTTTTTTTCAAAATAATGGATAAAATCAATACCGGAAAAACCCTTTTCAAGAACCGCATCATGAGAAAAATTTGTATCTTTTTGGATTTCCTGCAATAATTTTTGATTTCCTATCAGCTTATAAAATTTAATTGTGGAAAACTCTTTTGGATGTTCTTTAATTTTTTCTGCAAATTGTATTGTTTCCTCTGTTGTAATGGGTATTTCTTTGAGCAATAACGCATGGAGCGTATCATTTTCCAGCTGTGCCCGAACCTGTTTTATCCATTCCTCATAATCAATGCCATATTCTGCTAAATAATCTTCAAAGCTTTGCCCGTCAGCAAGCATTTCCCCATAGCTTTTTTTAATAATATTTTCAAAGGCAGACACATCATCGTCGCTCACTTCTGTATTTCTTTTTGTTAATTCCTGAGAAACAAGAATTTGTTTTATCCTGTTGTATAAAATTTCTGCATATTCTTTTTGCACACGTTCCACATCGGGAGCAGGCGTATTTAAATGAACATTGCGCATATCATAGAGTTTTTCAATTTCTTCAAGACTTATCACTTCCCCGTTGACTTTTGCCAACACGCTTTCATCATTGTTTTGAAAAAGTGATAACAGACGGTCATAATTAAAAGCGAGCAAGCAAAGACAAAGCAGTATAAAAATGATATTTTTTTTCATATGTTCCTCATTATTTTCCTTTTAAAGAGAGAAGTAAATTTTTTGCCCTGCAAATGATTTGAGCATTTGTATCCCCTTTTTGGATAAAGTCTTTGAGTTGGATTTCCAAACCTGCAGGTGGATATAATTTAGCAACGTTACTGTATTTTTGAATAAATTTCAGCAGCATGTCAACATCAACTTTTTTCTGCCCGTCCATAAAACTGACTTTCACCCGTTCAGCGGAAATATCAGCTTTATACACCCCAATATTTTTCATTTCAAATTTAAAATCAAGCACTTCTATAAAGGTGACAAGTTCTGACGGCAGCTGTCCATACCTGTCGCGAAGTTCCATTTCAATAGTATTTCTTTGCTCATTATCAAAGGCGCAGGAGAGCATTTTATAATATTTTAACCGCTCTTTTCCGTCCTCAATATAGGATTCCGGGATATAGGCAGGAAGTCCGAGATTTATTTCAATATCCTGACTGCGAAGCGCCTCTCCCTCGCCTTTTGCCTTGGCAACTGCTTCTTCCAACATTTCCAAATACATGTCAAGACCAACCCGTGCCATATGCCCCGACTGCGCTTCCCCTAAAATATTGCCGGCTCCCCGCAGACGCAAATCTTCCATGGCAACTTGAAAACCGGCGCCAAGATAATCCATTTCCAAAATAATTCGCATCCGTTCCTCGGCAATATCCGTCATGTGGGTGAGGTCATTGACAACAAAATACGCATATGCCTGTCTGTCAGAACGCCCAACCCGTCCGCGGAGCTGGTATAACTGCCCCAAGCCAAAGAGCTGTGCCTGATCGACAATCAGCGTATTTGCCCGCGGAAAATCAAGCCCTGACTCGACAATGGACGTACAGACAAGGACGTCTATTTCCCCATGCCAAAACTTGTGCATGGTTGTTTCCAGTTCCTTTTCACTCATTTGTCCATGCGCCATGGCAACCCGTGCGTTCGGCACCAGTTCCTGCACATAGGAAACAACTTTTTCAAGTCCGTTTACACGGTTATAAACCCAAAAAACCTGTCCTTCCCGCTCCAGTTCCCGTTCTACAACCTGACGCAGGACATTTTTATTTTTATCAATCAAGTGTGTTGCTACAGGTTTTCGTTCAAGCGGTGCTGTTTCAATAACCGATAATTCACGGATACCGGACATGGAAAGCTGCAATGTCCGCGGAATAGGCGTTGCCGTCAAGGTCAGGGCGTCCACATTCTTTTTCATTTGTTTCAGCCGTTCTTTATGGCGTACCCCAAAACGCTGTTCTTCATCCAAAATCAACAAGCCTAAATTGGGCAGCTGCACATCTTTTGATAAAAGCCTGTGCGTTCCAATGAGAATATCCATTTGTCCTTTTGCCGCCATATTGAGTACTTCTGTTTGTTTTGATTTTGGCACAAAACGGCTGAGCAAACCCACATTAATCGGAAAACCTGCCAAACGGGATCGGAAGGTTTGATAATGCTGTTCCGCAAGCACTGTCGTGGGGCAAAGCAGCGCAACCTGTCTGCCGTCACAGGCCGCCCGAAAAGCTGCCCGCAAAGCAACTTCTGTTTTGCCAAAGCCCACATCACCGCAGACAAGCCTGTCCATGGGCTCCGGCTTTTCCATATCAGCAAGCACTTCCTGTATTGCCTTTGCCTGATCCGGGGTTTCTTCAAAACCGAATGTCGCTTCGAATTCTCGGTATAATTCCCCCACAGGGCTGTAGCTGAAGCCCTTTGCCACCTTGCGCCATGCATACATTTCCACTAAGTCCTGTGCAATTTTTTCAATGGCTTTCTTGGCTTTATCCTTACTTGCCGTCCATGCCTGACTGCCCAGTCTGTCTAAAACAGGGCTTATGCCTTCTGTTGCTTTAAAGCGCTGGATAATGGACAATCTGTCCACTGGCATATACAGTTTTGCGTTATCGGCATATTCAAGGAGCAGATAATCGTTTTCAACACCCCCTACCGTCATACGGTGCAAACCGCCGAAACGCCCGATGCCGTAGTCCCTATGAACAAGCAAATCCCCTGCCAAAAGTTCATTGTAGGAATCCAGACCTTTAAAAGCCTGACTTGCCTGCCGTTTTCCCTGATTTGTTTTCGGCTGGAGCAATTCTTCGGGAATGACAAGGAGATGTTCCCATGCAAGTTCTGCCCCGTAATGAATATTGGCAATAAGCGCAAAAATCCCCTTGCTTCTGACATCATACCGTAAATGGGGATAAATGCCGTCTTGTTCAATCAATTTTAAAAACTTTTGCCGTCCCCGTTCTGAGGAAAAGGTTAAAATAATCTGCTCTTTTTCTTTGGCATAGTTTCGCAGTCCTGCCACAAGCTGCTGCCATGGACGCTCAAAAACTTCTTTTCCCTGAAAAAGCTCTTCAAAATTAAAAAATATTTTTTCAGACAGATCCAGACCCTGCGTTTCAATCCCTATACGGAGGGGCTCGATATAACAATGATTTTGCTTTGCAAGCATGGAAAAAATATCACCGGTATTTCGCAGGGATAAATAATCAGCCTGATCAAAACCTGCATCGAGCCTGTCCTCTTCCAAAGCATCCTGCCAATTGCTTTCCGCTTCTTCCAAACATTCTTTCAAATCAGCTTTGCTTGGCAAAAACCATTGGCAATTTTCCGGAAGCCAGTCTTCAATATTTGTGGCATGCTCATAAATATTTCCGGGCAATAAACGCATGTCACCCTGCTCCACAGCCCGCATTATGCTTGCCTGCCGCAATTCCGAAAGCCTGCCTTGCTGAAACAAATTGGCAAGGCGTTTACGGATTTTAGCACGTGCATTTTCATCCTGAAGAGCAGCGAGAACAGGAAGTATGCAAATTTCCTGCGTTACCCCGACAGAGCGCTGTGTAGAGGGGTCAAAAAAACGCATTTCATCAATGGTATCCCCAAAAAAATCAAGACGAATCGGCTTCTCATAGCCCGCCGGAAAAATATCCACAATATCACCGCGCCGTGCCACGTCCCCTGCTCGGGAAACCATGGACTCCCGCTGATAGCCCCAGTCCACAAGCTGTTCCATTAAAAGTTCGGGCGCCATATCATCATGGACTTTTAAAAACAGCTCATGTCTGTCAAAAAATTCTTTTTCAGGCAGATAAGGAATGAGCATATCCGCCGTCATAATCAGTGCTTTTGCAGTTCCCTGCCCCATGGCATAAAGTGCTGATAAACGGTCAGCCCAGCCTTCACGATTCAGAGAACGGCGATTAAAAGGATTTATTGACACAAAGGGTGTTTCAAAAAATAAGGGAATATTTTTTTCCTGTACGCTGCCTTTTTCTTTGCCCACAGAAATTTTTGCAATAAATAAGGAAAGAAAGGATTTCAGTGTGGCTAACTCATCCCTGTTTTTTACCACTGCCACTGTATATTTATTTTCAGAAACAGCCTCTGCCATGAGTTTTGCAAGGCTTGCAAAACCGCTTCGATATATATGCTGTTCTTTTTTTTCAATTATGCTTTGCAGTATTTCAGCTGACCTGTTCATTCCATGCTCCAGAGAAAAACATATAGCAATAAGTTCTTATAATTTCAAGCAATTTCCAAAGCATTTTTTTGATTTTTTTGTTCTTGGCAATCAGGAAAATTTATTTACAAAAAAACAAAAATATGTTAAAAAAAAAAAAGGATTTTATAAAAAGGATAGTAGCTATGCTAGAAACACCATTACATGACTGGCATATTGCCCATAAAGCAAAAATGGCTCCATTTGCGGGCTGGGATATGCCTATTCAATATGAAGAAGGAATTTTGGCAGAACATGCACACACGAGAAGCTGCGCATCAGTCTTTGATATTTGCCACATGGCACAATTTATGGTCAAAGGCGATACTGTCACCGAACTTTTAAAAAAGGCTGTCAGCCATAACCTTGATACCTTGGCTGTCGGCAAATGCCGTTATGGTTTTTTGCTTACCGATGAGGGCACCGTTATTGATGATTTAATTGTCTATCATCTTGCAGAACATCATTATTTCCTTGTTGTTAACGCAGGCTGTGCGGAGAAGGATTTTGATACCCTTGTCAAGCGCCTAGGCAAAGATAATATTGAAAATATTTCGCCAAAATCAGGAAAAATTGACCTGCAGGGACCAAAATCATTGGAAGTATTGGAAGCTGTTACAAAACAAAATTTCCACGATCTCAAATATTTTTCCTTCACCCACATTGAATATAAAGGCTTCACAATCCTTGTGAGCCGTACGGGCTACACCGGTGAACTGGGCTATGAATTATACTGCCCAAAAGAAGCCGTCCTCACCCTTTGGGAAGATTTGCTTGCCCATGAGCTTGTCAAACCAGCCGGGCTCGGTGCGAGAGATACGCTGCGCCTTGAATGCGGACTTGCCCTTTACGGACATGAACTCAATGAAGAGCACACTGTTGCGGAATCAAACCTTGCAGGCATGCTCACATCAGAAGCTGACTATATTGGCAAAGCCCCTGCTAAAGAAATCAAGCATGATCTTCTGGTTCCTTTAAAATTAGAAGGACGCCGTACCGTCCGCAATGGCGATTTCGTCATAAAAGAAGCAGGCAGCAGCGAAATTATCGGCACTGTAGCCAGCGGCTCTTTTGCTCCGTCTTTGGGCTATGCCATTGCTTTTGCCTTTGTCAAAAAAGAATTTGCAGGACAGGAAACTTTTGTTCTCAAATCAGGCAGAAATGAATTAACCGCACAAAAAACAACTGCTCCTTTCTTTACCGAAGGAACAGCAAGAATAAAACTTTCATAACAAAAGGGGAAATGAATAATGAATAATCCGGAAAATCTTTTATATGCAGAAAGCCACGAATGGTTAAAAGTTGAAGGAAAAGAAGGTGTTATCGGTATCACTGATTTTGCACAAGATTCCCTTGGCGACATTACTTTTTTAGACCTTCCGCAAGTTGGCGACAGCTTCACCAAAGGTCAGGAAATGGGAACTGTTGAATCCGTAAAAGCTGCCAGTGATATTTATATGCCTTGTGACTGCAAAGTTACTGCCGTCAATGACAATGCCATAAACAACCCTGAAATTGTCAACAAAGATCCTTACGGCGAAGGCTGGCTCATTCGTGTTGAAATCACCGGCTCTGCTGACGGGCTTTTGAATGCAAAAGATTATGCAGGTAAATGTGTACACTAATATAAAAACTTTTTTCCCAAAAACTTCTCCTTTTTGAGAAGTTTTTTCATAAAAATTTTTTATACGAAGTTTTTTAATTCCAAAAAAGGATAGCTTATGCCTTATATTCCTCATACCCCCGAAGAACTGCAGGAAATGCTCAGCGTCATTGGCGTATCAAGCCTTGAGGATTTATTTGCAGACATTCAAAATGACATGCGTCCAAAATCCTTCAACCTTCCGGAAGGAAAAAGTGAATCGGAACTCACTGCCTATTTTGAAAACATGGCAGGCAAAAACAAAACTGATTTTATCAATTTCCTTGGTGCAGGATATTATGACCATTATATCCCCAAAGCTGTGGACGCTCTTTCCCAGCGCGGTGAATTTTTAACATCCTATACGCCCTATCAGCCGGAAGTCAGTCAGGGAACCCTGCAGTCTATTTTTGAATACCAGACTGCAGCTTGCCGTTTGCTGGATATGGATTGTGCCAATGCTTCTTTATTCGATGTCGGAAACGCCCTTTTTGAAGCAGGTATGATGTCAGTCCGTCATACCCGCAAACATACATGGATTGTGGACGAAGCCATTAACCCTATCTGGCGGAAAATGCTTGCCACCTACAGCGCAAACCAGAATGTACGGCTTGTGATTATTCCTCACAAAAACGGTATTTCTGATAAAAGCGCCCTGATAAATGCTATTGATGACAATACTGCGGCTATTATGGTGCAAAATCCAAACTTTTTTGGCGCTATTGACGATTATACGGAAGTTTTTGCCAAAGCCAAAGAACATAAAGCCCTCAGCGTTATTTCCGTTTACCCTGTTATGCAGGCAGTTCTCAAAACTCCCGGTGAAATGGGCGCCGACATTGCTGTTGCAGAAGGACAAAGCCTTGGTCTGCCTCTTTCCTTTGGCGGTCCTTACCTTGGCATGATGGCCTGCAAAAAAGAATTAGTCCGTCAAATGCCCGGTCGTATTGTGGGTAAAACCAATGACCTTAATGGAAAAGAAGGTTTTGTTCTCACCCTGCAGGCTCGTGAACAGCATATCCGCCGCGCAAAAGCAACATCCAATATTTGTTCCAACCAAGGCTTATGTGCTCTGAGAAGCATTATTCACATGGCGCTTTTAGGACCGGAAGGATTAAAAAGAACAGCTGAAACCTCCATGTATTTAGCCCGTGTTTTAGCAGATAAAGTAACAAAGCTTCCCCATGTCAGCCTGTTAAATGCTGCTCCTTACGGCAATGAGTTTGCGGTTCAGCTCCCCAAAAATGCAGATGAAATTGCAGGTAAAATGGCAGAACTGGGCTTCTTATGCGGTTTTCCCGCCGGACAATATTATCAAGGCATGGAAAATGTACTGCTTCTCGCCTGTACGGAAAAAAATACCGAAGAACAAATTGATAAGCTTGTGAACGCTCTTGGAGGTCTTTTATGAGAACACTGTTTGATAAATCCGTAAAAGGTCGTATGGCAGTTGTTCCTGCTCTGCCGAAAAAACATGCCGAAGATATGCTTCCTCACAATTTGCTCCGTGTAAAACCGGCAAAATTGCCTGAACTTTCTGAACTTGATGTTGTTCGCCACTTTACCCAAAATTCCCATAAAAACTTCTCTGTTGACGGCAATTTCTATCCTCTTGGTTCCTGCACCATGAAATATAACGCAAAAGTTATTGAACATATTGCAAGCCTCGCAGGTTTCAGCAAACTGCACCCGCTCACTGCCCAATTAAAACACGGTGAACAATACACCCAAGGTGCGTTGCAGGCTGTGTATGAAATTGAACAATATCTTTGTGAAATCAACGGCATGAAAGCCTTTACCATGCAGCCCATGTCAGGCGCCAATGGTGAATTTACGGGGGTTATGCTGATTGCTGCCTACCACAAAGATAAGGGCAATAAAAAAACAAAAATTGTTGTACCGGACTCTGCCCACGGCACAAACCCCGCTTCTGCTATGATGGCAGGCTATGAAATTGTCAATATAGCTTCCAAAGACGGTATGATTGACCCGGACGCCCTTGAAGAAGCCCTTACTGACGAAGTAGCAGCGCTTATGATGACCTGTCCCAACACCTTGGGGCTTTTTGAAAGACATTTACCAAAAATTGTTGAAAAATTACGCAAAATTGACGCTCTGCTCTATTATGACGGGGCAAACCTCAACGCTATTATGGGTAAAATGCGCGTAGGCGATGTGGGCTTTGACGTTGTGCACTTGAATTTGCATAAAACCATGGGAACTCCCCATGGCGGCGGCGGTCCCGGTTCCGGTGCTGTTGGCGTCAGTGCCCGTCTGGAACCCTATTTGCCTGTTGGTCGCGTTGTCAAAAAGAGTGACGGAACATATAAACTTGATTTTGATTATCCAAAATCCATTGGCTATATCGCTCCGTTTTTAGGCAACTTTTCCGTTTACGTCAAAGCGCTTGCCTATATCATGCGCCTTGGAAAAGCGGGTATTCCCCGTGCTGCCGAATATGCTGTGCTCAATGCCAACTATTTACGCAAGAAAATGGATAGCTTCCTGCATGTTCCCTTTGACCGTATCTGCATGCATGAATTTGTTTCTTCTCCTCCGGAAGGCATGCATGCCCTTGACCTTGCAAAGGCACTGCTTGAACATGGTATCCATGCACCAACCATTTATTTCCCGCTCATTGTGCATGAATGTTTGATGTTTGAACCAACAGAAACGGAAAACAAAGAAACACTGGATGAACTTGTTGCCCTGATGAAAGAATTTGTGGAAAAAGGTCTGCAAGATCCGAACTATCTGCAGCAAATGCCGCTCACAACACCGCTTCGCCGTCTTGATGAAACTTTTGCTGCACGGAATATGATTTTAAAACAAGAAGAAGAATAAAAACTACACTATCCCCCTTGCATAAAGGGGGATAGTTTTTTATTTTCCATACGATAATGTTCCTTATGCTTTTTATTCCTGATACGTTAAAAAACTCTTCATTTCCTGCAAATCTTAAAGTAATACTTGAAAAAGATACCCTGCAAAAGTATCTTGCATGGACTTCAGACATAACACCTGAACAAGCCTTTTCTTTTGCCGAAAATCTTTTCGCACTTGCAGAGAACAAACAATCTAAATTACTTCTTGAATGTCTGGAACTCTATTATTCTTCTCTGTATACGCGCTTTACTGAACAAGAATTTAAAATACTTATTGAACAAATCCAAACTGTTATCAGAAAAAATATCAACCCTCGAATAAGCTGTATTTTCGATACAGTCAAAAAAACAGTCCTTATCAAAGAATACCAATCCAAACAAAATCAAAACAACCGCCTTATGCCGCAAAAACAAGGCGCAAATAAAAATGTTCTCTATACCTGCATTACAGGGAATTACGATGGATTAATAGAACAAAATTATTATGCACCGGACTGGGATTATATTTGCTTTACTGATCAGGATACACTCCTTGAGCAAAAATATTTTGGGCAGTGGCAAATAAAACCTCTTGCCTACACAACGGATAATTCTCAGCTTACAGGACGCTGGCATAAAATACATCCCCATATTCTTTTGCCAAACTATGAAAAGTGCCTTTATATTGACGGCAATATCAATGTCCTTAGTCCCTATCTTTTTGAGCTTGCAAGCCAAAAACAAGACACTATTTTCGGACAGTTTATCCACCCTGTCCGCGACTGCATTTATAAAGAAATATTAGCCTGTCTTGCAGGAAAAAAAGAAAATAAAGCAAAACTGGAAAAGATCAAAAATTTCCTTTTGCAAAACCATTTTCCAAGCCACTTCGGACTGAGCGAAACAGGAATTTTATTCAGACAGCATAAAAATCCTTTATGTATAAAAATTATGGACGAATGGTGGTTTATGCTTGAAAACTATTCTGTGCGTGACCAGATTTCCCTCATGTATATTTTATGGAAAAATAATTTGCAGCCTGAGTGGCTTTGCCCCTATGCCTACAGGCAATTGAAACATGATTTTTCAGTTATCCGGCATAAAAAAACATTAATTATTCCGTAAAGTTCGTATAAAAAAGAAAGGCAAAAGTATTTCTCTTTCTTCCTGTTTTTTAATGCATGGACTTGATGTCCACCCTCTTTTCAAAAATATCCGGTTTAAAAAAACTAGAGCGTTTCCGCATAATATTCGTAATTTTTATTTTCTTTGGGGGA
>CAJTMS010000028.1 GCA_910577155.1 uncultured Mailhella sp.
ATAAATTTATTTATAATTCTATTAAAATAAGAATAAATATTTTCTATGCTTTTTGCCTGTGATAGGTATACTAGAGAAAAAAATATTGCATGTGCAAAGAAAAAGAAGTACAAGAAATCTGTTGCTAGGGGTGCCGTTTCGGCTGAGATAGGATTTGTTCCTGACCCTTTGAACCTGACGCAGGTTATTCTGCCGTAGGAAAGCCCATACCTCGCGTCATAAATTCATGACGCTTTTTTTTAGCGTCAAAAAGGATGTAAATATGTTATCTAAAAACAAAGTGTTGAAAGCTCTTTTTGACAAGCATGCAAAAGCTCTTTCTGCCTATGAAGGGCTGTCTGTTGAAGAACTCGAAGCAGGCATTAATGCCGGTACCATGGTTATGCTTGGAAACCCCAATCACCCGAATCTTGAACCGATTATGATTGGACAGCCTGCTCGGGTAAAGGTGAATGCCAATATTGGAACTTCTCCGTTGACCCATTGTCTTGACTCTGAAAAAAATAAAATTAAAGCCTGCATTGAAGCCGGTGCGGATACAATTATGGATTTATCCATTTCCGGAGATTTGGATTCTATCCGTAAAATGATGATTTCTTCTTGGAACAAGCCCATTGGAACTGTTCCCATGTATGCTGTCGGACAGCAGCTTTTGGATAACGATAAGCTGATTTCCTCTATGGATCCGGAAATGCTTTTCAAAGAAGTGGAAAAGCAGGCAGAGCAAGGCGTTGATTACATGACCCTGCACTGCGGCATTACCCGTAAGGGAGCGCAGTTTGGTGATGATAATGACCCTAAGTATGGTCGTGTTATGGGTATTGTTTCCCGCGGCGGATCCATGCTGGCCCGCTGGATGCTTGACAATGACAAAGAAAATCCTTTGATGGTTCATTATGACAGATTATTGGATATTTGTTTAAAGCATAACGTAACAATTTCCCTTGGTGACGCACTCCGTCCGGGCGGCGGTGATGACGCCGGGGATGCCGCCCAGATTGAAGAAGCCATTACGCTTGGGCAGCTTGTCCGCCGCAGCCGTGAAGCAGGCGTACAAACCATGATTGAAGGTCCGGGGCACGTTCGTATGCACCAAATTGCCGCCAATATCCAAATCATCAAACAATTGACCTATAATGCACCTATTTATGTTCTTGGACCTCTTACCATGGACAGCGCTGCCGGGCATGACCATATTGCAGGGGCAATTGGCGGTGCACTTGGTGTTCAGGCCGGCGTTGACTTTTTATGCTATCTGACGCCTGCCGAGCACTTGGCTTTGCCTGTTGTCGATGATGTTACTGCAGGTATCATTGCTTCTAAGATTGCCGCGCAGGCAGGTGAACTGGCACTTGGCAGAAAGCATGCGATTGAACGGGAAAATGCCATGAACAAAGCAAGAAAAGCTCTCGATTGGGACGGCATGACAAAAGCTGCTCTTGACCCTCAGGCTGTTATCACTCGCCGTGCTCCTCATAAGGACGAAGAAGTATGTGCGATGTGCGGTAAATTCTGTGCGGTAAAAATGTTAAACGACAGACGCAAACATTAATTTTGTGGATTAAAACAGTTCGGTTAAAAAAGCACTGGTTTTTCCAGTGCTTTTTTTGTATACTGAATTATAACGTTAAGGAGAACTGCCGTGAGAAGAAAAGATAAAGAAATAACTTCCCAAGATGAGATTATCAATATTGTTAAAAATGCCCGCATTTGTCATGTTGCATTTCACGATGAAAAATATCCTTATATTATACCGCTTTGCTATGGTTTTGATCATCAGGAAGAGAAAAAATTTTTCTATTTTCACGTGGCAAAAGCAGGAAAAAAACTTGATTTAATTAAAAAAAATCCTCATGTAGCCTTTGAAATTGAGAAAGATGTCTGCATTTTCAGAGGCAAAAATGTCTGTGATTACTCCATGGAATATGAGTCTGTCTGTGGAACGGGAACTATGCGGATTGTTGAAGATGAACATGAAAAAGTATATGGATTACAATGTGTTACAAAACATAATGCGTTTTATGACACCAATGAAAAGCACATCAGCGAAGTGGATACAGAACTATATAATGCCTATTTTGGATCGGAACATGTGCAAGGTATTGTATTGCTTGAATTATCTATAGAAAGTTGGACAGGGAAACGGTCTTTTCCTCAGTAAAAGAGTATCGCTTATGCATGCATTATTTTGAAAAAATTATAAAAAACAGGTTAAAAATTTTTAAAAAAGGAAAGGAAGAAAAAATCTTCCTTTTTTATTTCCGAGCCTATTTTTTGCGTGTCAGGTGAAGAATAGTGATTTCACCGGGAACAAAAAAGCGGAACGCACTGTATGTCCAAATTCCTGTGCCATTGCTGACATAGAGTTTTGCGGCGTCTTGCCCATAAACTCCTGAAACATAGCCGGCATTGAAATATTTGACAAGAGGAATAAGGAAAAAAGCTGTTCCGCCATGGGTATGTCCCGAAAGCTGTAAATCGATGAAGGGCGCAATATCTTTGAAAGCTGCGGGATAATGGTTTAAATAAATATGGAAGGCAGTTTTCGGGACGGCAGATACATAGGCTTGAGAAGATACAGGCATGTGGCGGGATTGCGCTTTTGCTCCGGAAATTGCCAGATAGTCGTGAAGATACAGCGTTTGGTCTTCCAGCACCGTTAATTGCTTTTCTTTGAAATATTCCTGCCAGTATGAAAGTGTGTGATAATTTTCATGGTTGCCAAAAACATAATAAACACCGTCCGGAGCAGAAAGTTTTTGCAGCGGAACAAGGCTCTCACCAATTTCTTGTGGTCTTGCATCGCCAATATCACCCGTGTGGACAATGAGCTTGGGGTTTTGTTCCATAATTTTTTGGACAACAGCCTCCAGCCATGCTTTGGTAAAAATAAGCCCCGTGTGCGTATCCGTGATGTGAGCAATAGTATAATTTTCCAATTCCGGCGGCAGATTTTCATAAACAAGTGTCACATGCTTGACGGGCGGCACTTTTATGGTTTCATAGACACTGCAGGGCGAAGCAAGAAGACAAAGAAAAATGATGCTGCAATTGATTTTTTTTGAGCAAAAAAGGGTATTGCGGATTTGTTTTGTTTTTGTGAAACAGAGTGAAAGAAGCACAAAAAGGACAACAATGCTAAAATGCATTAGCTTTGCCCAAACAGAAAAAAAGGCAAAAGCGCTCAGCAGTGCAAAACAAATAATAAGCGGATAGGGGAGAAAGAGGGCCGGATCATAGCGTGGTCCAAGGGGCAGGATATAGGCTAATCCAAAGACTGACAGAATAAAAAAAAGGATTTTTCCAAAAATGCCTACAGGGAGCGTGTATGCACTCCATGCAAAAAGCAGGCAAACGACAACAGAAAGGGGAATAATAAATTGAAAAATCATTAAAACGCTAAATGTACAGGCTGACGGTTGATAAAAATAACATGTTCTGTATAACCGTATTTTTCGGCAAAACGGGCTAAGGCGTCAAATTCATAGGCAACAGTGCCAATTTCATGGGTATCGGAGGCAAAGCTAATGGGAATTTGATAGCTCGCAAAAAGCTCCATAATTTTTGGGGCAGGGTGGATTTCCTTGCAGGCTTTGATGAGCCCGCCTGTTGAAACTTCCAGAACCATATTGGTTTCTTTGAGAACTTTGCAGGTTTCATGCAAACAATCCAAGGCGTTTTTTGTTTCCAGCCATGCATGAAAATCTTGTATACAGTGAATTTTTACAAAATCCGGGTGGGCAATAATATCTGTTTTGCCGTATTTTGCCAATTGCATGGTACATTCATAATAGGATTCAAAAAAAGCATATTTTTCTTTTTGACTTGCTTCATCCGGGTTCCAGCGTCCTATGCTTTGCTCTCCGATAAAATGAATTGTTCCAATAACATAATCAAAAGGACAGCCGGCAATGAGCGTATCCATATAGGCATAATTTTCGGGGGTAAAGTCAAGCTCCATGCCCAGCAAAACTTTCGGGCGCTTTTCGCTGTGTTCTTGGTTATATTGCTCTGTCTTTTGCTTAAGCTCCAAAATGTCACGGACATAGTTTTTGAAAAAAACGTTCATATCTCCGTCACGGTAAAGTTTGCAGGAAAATCCTTCCGGAAGGGGGGTATGCTCTGAAAAACCGTAGTAGTGCAATTTCTTTTGCGTGGCTGCCTGATACATTTCCTGTACTGTATTTTTACCGTGAAAATAATCGGTATGGGTGTGAATATCAGCTGTAATCATACGCACTCCATAAATTTTCCCATAAAAATTTTTATAGTGCAAGTATATACAAATAATAAAAAAAATCCAGTTGAAAGTTAAATTAATTTACGTTTTTTACTTGTGATACACAAAAAGGCATGTTATAAAATTACATATTCTTAAAATAGGGGTCGTTTTATGCCTACCAATGAATTAAAAGCAATGTGCAAAACAATTTTAAGAAATGGGTATGATGCGTATTTAATCAATACACCATTACAAAATGAAATTAATGAACTTTTAAATATTCGTGAATTTTCCATTGCCTGTGATGTCGATTTGGAAACATTGCAAAAACTTTTCCCAAATCTTGAGGATTCTGATGAACCGGGTGAACTTGCAACCTATCAAAGTGAAACAGGTTGTACGTTCCGCTTTTATCCTGCCAATGGCGCTGCTGAGGCTGACCCTGAAGCTCTGCGTATTTACTATACAAATCGCATGGTCAACCAAGTCAAGGAACGTGATCCGAAACTGTATGAAGCTATTATCGGAACAGAAAAGTTTATTAAATCCGAACAGGTTTTTGCCGATTTTTCTTGTGGCTGTATTAAATTACAGGGTATTCCCCACCAGACTTTAAGTAAAAATTATGTCCTTGCTATCCGTGCAATGCGTTTATCTGCAAACTATGATTTACCCATTGACCCCAATACGTGGGTCGCTATTGTCAGAAATGCAAGCAAAATCGCAAGTTATCTTTCCGGACATGCCTTTATGAAAGAATGGCGTTTGGTATCAGCCGAAACTATGTGGCGTTTCTTTGAATTAATGAAAGAAAGCTCTATTTTGCATGGTATTATCCCCGAACTTGGGGCTTTGACGGCTGTAAAACAACATACCAACAAAAATGTTGATGTGGAAGAAAGTGTTTTTGATTTCACTATCCGCTGTTTAAAATATTATCCAGAAGAAATATTGCACTATGACTGGGTTGGTGCTGTTGCAGTGCTGTTCCATGCCATTGGCAAAGCCTATGCTGCTGAACGTGTTGCAGGTCGCTGGTATTTTATTCAATTCCATAGAATTGGGGCGAAAGTAACGCGTAAAATTTTGCACCGTATGCATTTTGAATCAGATGAAATTGATACCATTTGTGCAATTATCAGCAATCAAATTTGTTTCCAATCCATGATGACTGACAGAGGTATGCAAAAGTTCCTTGAACTGCCTCATCGGGAACGGCTTATTGAGCTTGCAAGAGCCCAAATTAAGGCTATTCCAAATGGAAACTACACGAACTTCAACCATAACCTCAAATTTATGGAAAGAGGCACAACTCCGCTTTCCATGCGTGAGCCGCTTTTGAACGGCAATGAAATTATGGAATATACCCATCTTGCCCCGGGACCAAAAGTTGGTCGCCTGCGTGAAGCACTTTTAAATGCACAAATTATCGGCGAAGTAAAAAATACAGAAGATGCTATCCGCTTTGTTATTGAAAATGTTAGCAAAGTCCCTGATTAATAAGAATTGGCAGCAAATATTATTTTGTTGAATAAATTGTTATGAAAAACTCGGCTATAAGCCGAGTTTTTTATGGAAAAGCGGTAATTTTTCATTATAGTTTTATCATTCGGAAAAATATCCTAATTTTCTGTATTCCTCTAAAATTTTCTTTGCTTCAGCTTTTTTCTCATTTTTATATTCTTCCAAGTCCGCAATTTCTTGGGGAATACCCGCAAGATAACAGTTTATTGTGTCTGCAAGATAGAGGCTTCGCAAGATGGCTCCTTCCGCATTGAGGTGGTATTCCGTGTCAAAGGAGTATGGTAGTTCAAAGTTTGAAAGTTCAGGAATACCAATAAGGTCAAGACCATATCCTTCGCATTTTTTGTTAACTGCTTCAATTTTTGTGAGATGTTCTTTTTTGAATAAATTAAAATCTGAAATTTGCATAGATACGGGATAGGTTAAGATAAGTCGTATATTTTGTTTTGCTAAATAGTCTGAAAAATCTTTGAGTTGTTCAAAACGAAAATCATTTAAACCTGCTGGATTAACATAGGCATAAGTAACATCATTTTTTAATTTACTTTTATTATCTGTAAGAATTTCACCAAAGTTGTTGATAGCATTTCGGTAAGAAGATAATGAAAGAATTGCTGACGAGTTTTTATCTTGCATATGTTCCTCATAAGTATGGATTGGTAAATCAACATTAAAATTTTTTATGCGGTTGGGGAGAGAAGGAACACTTTTTATAAGTATTTCTAAAAATTGTGTACTTGAAAATTCCTTGATAAATTCAGTGCCCCATGAGGTTAAATTGTTAGCTTGCCAACTAGTTATGTTATTTTTTTTCTTGTAATAAGTATACTCTAATGGCATGAGTATTATATCATTGGGTTTTGCATTTCTTTTTATTAAAGCAAAAAAGACTTCAATAGGCAAAGCGGCATGTAGTCCAAAATTAACGATTTCTTTATTGGTTTTTTCTTTAATCAAAGGGGTACATACTCCAAAAAGAGAGTTTGAACCGCTGATAATTATTATTTTAGGATTGGTAATTGTTTTGATATACTGCTCTTTAATGGTAATAGCTTCTTTTATCCAGTATTCGGCAGGAATATAACGAGGATATTTTATGCAGAGTAAATATGATAAAATCAGTGGACAAATAAATGAAAAAAGAATAAGAGAAAAAAAAAGGATAATTTTTTGTTTATACATAACAATACCTATTAAAATTGAAAATAAATAAATTCTTGTGTGTTTTCCGGTTGGAGAAGTTTAAAAATACAGAGGACAGCAAGAATGGCACAATAAACAGTGAACCATGTTTTTTTGAATTTGCTTTGCAGTTCTTGGCTGTTTTTGGCAAAGACAATTAGAAAAAGAACAGCAACAATGAACAGGGCTTTTTCCGGGAATAGTGAATCGGGGCTGATAATTGTTGTCCTAAATGTTTTGCTGAAATCGAAACTGTGCTGAAACGTAAAAGCGTTGAAGAATTTTCCTAAATCACTTAACTCTTTTACTCTAAACACAATCCATGCAAAATTGATAAAGGAAAACGTCAGCAGCCACGCAGCAAAACGAGGGAGAGGTTTTGTTTTTCTTGTGTCCCAAATCCTGTGAATAATGAGTGCCAGCCCATGTAAAATACCCCAAATCACAAACGTTATGGCTGCTCCGTGCCAAACCCCGCCAATAAGGAACGTGATAAATAAATTAAGATAGGTTCGCATTTTTCCTTTTCTGTTTCCGCCAAGCGGTATGTAAATATAATCTCTCAGCCAGACAGAAAGAGTAATATGCCAGCGCCGCCAAAAATCCCGGATAGATAACGCCTTATAGGGCGAGTAAAAGTTGTGGGGAAGTTTAATATTGAAAAATAAGGCGCTTCCGACAGCCATGTCAGAATAGCCTGAAAAATCAAAATATAACTGGAAGGTATAGCAAAGACTTCCGAAAAGAGCCTCCAAAAAAGACAGTGTTTCGGCTGTATCAAAGCAATAGGCAACAAGGGGAGAAAGATTGTCGGCAATAAGCAGTTTTTTGGAAAGCCCGATGACAAAAAATAAAAGAGCATAATGGATATTTTTCCAGCGTATGATTTGGTTTTGTATGGAATAAAATTGAGGAATAAGGTCTTTATGGTGAACAATGGGACCTGCAATAAGCTGCGGAAAGAAGCAAATAAAGCAGCAATAGTTTAAAAAGCCTTCGTCAGAAGCAATGTGTTTTTTTGTATAACAATCTGATAAGTATGCAATTTGCTGAAAGGTGAAAAAACTGATGCCAATGGGCAGAACAATATGGTAAAAAGGTAAATCTTGATTGAAACAATAATTAACAATAGAAATGGAAAAATCTAAATATTTATAGAAAAAGATAAGCAGAATATTAAATAAAACGGAAAGAAGAAAAATTATTTTTCGATAGGTATTTTGTGAAAGTAAAAGTCTGCTGAAAAAATAATTGGCAAGAACAGAGCTTATGATAATATAAAGATTTTTAGGTTCCCAATATCCATAAAAAAACAGAGAACTGATAATAATGATAAATAATAAAAATTTTGTATATTTTTTATAGAGGCAAAAATAATAGAGAAAAATCGTAACAGGCAAGAAACATAAGAAATAGGCAAACGAACTGAAAACCATAATACCTCCCCGCCCAATATATATATATAAGTAAGTCAAGCCAAAATCGGGGAGGACGGTTTTGAAGGGAGATTATTGTTTTATCATAAAAAAAGACTTGCGATTACAAGGAGCAAGTCTTTTGTGAATTTCAGTTTTTAAATGAGGGATTTAATTTTGTGTTATTCTTATGCTAATATATCAGCAAAGCTGGCAACCATAACAGCTTTAATGGTATGCAGGCGGTTTTCTGCTTCGTCAAAAACAATGGAAGCGTCAGATTCAAACACATCATTGCTTACTTCAATGCCGTCCAGACCAAATTCCTGATAAATTTCTTCACCAATGGTTGTATTTCTGTCATGAAAAGCGGGCAGGCAGTGCAGGAATTTACAGTTTGGGTTTTGAGTCATTGCCATAACACGGCTGTTGATTTGATAGGGTTTTAAAAGGGCAATGCGTTCTGCCCAAACATCTTTTGGTTCGCCCATGGAAACCCACACATCAGTGTATAAGAAGTCGCAATTTTTCACGCCTTGTTCAATATTGTCCGTAACCGTGATTTGAGCATGGGATTTTTTTGCGAATTCCTGTGCCATATCCTGATATTTTTGTTCAGGCTGTAAGGATTTTGGGGCGATAATCCTGCAATCCATACCGATAACGGAAGCTGCCGTCATGAGGGAATTTGCCATATTGTAACGAGAGTCGCCAATATATGCAAAGCACACGTCATTTAACTCTTTTGGGGAGTGTTCCCGCATAGTAAGGAAGTCCGCTAAAATTTGCGTGGGGTGGGATTCATTGGTGAGCCCGTTCCAAACAGGAACATCAGCATATTTTGCAAGGTTTTCCACAATTTCTTGTCCATAGCCGCGGTATTCAATGCCGTCAAACATCCGGGAAAGCACACGGGCAGTATCTGCCATGGATTCTTTTTTGCCGATTTGGGAACCGCTTGAGCCAAGGTAAACCGCATGTCCGCCTTGTTCAAAGACGGCACATTCAAAGGAACAGCGTGTTCTGGTGGAATCTTTTTCAAAAATAAGGGCAATTTTTTTGCCTTGCATGTATTTTTTTTCAGTGCCTTCTTTATTTGCTTTTTTTAAAAAGGCTGCCACATCAAGCAAATAAAGAATTTCCTCTTTGCTGAAATCTGCAATTTTTAAAAAATCTTTGCCAATCAAGGAAACAGCCATATTTTCTCCTTATTTTGTAATAAGCGTACCGTAGTTTAGGGTTGAAAAATCATTTTGTGCAAGGGCATAGCGGGCTTCGTCCAAGAGCATGGACAATTTTGCGGCATTGCTGCCGTCCATAATAAGAGCCGCTTTGCAGCCCATGTTAATAGCATGCCGGCAGCTTTCCACTTTGGGTATCATGCCTCCATAAATGGTTTCATCTTGTTTTAAGGCTTGGATTTGGACAAAATTCAAATGTGGCAAGAGATTTTTTTCTTTATCTAAAACTCCCGCAACATCGGTTACCAAAATAAAAATATCGGCCTGCAAAGCTCCGGCCAACGCCCCTGTTGCCGTATCGGCGTTGATATTCAGGCTGCTGCCTGTTTGCTCTTCATAACCGAGAGGGGCGAAAACAGGGATATAGCCATTTTCAATTAAAATATGGCAAAGGTGAGGATTGACTTTACAAACTTCCCCTACAAAACCAAGTTCCGGGTCATGATTTTTTTTGGCAAGAAGGGTGCGGGCGTCCTTGCCTGTCAAGCCTACTGCATTGCAATTTTCCTGACAAAGCAAGCTCACAAGCCATGTGTTTACATCTCCGCAAAGCGCCATTTCAACAGCTTTCATGGCATCGGCATTTGTTTTGCGCAAGCCGTTTTTAAAGGAACTTTCGATATTTAATTGACCGAGAAGAGCGTTAATTTGCGGTCCGCCGCCATGCCCAATGACAATATTCCATTTTTGTTGTGCTTCACGGATATTTTGTGCAAAAGCCTTATTAAGGGCAGGAACACTCATGGCATGCCCGCCATATTTGATAACGGTTAATGGTTTCATGGTTTGTCCTCTATACATTCTGGACGCAAATCTTATAAATGCTGAATCATTCCAATTTCATCGCATTTATAAAATTTGGGGCATTTTGAACATTCAGCCCAAACAACGGGAGGGATTTGTTCCCGCGGCATTTCCGTAAAGCCCACAGCGCTAAAGAATTTAGGAGCAAGGGTAAAAACAAATAAATCTTTGACCCCAAGGCTGACTGCGTTTTTGCGTATGGCATCGATAAGTTGTCTGCCAAGCCCGCGGTTTTGCAGGGCAGGATGAACTGCTACGGATCGTATTTCTGCCAGATCTTCCCATAAAACATGCAAACCGCCACAGGCAACAACAACTTCTTCTCCGTCCATGTCACCTGTAATAAGCATATAATCCTGAATGCTTTGGTAGAGGTATAAAGGTCCGCGGGCAAGCATAATCTTAGCAGATGCAAATTCATTGATGAGAGCGGACATGGCGTTGACATCATGAATACGTGCTTTACGCGGGGTATGGCAAAGTTTAATGGTTTCCGGGTTGATTTGTGGAAGTTGGAAATTCCACGCAAAAGGTTTTGCAGCAGTTGAATCCATAGGAAAATCCTTTTTTAAACATTATTGTTGTTAAAAATGATTATTGAAATATCTTTATAGTAATTATTCTGTAAAATCAAGAAAAATTAGTAAGATAGTTCTGACAAAAATGTTAATATGGCAAAAGAACGGATATAAACAAAAAAGCCCACAATGTGGGCCGGATTGTGGTTTTACAGGAAAAATTTTTATGGACAAAGCGGAGCATGGAGTATGCCCGTATCAAGGGGAAGCCCAAGGCAAAGATTTGCATTGGCAACAGCCTGCATGGAAGCTCCGCGTGCAAGATTGTCGATGGCAGAAGTGACAATAAGCTTATGGGTTCTTTTATCAAGGGCAAGGGCAATATCACAGAATAGGGAGCCGCGTACATTGCGGGTTTCCGGTAACTGCCCGAGCGGAAGAACTCGCACAAAGGGTGCCCGTGCATAGGTTTCAAGGTAAAGAGCGTGTATGTCTTCCAAGGAAATATTTTTTGCAAGAGGAGCATAGATAGTGGCTAAAATGCCGCGTTCAACGGGCAGAAGGTGAGGATTAAAAGATACGAAAATTTCTTTTTGGGCAGCTATGGACAATTCCTGCTCAATTTCCGGTGTATGGCGGTGTTTTCCTCCAATGGAATAAGGACGGAAATTGTCATGGACTTCACAAAAAAGACTTGAAACCTGTGCTTTTCTGCCTGCTCCCGTGGTACCGGATTTTGCGTCAATGATAATATCATTTGCCACGATATCATGTGTTACAGCCGGGTATAAGCCTAAAATGCTTGCAGTGGGATAGCAGCCGGGATTGGCAATAAGCCGAGCGTTTTTGATTTCTTTTTCATAAATATCAAAAAGTCCATAAACAGCCTGCTTTAAAAGATCTGTCTGTTCGTGTTTAATTTGATACCATGTTTCAAAGGTTTCCGGGTTTTTTATCCGAAAATCCGCTGATAAATCAACAAGTTTAATTTGTTTTTTCAGTTCTTTTGCACAGGCTGTCAGTTCAGCAGCGCTTTTCATGGCAGTACCGTGGGGCACGGCAAGAAACACAATATCACATTCCTTGGCAAGGGACATTGCGTTATAATCTGCTATGCACACAGAACCAATTTTGCAGGAACGCAAAAAGGGATATAAATCTTCGATTTTTTTTCCGGCTTCCTGTCTGGATGTTGCATGTGTCAGTTCAATCTGCGGATGGAAGGCTAAAATCCTTGCAAGTTCCATACCCGTATACCCGGTAACGCCAATAAGCCCTGCTTTATACATATTTTTTTCCTTATGCTTGTTGTACGTATTTTATTTTTACTTCATAGAGAATATCTTGGAGCAATTTTTTTTCTTCGTCTGTCAGTCCGTTGTTAAATTTATCGGCAAGCATATTGAGCAAATCCACACTATGCTTGGCAAGAACGATATTTTTTTCCGTTTTGCCTGTATCTGGATTGGGCACTTCGCCAAGATGCATCAGCGTGGAGGAGGCAAGGGAAAGAATAAAGGTGGAAAAAGTGACTTCCGGTAATTGCATGGTTTCATTCATACGTATTTCTCCAAGCTATAAGACTGTAAAAAAAAGCCCGCAAAAGCGGGCTTTCGCTAAAATTATTCAGCAAAATTGATTGCCCCGGCATTGATATTATCTGTATCCAGCGGATAGAGGGTCACAAAGGTTCTTATTTTGTCTATACCCATTGTACCGGGATATGTATTGACATTGATAACCAAATCCAGAACACCGTCATTATTGGGATCTGCAATTTTTACGTCTGTAATGGTACCTTTGATTCGGCGGGTCTTCCATAAAAGGTTGGCGCCGACACCGTCCCAGACAAGGGCATGGACTTCGCTCTGCGCATAGTTGCGGTAGTTATTTAAAATAGTAGCGGCAACACTGATAGGCTTTGCCATAATCATTTCATATTGTCCGTCATTATCGATATCGGTGATATTAATAGCGCTTGGAACATAGTGGAGCATTTCGTCCATCTTGCCTTCCTGAGAAACAAATCCGCCGATATCACGGGTAACAGTGACGCTGTTTGCCGTACTTGCATAATAGTCATCGGATTTAGAAAGAATTTTTCCGTTTGTGCTGAAAATATTGAGATGATCTTGATCGTCAATAATGGCAACAACATCTCCGCTGTCTTGGCTGGAAGGCACATAGGTAAAGTTAAAGAGGTCGGCTTTTGAAGGAAGCGTACTGATATTGCTGCTCTTGGAAATGCTTTTTCCGTCAAAATTTACTCTAAAAACAGCACCTTTGACAAAACGTGTAGGGTCTGCATTTTGTCCAATCAGTTCCGGGTCGCCGTGGGCACTTGTTTTTGCCACGTTTAAATAATATCTTGTATTGGTAACTTCTTGGAATTGCTTACCATTAAAAAGATAAATATAGCTTCTCGGGTCATTGCTTGTTTTATCGCAGCTGGCAACAACAATATAATTTCTTCCCTTATAAGGAAGTATGCTGATACGCAAAATATTTGCAGAAGCATAGAGGGTTTGACGGGCTAATTCTTTTAATTGGCTGTTTTCATAACTAAACATAATAATGGAATTTTCACTGCCAAGTAAAATTTCATTAAAACCATTGCCGTTGAAATCAGCAACCTGCATGCCTGTTGAAGCAAAGGGTAGGGTTTGGGAACGGGTTTTTGTTGCTTCTGTTCCCTGATAGCGAAGTTCAGGATTTAAATAACTGGTGCTTGGTGCACCTGTTTCAGGATTAATAAAGGATTTACGGGCAGAAGTTTGCGCAGCAGCTCCCGCTGTTTTGAATACTTCCTTATTAATGCTGTTTGCAACGGCATTGACACTGTTAAGGAGGTTATTGACAGTATCCTGAGAAGATTTTTGCCAAAAATAATTATTATCGCCGACAACGCTGATATCCAGACTTGCAGTATCGCCAATGACATTGACTGTTCCATAAACAAGGTAGTCCGCGTTATGTTTTTTTCGTAAATCCTGAGCTGCTTTTTGAGAAGCAGGTGCAGCTATTTTCGTAAGATTATCCTGACTGGATACAGGTTCATTAACAGAGGCTTTGAAAAGGCGTGAATTCAGCATGGAAGGGACAGAACTTTTTAAGTATTGAAAACTATTGGAACCATTTACTTGAAATGGAGCAATAGCGTAACTTGCAGCATTTGCGTTTTGTGACCATACAAAGAGGCTGAAAAGTGCCGCCGCTAAAATAGAAATACGCATATATTCTCCTATTACCGTCAAATAATTAATACTTTCTTTTTCTTGTCTTAACAAGATTTTCAACTTATATCTTGTTTTTATAATTGTTGCAAGCAATAGCATACAGGGAAATTTTATGAAGGAAAATAAACAATCTTTTCGGCGTTCTTTTCGTTTTGTCTGTCAGGGGAAAGAAAGAAAAATTATAGAAGAAATGCTGTCACTGCAAGGCTTTTCATGGGAACAGGAAAAATTCTTTTCTGCTTCCTGCCGTTTGGTGGAAGAGCCTTTTCCTCTGGGTTCCTCCCTGGCAGGTTTTTTTGGTTTCATTTATATTCAAGACAGGGCGTCCATGCTTCCTCCCGTGGCTCTTATGCCCGCTGAAGGTTCTTTTGTCCTTGATATGTGTGCAAGCCCGGGAAGCAAAACGGGGCAGCTTGCACAAATAGTAGGAGAAACAGGCTTTGTGCTTGGCAATGAAGTTTCTCCCCAGCGTCTTGCAACCTTACGGAGAAATTTGCAGCAAATGGGCTTGTTCCAAACGGCATCCTGCTGTTTTGAAGGGCAGCATATCAATCTTCCCGATGGCTTTTGTGCCTCTATCCAGCTTGATCCTCCCTGCAGCGGGTGGGGAACCATAGAAAAAAATCCAAAAGTGATGGACATGTGGAAAGAAGAAAAGACAGTTCCGCTTGTAACACTGCAAAAAGAATTATTAAAAAAAGCCGAACGCCTTTTAAAACCCGACGGGGTACTGGTTTATTCCACCTGTACAACCAATGTGGAAGAAAATGAAGAACAGCTGCGTTTTGCCATTGAGGAATTAGGTCTGGAATTGGCAAAACTCCCGGAGCTTCCTGAATTTGCCATGGATACACCCTTGCTTGGCATGGACGGCGTCTGGCGCTTATCGCCAAAAATCGGCGATACACAAGGCTTTTTTGTAGCCCGTCTGCAGAAAAAAAATACCGGCTCAAGCTTTTTGCCGGAAGAAAAAACATGGGGAGAACCATTGGCGAAAAAATATGTGCAGGAGCTGGGAATTTCTGAAAAATATCTTGCCTGCGGAAATATTGCCATATTCAAAGACAGTGTCCATTTTGTTCCCCGTCATGCAAAATATTTACCGCAAAATTTTCCATGGCAGGGCATGTATATGGGGAAAGTGAGCAAATCGAAAGAAGTGCAGTTATCCCCGCGAATACGCATGGCAGGTGATTTGCCCGTTATAAATTTTGAAGGAAAAGAAGGCATTGAAAAAATAAAGGGACTGTTATCAGGGCAGAGTTTTTCCTGTGACTTTAAAGAAAAAAATGTTTTTTTAGCGTGGAACGGCTTGGTGCTTGGCAGGTTAAAGGTAAAAAATAAACGGCTGGTCTGGTCTGAACGTTAGATTGCTTTTAAGTTTTTGAGAATTGTCACAGGGAGAGATCGTTATCTCGGTTGTCCATTTGCGTAACTGCTCATTCTTCGGAAACGAAAAAGACTTTGCCGCCGTTCGCCGGCTGAACAAATCCTCTTCCTGTGCCTTGCCGCAAAACTTTTTATGATAATTTTTTACCTGTTTAAATTTTTAGAACAATTCCTGTTAACATCAAGAATATTAATTCCCTGTTATGGACAAGGTCCATAACAGGTTTTGAGGGGGATTGGGGGAGCGGTAGCCGTTAGCGAGTGGACGAGCTCTACGGATAGCGACAGCAGAGATAATCATTTCCCCCAAAGAAAATAAAAATTACGAATATTATGCGGAAATGCTTTAGGACATTTTTGCTCGGCAACTTTCTCAAAAGTTATGCTTCACTAACAAAGAGCGGCACGTAGTGGACAGCTTCACTGTATTGGATTGTTGGTCCGATTTTCCATGTGTGTTTTGTAAATCCTGCTTCTTGGGCAATTTTTTCAGCCATGGTTTTTGCTGCAATGATGGGGTGTCTTTCAAAAACAGCGGGTAAGCCTGTGGTCAGGCTGCAGCGCAAGCATTGATGGGGACGGGCGTGTAATTCAAAATAAAATTTAAGGGTATTGCCTTCTCTGCCTTGAAAACTCATTTTTATATCATATGCTCCGTCATTGGCATCTCCAAAAAGCGCCTCAAAAAATTCATTGGTGCGTTCGGGCGGAAAAAGACTTGTCAAAAATTCCTGACTAAACATGGATACCTCATTTATTGCTTGTTTTGTTCGAATGGTGTGCTTTGGTTATTTGTTTTGCAGAACCGTTTTGTTTTAAAAGATTAAACAGTATGGTTTCAATTTGTTTATGGATTTCCGGCTGCTGTGCTTTGCGGCGATAATCTATGCGCAGTGCGGGATTTTTTTCCCTAAGCATTTTTAAAGAAATTTCTGCTCTGGCTAATGCTTCATGTCCTCCTGCTGAGCCGATATCACTAAAGGATTTTTGGGCAAGTTCTCCTAAATTGTATCTACTGCCCCTAAAAATACAAATGGCAGTCCTTTCATATATGCCGGCAACAATAATATATTTTAAGCCATAGACGCGCAGGAAAAAGTCCGCAATAACAACAAGAATATCAGGACTTCCAACATCAGTTAAATAGGTAAAATGCCCAAGCCCGCAGGGACGTAATTTTTCAAAGGCATGAGAAAAATAAGGAAGCCAGCTAAGGAAATACTCACTGCGCAGAATCTGTGTTAAAAGATTTTGATCTGCATGGCGTATCATATAGTGATAGGCGCGAAGGTCAACTTCTGTTGTTTGTCTGCCAAATGTGGACGTATCTGTGCGTATGCCATACTGCAGGGCTGTGGCGAGATAACGTCCGGGACGGATTTGCGCATTATATAGGTATTCCACAAACATGGTGCTTGTTGCCCCATAGTCAGGGCGGACATCATAAATTTCAGGGATCGGCTGGGGGGCATTATCTTTGTGGGGAAGGGGGTGATGATCGATAACAATGGAAAAAGGAATATTTTTGAAAAGAGGGCTGTGATGAGGTTGTGAATCAACCATGGCAAATTTTTGATATTTATTTTGCATACCGGGTTCCCACGCCCGCATATGGATATGCAGTTTTTTTATCATTGCCAGGTTATCAGGGCGGGTAATGGCATTAATCCTTGCAATATGGACACTTTTGACTTTTTTGCCGATAAGCCGCTGCAAGGCTAAAGCGCTTGCCATAGCATCAGGATCGGCATTGATAAGAATGAGCCAACTCTCGTTTTTATTGAGTAAAGACTGCATCTTGGCAAGTTGTGTCGTCAGCACACGAAAATAAGCCATACTTACTTTCCTTGGGATAAAGCCTGCTGAAAAAGTTGAAAAAAGAAGGGTTTGGATTTTTCAATTTCTTCCCATGAGAACATTTCTAAAACGTGAGTTGCGGTTAATGGTGTGTTTTTTAAGACATTAATACAATAGTCCGTATGGTTTTTCAAGTGAGTGAGATTGAGGTGTTTATCCTGTCCGTTTTCCGGATTATCTTCTTCATAGGGGGCAGACCAGTGGACGACTTTCACTTTTTCCATAAGTTCTTTGTGTTCAAGACAGTCTGTTTGTCCATAGCTCAGGGCATGTGCCATATCAAAACACAGGGAACAGGAGGAAGAAAGAATAGTCTCTTCATAATCCAAAAATGAAGCATGATTAACATTTTCCAGACAGAGGAGTTCAAGAGGAAGTTCTTTTTCCCATACCGTGAGAAAGTGTTTTAAAAAAAAATCGGAATGCTGTTTGTGCGTATCGGGCAAATGTAAAATACAGTGTTTAGGTTTTAAAATATAACAATGTTTTGTAATGCGTATGCAGGTGTTGGCAAAGGTTTCAATGTCATTAATAGTAACAGACTGATCCCAGCAGTTTTTCCATTCGGTATCCTCTGCATAGCGGGCAGAAAATTTTGTATAGTTGGCAGGATTTTTGTAAAAATCTTCGGGCACAAGGTAGGGTAAATGAATATGCCATGCACCATGGAAAGGAAGCAAATCTTTGATAACCGGCAAGGAAGGTTCAAAGCACAGCAAGGCAATTTCTGAGACTTTTCTTTTTAAAAATAGGATATTTTCCTTTAATGGAGCAGGAATAACAGAAGAGGGACAGGCAAAGGGAATAGGGGTCATCATGGCAAATACTCTCTTTTATGCTATAGCTTGGGATTTTTCTTTTATTGTATTTATCTGTGCCTCAAGGTTACTGAGTGCTTCCAGTTCTTGTTCGGCTTGGGTTTGAACAGCATGAAAATCTTTTAACATCTGAGCGGCTTTTTGTCCATCAGCATAAATCTCCTGCGTGGCGAGAAGTGCCTCCAGTTCCGTTTGCTTTTGGAGTGTTGCCTCCATTTGCTTTTCAAGCTGTTCGTATTGTTCCTGCAAAGGTTTTAATGCACGTGAAAGCTGATTTCGCTGTTCAGCCTGTTCGCGTTTGAGCCGTTTTTGTTCTTCACGGGAAAGGTTTATTTTGAGACTTTCCGGAGCTTGATTTTCAGAACAGGCTGAGCCAACGACGGCATGGATTTTACTTTTTTGCTTTTCCTTTTGACGGGCTTCTTCGTATTCTTCAAAGCCATTTTCGTAAATAATCAAGCCTTCTTTGGTAACTTCCCAGATTTCATCAACACAGGCAGACAGCAAGTGCCTGTCGTGGGCAACAATTAAAAGCGTACCGTCATAATTTTCCAACGCTTCAATAAGGGCTTCCCTGCTTTCCAAATCAAGGTGGTTGGTTGGTTCGTCCAAAACAAGAAAATTGCAGCGAGCCAGAAACAGCACGGCAAGGGCAAGCCTGCTTCTTTCTCCGCCTGAAAGTCCGGAAACCTGCCTGTCAAAGTATTCCTGTCCTAAAAGAAAAAGTCCCAGCACGCTCATAAGTTCTTCTTCTGTTGTGCGCGGGTCTGACAAACGTCTCATTTCTCCCAGAACAGTGCCTTTCAATTCCAAAGTTTCTGTTTGCTGCTGGCTGTAATAGCCAAGTTTGGTGAGCGAACCCATTTGTATTTGTCCGCCGGTTTTGGCAAGTTTCCCTGCCAAAATTTTTAAAAGGGTCGATTTTCCGCAGCCGTTATGCCCTACAAGTCCTACGCGCTGCCCGCGAAAAAGCGTAAAGGTCAGTTTATTCCAAAGACTGACGCCGTCAGGAAATACAAAGAATAAATCTGCAACGGAAAGGACAGTTTTTTCACTTTTGCTTGCTTCGGGCCATTTGAAGGAAAGTTCACGGCGTCTGGGTTCAGGACGATAATTTTCCATTTCTTTTTCAAGGCGTTTTGCCTGTTTTTGCCGTGAGGCTGCTTGCCTTGCTTTGGTTGCTTTTGCTTTAAAACGGCGGATAAATTCCATTTTATGGTTTAAATCTTCGGCAAGTTTTTTTGCTTCCCGTTCCCGCTGTTCTTCAATTTCTTCCTGCATTTCAAGAAATTGCGAAAAAGTGGCTTTGCGTAAAATAGGCTTGGAAGCTCCCAAATAAAGCACATGGGTGCTGATGTGGTCCATAAAAACGCGGTCGTGGGCAACAAAAATAAGAGAACCCTTGAAAGAAAGTAAAAATTCTTCCAGCCATTCAACAGCGTCCAAATCCAGATGGTTTGTCGGTTCGTCAAGAAGAAGCACATCCGCACCCGCCACAAGCACACGGGCAAGTTTTGCCCGTTCCCGCCAGCCCCCGGAAAGTTTCCGTAAACTGAGGGTCCATTTATTTTTTGCAAAGCCTAAGCCGGAAAGAACTGTTTGGGCTTTTTGTTCAGGATTATAGCCAAATTGGGCTTCAAGCTCATGCTGCTTTGCCATCAGGCGATTGAGGGTTTGCTCATCATTTTCTCTATGGGCTTTGTCCCATTCCTGCCAAAAATTACCCCAATCGGGAAGGGCCGACTGCACCCATGCCAAGAGTTCACAATCAAGCTCATTTTCTTCAATAATTTGTTCAACATAGCCAATCCGGCAGTTTTTGGGAGTAATCACGCGCCCTGCATCCGGAGGGGAGGCATTTGCCATAATACGGATGAGGGTGGATTTGCCGCAGCCGTTTGGTCCGCAGACGCAAAGGCGCATCCCGTCAACCACATCTATGGAAAAGTCGGTTAAAATATCTTTTCCGCCATAGGCTTTTGAAATATTTTGCAGGGTGATATTCATAAAAATGAGTGGGCTGAGATTAAAAAATATAATAATTATTCTATAGTATCAGGGTTAATCTTGAAACTCGGCATGTTCAAAATCTTGTTCATCATCGTCCGGCATATCAAGCCCCAAACGTTTCATTTTGGCAGCATATTGTTTGCGTTCGCGTGTACCAAGTTTGAGATAGCTGTCCCACTCGGGACTTTTTTGCTGATGTTTGGTAAAAACAAGAAAACAGGTATGGGCACACATGCGGTCGGCAGGACGCAGTCTGTCCGGAACAGCTTTCCATGGGCGCACCAAAATTTCAAGAACTTCCGTATTTTCAAAAGGACCCTTTTCAAGGGCAAGAAGCAGTGTGGAAACCTGATCAACGCAGGGAAGCAAAAACGCAAGGGGAGCCCCGGGAACAAGCGCTTCCAATGCATGATCTAAATAATCCCACGGGGTGCGAACATCTAAGAAAAGCGCATCTGCCTTTTTACCGTTTAAAATAGTCGGGTCATTGATTCCGAATCCTTCAGCAATATCGCGGTGATGAAAACGGACATTTTTGCCAACACCAGCCCAAGCCACGTTTTTTTTGGCGAGGTTATAAAATTCTTCCCGGGCTTCAAAGGTATGGACAGTGCCATTTTCACCGCTGAACCATGAAAGGGCGATGGTCAGCCCTCCGGAGCCGGATCCTGCTTCTAAAACAGTTCTGCCGTTACCAACGCCTAATTTCATGCAAATGTATCCCATATCTTTGGGATACATGATTTGCGTCTGGCGTTTTATACCCATGATTAAATCAAAAAGCTGGGGGCGTTCCACACGAAAAGGCACTCCAAGGGAGCTTTTGACTTCACCGCCATAGGGTGTACTGACAACATCTTCCATGCGGACAAGTCCATGTTGCGTTTGCCAGTCTTCGTTTTCTTTAATCCGGAGTAATTTTCTTTTGCCTTTTACAGAAACGAGGAAAGTTAAATCACCATATTGCGGCATAGCGTGTCCTTATTATATCCGTTTATATCAGTCTTTCAAAAATATAGGTATAAACTTTTCTTAAATGCAGGGTTATTTTCATCTTGATGGCAGGCTGTGTTGCCTCATCAAAATTTAAGAAAGAAAGAAGGTGATGAGTAATAGGGGTCAGGTCGGTGCTTGCGGTATTGCCCAACAATTCAATATACAGCTGAATACGGTTTTTTATTTCCTGCAGTTTTGCCCCTTTGTATTTTTGGGTCAAATTATTTTCGAGAAAAACCTGAAAAATAGCTTCATAGTTTTCAGGAAATGAGGTTTTTAAGCAGCTGTACCAAAGAGCAATATATAACGTTTCAAATTCTTTGGATAAATTCTTTCTTAAAATGAGATTTAATTTACCGATTTCCAAAAGTTCCATTTCATCGGAATAATTAAAATCAGACAAAAGAGCCATAAAGTTATTGGCAACATCTTTATTTTGTTCAATAAGAAAATCATCATTTGCGTTACGCATAATCCTAACCCTGTTTTTCTCGTCCATAGTGTTTTTTGGTATTTTTTGTATAAAATTTTCTTTTTTTATGCGGAATGTCTTGTTTAGCAGTGCTGTCATCTTTTTTGCAGTTTAAAGATTGCTGGTATTCTTTATCTAAAAGCATGGTCAAAAGCTGTATATTTTCACTTTCATCAAAATCGCGGATAAGCTCTTTGAGCAGCGGGATAAAACGTTTTGCCCTTTCTAATTCCAAGCCCGTGACCGTGCGGCGCATTGCAGAGAGATGGTTTGCCATTCTTTCGCTGACAAGGGAGGCGATTTCCTCATTACTTGGATCCGGATAGGGCAACATATCTATTTTATAAAATTTTGCAAGCCGTTCAAGCTCCAGTTTTTCCATAATATCAACAAGGGTAATGATAGTTCCTGCTGAGCCTGCCCGTCCTGTGCGTCCTGCCCTGTGGATATAGGATTCTTTATCTTCCGGTACTTCATATAAAAACACATGGGAAAGGTGGGGAATATCAATGCCTCGGGAGGCGAGATCCGTTGCCGCCAGATATTGCAGGGAACCATTGCGTAATTTCTCTATAATTTGTTCCCGCTCTTCCTGCGGCAAATCGGCAGAAAGTTCGAGAGCATTGTAGCCAAAACCCTGTAAAACCCCGGCAATATAATGAACATTGCTTTTTGTATTGCAAAAAATAATTGCCTGACTTGGGTTTTCTTTTTCCAATATCCGGATAAGACATCTGTCTTTATCCATGGGTTTACATTCACAAAAATAATGGGACGCCTGAGCGACATGGACTTGTCCCTGAGAGAGGCTAATCATTTTTGGATTATGGAGAAAACTTTTGACAATGCTTGTCACATGGGGAGGATAGGTTGCAGAAAAAAGAGCAACTTGTACATTATTTTTGGGGACAAAACGTTTAATTTCGAGAATATCTTGATAAAAACCAATAGAAAGCATGCGGTCAGCTTCATCAAAAATGAGCATTTTGAGTTTTGCAATATCTAAAGAATGGCGGATTAAATGATCAAGTACACGCCCGGGAGTGCCGATAACAACATGAACGCCTTTTTGTAATGCTTGGAATTGTTTGGAATATTTTGTCCCGCCGTAAAGGCAGAGGCAGGAAAGTTCACTGCCAAAAAGCGTTTTTGCATCATGTTCCACTTGCAGGGCAAGTTCCCTTGTCGGAACAAGAATAAGCGCCTGACAAAAGTTTTTTGTCAAATCAAGCAACTTTAAGCACGGAAGAAGAAAAGCCCCTGTTTTACCGCTGCCCGTGCGGGACTGCACCATAACATCACGGCTTTTCAGCGTATACGGCAGGCTGTGAGCCTGTACGGGCATCAAGTCTTTCCAGCCTGCCCGAAAACAGGCATCGCGTAAATTTTCAGTCAGCTCTTCAAAGGTGAGGGGAGCATATTCATTTAACGAAATTTTTTCTTCCATAGACATATATTTTACTCCGAACAAAGTATACCATAATAATGAGTGAATGCAAGAATTTGTTGAAAATTTTGTAATCTATTGATATTATATCTTTTTATTGTATAAATTTTTATACAGTATAGTGTTTTTTGCGTATAGACCTTGCAAAAAAAATTTGTTATGGTTGGTTTCAGCGTTTATGTAAGTTTAGATGTGAGGATAACAAATGAAACACGAAGAACTTTTGGTAAAACCATGGAGTGTTCTTTTAAACAGTTTAAAAGAGTTGCCCTATGTGATGAAAGTTGTTGTTGATGAAGGGGGAACTCGTCCCATTTGGAATGCGAAAAACGGAAATAAAGAAAATTTTGTAATGGCATGGCCCAGAGAACCACTTTTGCGTGCCGGCATTATTGTTGGCGGTGAAGTGGAAGGCAAGCTTGAACCCAAAGCTATTTTTCCCTTCATGGAAGGTTTCCCTAATACCATGCGTGTTGAAACAACGCATCCGTGGGCAAACGGACTGGAAGGGGAAGTTGGCTGCCTTGCAGGAGAATCCGATCAAATTCTTTGGTTTTACAATCCTCTTTTTTTCCGTGATAAAGTAATAGATTTGACGGAAGGTATTGAACAAACCTTTTATTTATCAGGTTTATGCCTTGGACTTCGCCGAGCTTTGCTTGATGAAATTACCATTACGAACGGTCCCTATTACGAAGCCCATGCAGCAAAATGGCTGAAAGAAAATCCGGATAAAACCCGTTTAGATGTTCCGGCACTCAAAATTGATATTCATGGAAAACATATTTTATCTCCGACAGATACGGCATCCGAATACCAAGCCCGTGTCACCGTTGAAGAAGTGGAAGAATTTGAGTTCGGACCAAAAGGGGGCGGAAAAATTTATCGCTTTGTGTCAACTTTCGGGGATAAGGAGAATGTCCGCATTTTGATGTTTGTACCTGAAAGAGTTTGTCCAAAAGGTTATGTTCCGAAAGCCGGTGATGAAGTGGATATGATTTTCTGGCTGCAAGGACGTGTTATTGATGTTGCCGAAGGCGATATCATTGAAGAAAAAATCCAGTAGCATGTTTCAAACAAGTAAACAAATTATTGTTGCCTCCGGTTCTCCCCGGAGGCAGCAATTTTTCACAAATCTGGGCATTGCTTTTCAAGTTTTGAATGTGCAAAACAATGAATTGTACAAAGCTCAGGATAAAGATATCCCGAGGCAAGGCATTAAAGGAGCATTTGATAAAGAAGAACGCCCTGCCGGAAATGAAAATCCTGAAGAGTATGCCAAACGGGCAGTTTTATTAAAAGCTTTTGACGCCCTCAGGTACTTGGGATTATTACAGGAAAAGCAGGCTTTTCTTTCTTCCGCTGAAAAAAGTATATTCCTGCAGGCATTGTCATTTCCTGTGGAAACTTTTTCCTTTTTCTTGCCAAATTATGAAAAAAGTATCATTGTGACGGCAGATACCATAGTTTGCCTTGGAAAAGAGATTCTTGGAAAGCCAAAAACGGAAGAAGAAGCGCTGACCATGCTGAAAAAGCTGCAGGGAAAAACGCATGTTGTTATGACTGCCGTTTCTTTTGTCGATACTGCACAGCATGCCTGCTATCTTTTTTGCGATAAAACAGAGGTTACGTTTATGCCGTGGGCAGACGATATTTTGAAAGCCTACGTAAAAACAGGAGAAAGTTTTGACAAGGCAGGAGCATATGGCATAAGCGGACAGGGAAGCTTTTTAGCCCGCTCTGTGCAGGGAAATTTGGATACCGTAATAGGTTTGCCGGTAGCGAAATGTGTTGAATTTTTATTATGGAATAAGGCAATAACCATTTAAGGAGTATGAGATGGAATTAAGCGAATTGGTAAAAAAAGCAAGAACATGCCGTTTTTTTTGTCAGGAAGAAATGCCCGCGCAGGTTTTGGACGATTTGATCGATATGGCTCGTATTACTTCCTCTGCACGCAATGCACAAATTATCCGTTATGTGGTTATTCAGGATAAAAATGTCCGCGCAAAGATAGAAGAATCCTTCGTCTTAGGCGGGGCATTGCCTCCGGAGCAAAAACCTCAGCGGGGTAAAGATTCTCCTGCTGCCGTTATTGTTTTTCTTGCCCCACAGGAAATAACCCAGTTTGGGACTATGGATATTGGTATTGCAGCACAAACTGTTCAGTTGGGAGCAGCAGAAAAAGGCTATGCCGCCTGTATCATAGGAGCGTTTAAAAAAGAACTTGTTGCTGATATTTTACAAAAAGAAGGGGTTTCTTTTTTCGATGAAGAATCAGGGGCAAAACTTATTCCTCATTTATTGATGATTTTAGGGAAACCAAACCAGAAACAGGAAATTACAACGGTTAAAGAAGACGGAAAAACACATTATTATATCGATGAAAGAGGATATAATATGGTTCCAAAACGGGCATTAAAAGATATTTTGCTTCTCCATAAATAGAGGAAAACCATGCAGCGTACTATGCAAAAAGATGTCTTGGAAACATTGCAGGCAATGCGGCAAAAATGCCCTCTGGTGCATTGCATTACCAATTTGGTGGTTATGCAGGTTAATGCCAATGTGCTGCTTGCAGCCGGAGCTTCCCCGATAATGGCGCATGCACAGGAAGAGCTTGAAGATTTGGTTAAAATTATTAACGCACTGGTACTGAATATTGGAACGCTGGATAAACATATGATAGCGTCCATGAATGTTGCAGGGGATTTTGCCAATAAATATAAAAAACCTGTTGTACTTGACCCTGTCGGGGCAGGTGCTTCACGGCTGAGAACGGAGACAGCTCTTTCTATTTTACGGACAATAAAGCCTTGTATTGTACGGGGCAATGGGTCTGAAATTATGGCGCTTGCCGGTGAAATAGGGGAAACAAAAGGGGTTGACAGTACAAAGAACAGTCTTGAAGCGGCTGATGAGGCAAAACATCTTGCTAAAACATTCCGGACTGTTGTGAGCGTGAGCGGTGAAGTGGATATGATTACTGACGCAAATCACGTTGCATATGTGCATGGCGGCAATCCTTTGATGACGCTTGTAACAGGTATTGGCTGTTCAGCGACGGCAATGACAGGTGCGTGCATGGCTGTTGCCAAAACACCCTTTATCGGGGCTGTTTCTGCTATGGCTTTATTTGCCAGCGCCGGTGAAAAAGCAGGAAAAAAATGTCAGGGACCCGGTTCTTTCCTGTCATATTTTATTGATGAACTCTATCATGCTGATTATGCAGACGCTGCAAAACGTGTAACTACTGGATAAGTATGGGGATTAAGTATGGAATGGTCTGATTTTCGGGATTTTGGCTTATATTTAGTGACGGATCAGGATTTATGTTTGGGGCGTCCCATAGTAGATGTTGTTTTGCAGGCAGTGCAGGCAGGGGTACAGGCTGTGCAAATACGCGAAAAAAACAATAATACCCGTGATTTTTTAGCGTTGGCAAAAGTCTTGGTCAAAGAAGTGCAGGTACGGCATAATATTCCTGTCATTATTAATGACAGGGTGGATATTGCCCTTGCCTCCGGGGCTTCCGGCGTGCATTTAGGGCAAAGCGACATGCCCGTTGCGGACGCCCGCAAGCTCATGGGAACACGGCGGATTATCGGGCTGACTGCTCCCACCATGGCTGATTTGGAAAAAGCAATCAAAGAAGAAGTGCAGTATATTGCGGTAAGCCCTGTTTTTCCTACCAATACCAAAAAAGATACCGCGCCTGCATGGGGGCTTGAAGGCATGAAAAAAGCCCGTGCCTTTATGGACGAAAAAAAATGTACCATTCCGCTGATGACCATTGGCGGGATTAATACGCAAAATGCACGGGCAATTTTAGATACAGGAGTGGAAAGTATAGCTGTTGTTTCTGCAATTTGTTCTGCTCCCCATATTGATGAAACCGTGAAAGAGTTTTTGAAAGCATTTGGAAAATAAACGTTAATCTGTTATTAATTTTTGCAAAAAAAAGTTCCTCTCAAGAGGAACTTTTTTTTTGCTTTATTATCATATCTATTTGATTTTATACATATAATGACAAAAATTTACAACATTCTTTTTCTTGGGGGAACATATATTCTTTGCTGTCCATTTACCTCTAGATAGTGTCGTCAATTGGCTTTTAATTTTTTTAAAACTCTGTTATTCTCCTAAAAAAGGA
>CAJTMS010000029.1:0-17537 GCA_910577155.1 uncultured Mailhella sp.
AGATAATCATTTCCCCCAAAGAAAATAAAAATTACGAATATTATGCGGAAATGCTCTAAAACCTATTTACGGCAATTTTTTTCTTTATGACATTTATCACAATAATTGCATGTCTTTTTTGCCCTGATTTGCTTTATTGCAAAAATGACAAAAACCGCAATAACCGCAATAACAATAATATCGCTCATTTTTCTTCTCCTCTTATGCCTTATAAGGATTTTTGCGTCCCAAGAGATAAATAAGAAGCAAAATTGCTCCCAGCCCGCATACTGTTCCAAAAGTAAACTGCCCTGTTGCCGCAAAGGTTCCCACCTGATAAATAATAAGGGCGACAATATAGGCATATACACATTGGAACGTAATGGCAAACCATGTCCATGCAGGGTTATTCATTTCACGCTTTATGGCTCCGATGGCAGCAAAACAAGGAGCACAAAGCAAATTGAAAATAAGGAATGCATAGGCAGAAACTTTTGTAAAATCATGGACAAACAAAGTCCAAAACTCTTGTCCGTCCTCAGCCACTTCTGCAAAGCCATAGAGAACGCCAAGCGTACCCACAACATTTTCCTTTGCTATAATTCCTGTAATGGAAGCAACTGCTGCCTGCCATGTACCAAAACCTGCAGGAGAAAAAACAGGGGCAAGAATATTTCCGATATCAGCCAATAAACTTTCATTATTGTTTTTCACGGCAAAAAAAGAACCGTTTTCAAAGCCATACCCCTGTAAAAACCACAGAACAATAGAAGAAAGCAAAATAATGGTTGTTGCTTTACGCATAAAGGAAATACCGCGCTCCGCCGTAACATGGAGAATATTTCCCAGCACAGGCATGTGATAGGGAGGCAGCTCCATAACAAAGGGACTGGGAATTGAAGCAAAGAATTTTGTCTTTTTGAGCATTATCCCGGACGTCACAATGGCAAAAATCCCCATAAAATAGGCAGAAGGAGCAACCCACCATTCTCCGCCAAATAAAGCGCCCGCAATAAGGGCGATAATGGGAAGCTTCGCACTGCAGGGAATAAAGGTTGTTGTTAAAATTGTCATTCGTCTGTCACTTTCGGATTCCACAGTACGGGACGCCATAACCCCGGGAATACCACAGCCGCTGCCAATGAGCATAGGAATAAAAGACTTGCCGGAAAGCCCAAATTTACGGAAAACTTTATCCATAATAAAGGCAATACGAGCCATATAGCCAATATCTTCCAATATGGCGAGTAAAAAGGAAACCATTAAAATTTGCGGAACAAAGCCAAGAACAGCCCCAACACCGCCGACAATACCGTTCACAACAAGATCCACAAGCCATGCACTGGTATTTGTTTGTTCAAGCCACTGCGTCAAATTTCCCTGCACATACTCGCCAATAATAACATCATTGGTATAATCAGTGGCTATTGTCCCCAAGGTTGTCACAGAAATATAATAAACCAAGAAAATAATGCAGGCGAAAATGGGCAGAGCAAAATAACGGTTGGTAATAAAATTATCAACTTTTTCAGAAAACGTTTTTTCGGTAGGGTTCTTTTTGACGACCAACCTGTCAATTTGCTTGGTAATGAATAAATATCGCTGACTGATGATAATGCTTTCAGAATCATCATCCAAATCTTTTTCACAGCTGGCAATATGTTCTTCAATATGTTCCAGCTGATCGGGGCTAAGCCCGAGTTTTTCCTGTATATTTTTATCCCGTTCAAAAAGCTTGATGGCATACCAGCGCACTTTATCGGGAGTAACCATTTTTTCAATGATTTCTTCAATATGCGCAATGGAATGTTCAACCGTACCTTCAAAAATGGACGGTAAATGCCGCTGATCTTTCTTCATTCTGGCAAGTTCCGTTGCTTTCTGCACAGCCTCGCGTGAGCCCTGCTTTAAAAGTGCAGAAGTTTCAAAAACCGGACAGCCAAAAACCCTTTCCAATTCCTTAATATTGATAGTATCCCCTTTTTTGCGGATTACATCTATCATATTCAGCGCAATAACCACAGGAATGCCCAGCTCCAAGAGCTGTGTTGTCAAATACAGATTTCGCTCAATATTACTTGCATCAACAATATTTAAAATAACATCAGGAGATTCATCCAGCAAAAAATTCCGTGAAACGACTTCTTCCATAGTATAAGGTGACAAAGAATAAATCCCGGGCAAATCTTGAATTTGAATTTCTTTATCATCTTTAAGGTATCCCATTTTCTTTTCAACGGTTACCCCGGGCCAGTTCCCCACATATTGGTTACTGCCCGTCAAATCATTAAACATGGTGGTTTTCCCGCTGTTGGGATTACCGACTAACGCAATGGTTATACTCATTTTTTCCCTCTTTTATTCAGCTATTCAACTGTTCTGCTGTTCCATTATTTCATAAGGGCAACTTCAATCATAGCGGCATCAGCTTTACGGAGAGAAAGCATATAGCCTCTCAAGGTTACTTCTATGGGATCGCCAAGAGGAGCTGTCCGTATGAGCTCAATCAAACAATCTTTTGTAATCCCCATATCCATAATTCTCCGTCTTACCGGACCTTCACCATGGACTTTAACAACTTTCACCGTACTGCCAATGGACGCATCTTTTAATGTATACATAGTTAACTCACAAAAATGGTTTGCGCAAAATCCCTATCAATAGCATAGGAGCTATCTTTGGTTTTGAGAATTAAATTTCCCTGTTCTGCAGAAACTATGGTTATTTGTGCACCTTCACAAAAACCCAGTTCTTTAAAGCGGGTTTTAATTTCCTGTTCAGCCTTTATTTTTCGTATTATCAACTTTTCGCCGGTGCGGGCTAACGATAATGGAAACATCGGCTCTTCCTCATAAACATTTTTTCAATATTGAAAATCAATTTCAAATTCATTTAAAATTAAATCCCTCTGCTTGTCAAGCAATATTACAATTTTTTTTTAGATACTGTTTTTCTGTAAATTTGGAATAACAGTCAGCAAAATAATTGCACACACAACAATGATAATTCCCAGCGCTTTTTCAAAGGTCATGTTTTCGCCAAAATGCAGTATTCCGATAAAAACAGCGGTGAGCGGTTCCAAAACACCGATAATGACAGTGGGAACAGCCCCGATTTTGGGCAGGGCGGAAATCAGCAGCATATTGGAAATAACCCCGGTCACAAGAGCCGACCCTAAAATATTTATCCATTCCGGCATGGTTGCAGCAAAAATAAATTTACCAAAAAGCAGCATATAGAGAAGCGCCGTTAAAGCGCCAAACAGGAAAAGATAAAAAGAAAAAACCTCTCTGGAAACATCATGAGCAGGTAATTTTATCAGCAGAATAATATATACGGCATAGCCAATCCCCGCCAATAAACTCAGCACTAAACCGGAAAAGCTGATAACCAGTCCTTCGGAAAAAAAACCGGATAAAAGCCCGACCCCAAAACTGGTTATCAAAATAAGCACCAGTTTATAGACTTCCAGTTTTTCATGAAAAAAGAGTACGGAAAGTAAAAGGACAAAAATAGGATTGGTATAAAAAATAGTCGTCACCAAACCGCTGTCTGCATAGCGCAAAGCAAGAAATAAAAAAAGAGCGATAAAAAAATAATTTGCCCCGTGCAGCATAATACAGCACAGAGATTTAAAGGAAATGGCAAAACTTTTTTTTGTCAATACAAGGAAAATTCCCATAAATACAGAAGCAACAAAAAAACGGTAAAAAAGCGTCAAATCACTGGTATAGCCTGCTTCATACAAAGGAAGCGTAAAAAAAGGAATACATCCAAAAAAGATAGAAGAAAATCCTGCTTGTATAAAACCAAAACTCTTTTGTTTCATAGTGCCCTCATAAAAACTTGCCCGATTTTCCCCCAGGCAAAGCTGTTATAGGGCAAATGACAAAAAATTTCCAGCCAAAACTGCACAAAATAAAAATATCAGCAACTGCCTATCCAAATCGCATGTATCCTGATACAAACCCAATAAAAAAGGCTGTCTTCGGACAGCCTTTTTTATTGAGAAAGAATAAGAAATTCTTATGCGTCTTTCTTTGTAAGTGCTTCTGCAATGCTTGCAGGCACTTTTTCATAATGGTCAAATTGCATGGTGAATGTTGCACGTCCTTGTGTTTTTGAACGAAGGTCAGTGGCATATCCAAACATTTCTGAAAGAGGAACCTGCGCGCGGATTGACTGTGCACCGGCACGAGCTTCCATACCCTGCACACGACCGCGACGACCGTTCAAATCACCCATTACATCACCGAGGTAATCTTCAGGGGTAACAACTTCAACGTCCATAATCGGTTCAAGAAGCGTAGGAGCAGCTTTTTGCATTGCGTCTTTGATAGCCATGGAACCGGCAATATAGAAAGCCTGTTCTGAAGAGTCAACTTCGTGGTAAGAACCAAAGACAAGGTTAACTTTTACGTCAACAACAGGGAAGCCTGCAAGCACACCGCTCTTGAGTGCGTCTTGGATACCTTTATCTACTGCAGGGATATATTCTTTTGGAATAACACCGCCGGTAATGGAGTTGATAAATTCGTAGCCGTTGCCCGGATTTGGTTCAACTTCAAGAACAACGTGACCGTATTGACCGCGGCCGCCGGATTGTTTTGCATACTTGGTATCAGTCTTGCTTGGTTTGCTGATAGTTTCACGGTAAGCAACCTGTGGTTTACCAACGTTAGCCTGCACGTTAAATTCACGGAGCAAACGGTCAACAATAATTTCAAGGTGAAGTTCACCCATACCGGCAATAACGGTTTGACCGGTTTCTTCATCGCCTTTTACGCGGAAAGACGGGTCTTCTTTTGCAAGCTTATTGAGTGCCTGAGAAAGGGAATCACGGTCAGCCTTTGTTTTGGGCTCAATAGCAAGCTCAATAACAGGTTCGGGAATGTTCAGAGATTCAAGTTTTACAGGCAGGCTTTCATCGCAAAGGGTATCGCCCGTTGCAACGTTTTTAAGACCTACAAGCGCAACAATGTCCCCTGCTCCTGCCCATTTGATTTCGTCACGTTTATTGGCGTGCATACGAACAATACGTCCTACGCGTTCTTTCTTGCCGGTATTTACGTTTAATACGCTCATTCCCGGTTCAACAACACCGGAATAAATACGGAAGAAAGATAAGTGACCGATATATGGGTCAGCAGCAAGCTTGAATACTAAACCTGCAAGAGGTTTCTTATCATCAGCAGGACATTCCGTTATTTTTTCTTCATCATCAGGATCGGATCCTTTCATGGGAGGAATATCAAGAGGTGAAGGTAAATATTTTACGATAGCGTCAAGAAGGGGCTGCACGCCCATGTTACGGAATGCAGTACCGCAGAGAACAGGAACAATAGCTTGAGAAATTGTTGCCTTGCGAACGCAGGTTTCGATTTCTTCTTCGCTCAATGTGCCTTCTTCAAGGTATTTATTGAGAAGAACCTCATCTTCTTCTGCAACAGATTCGAGCATTTCCTGACGTTTTTCGTTATAAAGTGCCATCATTTCTTCAGGGATATCTTCTTCCCAAAAATCGGCACCCTTAGTTTCTTTGTCAAATTTAATGGCTTTTCCTTTGATAAGGTCAACAACACCTTCAAAAAGGTCTTCCTTACCAATGGGAAGCTGCAGCATAATAGGTTTAGCGCGGAGGCGTTCATGAATCATATTGACAGCGCGGAAGAAGTTTGCGCCAATACGGTCCATTTTATTGATAAAGCAAATACGGGGCACGCCGTAGTTGTTCGCTTGACGCCATACGGTTTCAGACTGCGGTTCCACACCGGCAACTGCGTCAAATACTGCAACAGCACCGTCAAGTACACGAAGGGAACGTTCAACTTCAATGGTAAAGTCAACGTGACCGGGAGTATCGATAATATTGATGGTATGACCTTTCCATTGGCATTGGGTAGCGGCAGATGTAATGGTAATACCACGTTCTTGTTCCTGCTCCATGAAGTCCATGGTAGCACCGCCGTCGTGGGTTTCACCAATTTTATGGGATACACCGGTATAGTAAAGGATACGCTCGGTAGTAGTCGTTTTACCGGCGTCAATATGTGCCATAATACCAATATTACGAATATCTTTAATTGCAAAAGTACGTGACATAACGACCTACCAGCGGAAATGAGCAAATGCTTTGTTAGCTTCGGCCATACGGTGCGTATCTTCTCTTTTCTTCACAGCACCGCCGCGGCCGTTAAATGCATCAAGAAGTTCGGCAGCCAATTTATTAGTCATGCCTTTTTCACCTCTTGCACGAGCATAAGTAATAAGCCAACGGATAGCAAGTGAGCTTTGACGTTCTGCGCGAACTTCAACGGGCACTTGGTAGTTGGCACCGCCAACACGGCGTGATTTCACTTCAACATGCGGTTTTACATTTTCAATGGCTTTTTCAAAAGCTTTAATAGCTTCTTCGCCGGTTTTTTCTGCTAATGAATTAATTGCGCTATAGAAAATTGATTCAGCAGGACCTTTTTTACCGTCATACATAAGACGGTTAACAAAACGAGTTACCAATTTACTGTTAAAAATCGGATCAGGTAAAATCTCCCTGCGGGGAACTGGACCTTTACGGGGCATGGTGATTCCTCCATACATTACTCCAACGATAACACGGAACCACCGAGTTACCGAGCAGCTGTATACGAAAAAAAGTTATTATTTTGGACGCTTTGCGCCATACTTTGAACGACGTTGACGACGATCGGCAACACCTGCGGTATCAAGAGTACCACGAACAATGTGATAACGAACACCGGGCAAGTCTTTTACACGACCACCACGGATCATAACAACACTGTGTTCCTGCAGGTTATGACCTTCACCGGGAATGTAAGCAGACACTTCAATGCCATTGGTCAAACGCACACGAGCAACTTTACGAAGAGCTGAGTTAGGCTTCTTCGGGGTGGTGGTATATACACGGGTACATACTCCACGGCGCTGCGGGCATTCTTGCAATGCAGGGGTCTTTTTACGCTTTACAACCTTTGTGCGTTCAAAACGAACTAATTGGCTGATAGTAGGCATAATTTCCTCCATTAAAAGTTAACAACAATAAACCGAACAAAGATTATTAGTTTTATTTAATACTTTTGTCAAGCACTATAACACGTTAATTAAATTTTTTTAACTTTTTTCTGAACCGAAATTATTTTTCCCTTTCTGTTTTTTGTCAGCAGGCTCTTTTGCAGTCTGTTCTTTTTTATAGTCATAGTAATCGGCATGAGGATTTTCTTCCTGCCGAATAAAGCCAAGACTCTCAAACAGTTTTATGGAGGGAATATTATTCTTTTTAACCTGCGCCAAATATGTATAGTTATTTTCTGCCATAATTTTTTGCAGGGACTGAAACGCTATGCCCCTATGCCAAAATTCTTTTAAAATACTAATACTCACCAGTGCATTATCGTTATCGATATTAAGCCGTACCTGCCCGATAAATTCTGCATCTTCAATGATAAAAAATTTTATCCCATCATTATGTATTGCCTTTTCAAACCATTGTACATGATTTTCCCAGATAATTTTTTCTGTATTGAACGAATTATCACGCACATAATCCATATTGGATAAATGAAAAACATTTAAACAATCATCTTTTGCTGCCAACCGGATATTGATCATTTTTTTCTCCCGTTTGGCAACGCTAATATATATATATATATTGCAAGAAAATTCTGTAAAAAAGCTTTGGAAAAATTTATCCTTGACTTAATACCCTATAGGGGTATATGGTATATTCAAATGGAACATTTGGAGGAATAGATATGAAATGTGCCAATCAAAAATCCCTGATTACCCGTTTAAATAAAATAGAAGGACAAATCAGAGGCATAAAAAAACTGATTGAAGAAGACGGCGAATGTGAAAAAATCCTTATCCAAATCAGTGCGGCAAAGTCTGCCCTGCACAAGACAGGACAGCAGCTTCTGGAGTCCCACATTGAGCACTGCGTTTTAAACGAAGTCCGGCAGGGACATGAAGAAGAAGTCCTCAAAAAATTGAGTACTGTTATTGAGCAGTTTTCCAGACTTGGTTAATTGCCAAGATAATTATTTTAGAACATTTTTTTGGAGTTAATAATGTTTAAGAAACCTTTTGAAAGTGCCAATACCTTTTTTAATATTTTATATGCTGAAAAAATGACTATTGTCAGCGGAATTTTCCTTGCTTTGGGTATTGCCGTGCATTTTCTGCATATCAGCATACCTTTTGACCCCATTTGGGTAACCATAGCCATATCAGGCAGCCCTATTCTCTTTTTTGCTTTAAAATATCTTCTTGTACACAGGCAAATTACCTCTCTTGTGCTCATTTCCATTGGCATTCTTGCGGCAATTTTCATCGGCGAAAGTTTTGCTGCAGGAGAAGTGGCGTGGATTATGGCATTAGGAGAAATTCTGGAAGATCGAACCTTTGCCAAAACCAAAACCAGCATACAAAACCTCATGAGCCTTGTGCCAACCATGGCAAGGCGCATTATTAATGATACAGAAGAAGAAATCCCTGCTGAAGAAATCAAGCAAGGCGACATCATCCGCATCTTGCCAGGTGAACAAATCCCTGTAGACGGAAAAGTCATTGCCGGGAATACCAGCGTCAACCAGGCCATACTCACAGGCGAATCTTTGCCTGTTGATAAAACACTGAATGACGAAGTTTTTTGCGGAACCCTGAACATGCACGGTTCCATTGATATTGTCTGCACCAAGGAAAGCAGGGACTCTTCCCTGCAAAAAATGGTACGCCTTGTAGAAGAAGCCTCTGCCAATAACAGCCCCATTCAAAGAATTGTGGATACATGGGCTGTGCGGCTTATTTTGATTGCCCTGACTATTGCAGGCTTAACCTTTGTTTTTACAGGCGATTTGATCAGAACCGTAACAGTTTTAGTCGTCTTTTGTCCTTGCGCCATGGCTCTTGCCACCCCAACTTCCATTATGGCTGCCATAGGACAAGCCAGCAAACACGGCGTGCTCATCAAAAGCGGACATGCCCTTGAAATTATGGGTAAAGTCAATGAAATTGCCTTTGATAAAACAGGCACGCTGACCACTGGTAAACTGACTGTCACCGATATTATTGCCGAACCAAACTGCACTAATGACCATGTACTGCAAGCCTGCGCCACAGCCGAGCAGCGCTCTGAACACCCGCTGGCAAAAGCCATTATGGAGCAGTATTATAAAACGCTTACCGCGCCTCTTGCACAAGACGGAAACTTTACCATGCAGGCAGGAAAAGGCATTTCCTGCAAAACAAATAATACAGCCATTCACTGCGGTAAACTGCCCTTTATTAAAGAACAAAATATTATTGTTTCCAGCTACTTGGAAGAGCAGGAAATACAATTGCGCAAACAGGGAAAAGCGCTCATTTTTGTGGCTGAAAATGATACGTGCATTGGCATTATTGCTCTTGCTGATACCATTCGCAGTTCCGCCAAAGAAAGTCTTGAAAAACTGCGCAGCTTAGGCATGGAAACTACCCTGCTCACAGGCGACAATAAAATCACAGCTGATTTTCTTGCCGGACAAATAGCTATTGACACAGTCCATGCTGAACTTTTGCCTGAAGAAAAAGTGCAAAAAGTACAGGAAATGCAGGATGCTGGCAAGACCGTCTGCATGATTGGGGACGGCGTGAACGACGCCCCTGCCCTGAAAATTGCTGACGTGGGTGTTGCCATGGGACAAGCAGGAAGCGACATCAGCATTGAAGCTGCTGATATTGCTCTTATTGGTGAAGATCTCAACAAAATTTCCTATTTGAAGAAACTTTCCAATGCCACTGTCTTTAACATAAAATTTAATATTGCTATTGCTCTGGGGATAAATCTTATTGCCGTCATTTTAGGAATTCTCGGTATTATTGGCCCTATTCTTGGAGCTCTTGTCCACAATGCCGGTTCAATTCTTGTTATCCTGAATGCCGCACGGCTCTACGACAAAAAAATTGCCTAAGAAAAAAGCCGCCGGAAGGCGGCTTTTATTGAGGATTTTCACAGAATAGCAATATTATTTTTTGCAATATTTTCCTTCATCCATTTAATAATCATATCTGCAATTTCGCTATTATTTTTATCCTGCATAATCATATGGCTGTTTCCATGAATACCTGCTTTTGGAAGATGCAGCATGGTGGCATTGCCGCCGGCTTTATTGATACGGGAAACAAAAAATTCGGCACTGTTCAGGGCTTCCTGCCAGCTGTGTCCTGTTTCTTCCGGGACTTCTCCGATGTGATCGCCAAAAACAAACAAAACAGGAAGAGAAGCAAGTTTTTTGATTTGTTCATCTGTGTAATCCCTTGGGATTCCGCCCGGTTCTACCATAACAAGCGCCCGAATGCCCGCTGCATCAATAAGCGCGGCTTCAATGGGGTAAGCACCGGACTGGGAATGGCTCATTAAAACAGCACCGTCAAGGTCACGGGCAAGGTCGGCTAAAGCTTTAAAATTGGGGTTGGGATTGGGCAGTCCCCAGATAAGGTCAGGAACAATTTGCTTGGACGCTTCTGCGGCTGCTTCCACCGGATATTGTGTATCTGCATAAGGGGAACCGATTTTGGGTCCAAAACGGAAATTCGGCCAAACATTCTCATCGGAAAAACGGTTAATAAAGGTTTGGTTTTCCGGCGGAATAAGCCCTTCTCGAACATTATTAAATACAGATTCATTGAATCCGGAACGTCCGCGTCCGACCTGATCCACAACAAAGGCTGAAATTCCCTGCCGCACAAAATATTCGTCCCAGCCCATACGTCCGTCCGGTGTTGTTTCCCATGAATTGCCCGTCAGTGCCATTCCATGAACCATGACAACGGGATATTGTCCATGGCTTGTTTCCGGAATCATATAATGCACATACATTTGATTAACCGTCACATGACCGTCAGCTACAAATTTTCCGAGTTCAACATGGGTAAAGGGTACTGTTTCGCCGCCAACAAAGAAACCGCCTTGAACTTTCAAAACAAGCGGTGTTTCCGGTATTTGAATATTTTTAAAACTCTGTGCCTGAACAGTGCCTGCTATTCCCAAGGTACTGACAGCATAAATAATTCCCAGCGCAGCATTGCGCAAAAATCTCAACTTCATTCTTTTCTCCTTGTATTTTAATAATGTTACCGACAACTTTTTATATCCCAAGACAACTTGATACAGAAGTTCAAATAACGTATCAGAGTATTAACTAAAAGTTTATACTACAAGGAAAAACTTATGTATAACAACCAATTACGCATGCTGGTCTGCGTGGCGGATTGCGGAAGTTTTGCCAAAGCAGCAGAAAAACTCTTTGTTTCATCAACAGCCGTTATGAAACAAATCAACGCGTTGGAAGAACATCTTGGCTTGAAATTACTGGGACGTACCCCACGGGGCGTATATTTAACCGAAGTGGGACAATCCATTTATAATGACGCCTTGCATATTTTTGAATTTTCCAAAGAAGCCATTGCCCGTGCCCGTCAAATTGCAGACACGGCAAAAACTGCCTTCCGCGTTGGCACGTCCATGCTTAATCCCTGCAAAGTATTTATGGAATTATGGCAGGAAATGAGCGATGAATTTCCTAATTATGTCTTGCAGATTATCCCTTTTGAGGACAACAGGGCAGGAATACTGGCAGAGATTAAATTACTGGGCAAAAAATTTGATTTTCTTATCGGAGCATGCGATTCAAAATCTTGGCTGAAATACTGCAATTTTCATAAAATGAGAGAATACCGCATGTGCTGTGCTGTTCCCAAAAAACATCGGCTGGCAAAACAAAAATTATTGACAGCAGAACAGCTGTACGGCGAATGCATTATGATGGGAGCAAAAGGCGATTCTCCGACAGTGGATGCAGTGAGAAAAGAACTGGAAAAACACCCAAAAATTCAAATTCAGAATGTTTCCTGTTTTTATGATATTGAAGTTTTCAATGAATGTGAGCATAAAAACAGCATATTGCTGACACTTGAATGTTGGAGTGACATACACCCTTCCTTTGTGACAATTCCGGTAAATTGGCAATTTGCGGTTCCCTATGGAATTATGTATCCCATGAATCCCAATTCTGACATCAAAAATTTTATCAAAAAATTAATAAAAAAACTGGATTAACAATTTCAATTTTATTCATAATACAACAAAAAAAAGAAATTACGGCAAGTTCAGCAGACCTGTCAAATTAAACCAAGATGTTCTGCCACAATTTTGCAGCCAAGCAGAATGAGGATTGCTCCTCCCAAATATTCGGCACCGGAGCCGAGTTTTGTACCGCATGTATGCCCAACGGACGCTGCGGCTATGCATAAAACCATTGTGACAAAGCCAATGGCAAGAGAAGCAAAATAAATATCAATATCGGAAAGCACGGCAAAGGTTATGCCCACAGCCAAAGCATCAATACTGGTGGCAACAGCAAGAACAAGAAGTTCCGTAAGCCGAAAACCTGTTTTTTCTTCCTCTCCTTCTTTTTTTTGCCGTGCTTCCTTTATCATTTTTCCGCCGATAAAAAACAGCAACCAAAACGCAATCCAGTGGTCAAACTGTTCCATATACTGCACAAAATTCTTGCTCAAATAAAAACCAATGAGCGGCATAAGTGCTTGAAAAAGCCCGAACAAGCCCCCCAAAAGCAAGGCTTTGCTCAGCTGAAACCGCTTCATTTCCAAGCCCTTGCACAAGGAAACGGCAAAAGCGTCCATGGAAAGCCCCACAGCAATAAGGAACAATTCTATATATGTCATAAAATACCAAAATAATCCTTTTCAGCCATGTTCATATTTATATATTTCTTATGATTTCAATAAGGTAAACAAGAGCAGTTAAACCGCAGAAAAGGTATTTTCCAAGGGCAATATATGCCTCGCTCACAGGCTTGCCATGTCCCAGCTGCAGCTGTTCACGGATAAAGGCAGGTTTGCAGACCCAAAAGAAAATTACTCCGGCAATCAGTGCTCCGAAAGGAATAACGTAGACGCTGATAATATCCATCCACAGACCAAGTTTATCGCCGTTTTCAAGAAATAATCCCAAAACAAAGGCAGAGCCTACCACAACAAAAACTGCCATTTTGCGGGACAAGCCAAATTCTTTTTGCAGTGCTTCAATAGGAGTTTCGTAAAGATTGACTAAGGACGTTACGCCTGCAAACAAAATAGCCAAAAAGAAAATACCGGCCAGCCATGACCCGAAGGGAATTTGCTTAAAAATTTCCGGCATGACCATAAACATAAGCGGAGGACCTGCCGCAGGTTCCATGCCAAAAGAAAACACAGCGGGGATAATTATAAGAACGGACAGAACAGCGGCAAGAATATCAAAGATCACCACATATTTTGCCACATAAAAAACATCAACATTTTCTCCCAGATAACTGCCGTAAACCAAGGTGCCCGATCCGGCCAAAGACAAAGCAAAAAAAGCTTGTCCCAAGGCAAAAATCCAAATTTTAGGTTCCAGAAGCATATCCCAATTGGGCGTGAGCAAAAAAGCATAGCCATCGACAGCACCCGGTAAAAACGCCACCCACACAACCAAAAAAACAAAAATAGCAAAAAAAATCGGCATCAGTATTTTATTCAGCTTTTCAATTCCATTCAAAATACCGCCAAATAAAACCAATAAAATTGCCGCAGAAACAATAAGATGCCATGACAAACTGCCAAAATCCCCGGCTATCTGCCCAAAAAAAGCAGTGCTGTCATTATTATAAATGGCAGTTCCCATAAATGCCTGAATTGTGTATTTCAAAAACCAGCCCACAACAACGGCATAGCCCATGCCAAGCCCAAATGAACCAAGCACAGGAATAAAACCAAGCCATTTTCCCCATTTCTTCCCGCGCTGCAGCAAGCCGTTTCTAAATGCCCCAACAGGTCCTGTTTTCATGGAACGCCCAAATGCCATTTCTGCAATAACGCCTGTTAATCCAAGAAGAACAGTAAAAACCATAAACGGAATGAGAAAAACAGCTCCGCCAAATTCCCCCACACGGTAAGGAAAAAGCCAAATGGCGCCAATGCCCACAGCAGAGCCCACACACGATAAAATAAAGCCGCGTTTTGAATGAAAAGAATCTCTTTGTTCTGTTTGTGCCATATCAACCTCACAGAAGGAAAGTTCATTCACTATAATGAAAAAAAATCTGACTGTACAGAAAAACAAATATATTTTTTATTGTATTATTACAATATATTATAAAGCGTTATGGCATGATTTTCAGACCGGATTATTTTCTTTTTTTGCGAAAATGCACAAGCAAAAGTGAATAGAGCACTGTGCTTGCGCAGGAAAGCACTGTTGCAAGAATATACACAAAACTAATATGATAGTGCAAAACTGTGAGCATAACCGTACAGGCAAAAACAGACGTGCCCAGCCAGCCCGCTGCAAATCCGCGTAAAACCGCAATCATTGTATAGACGCCATTGGCAAAATGCGTGAAAGGGGCAATCACAACAATCATAATCGGAAAACAGCTCATATTGCCGCTCCACTGCGGACCAAGAACAGCTGCGGCTTCTGTCACGCTGTAGACCATAAGCGAACCAAACAAAAGCTGTACCCAGATTAACCAATGGGGTCTGGTAGTATTATATTTTTCCAGCTTGGGACGAGGCAGTAAAAGCGTACCCATGGCAAAGGTACAGCAGGCAAGGGCAATAACAAAAAAGGAAAATTGCGGGAGATAATGAAAAAAATACCCTACGCCAAAGTATCCTGCAACAGCACTTGGCAGCGCAAACCACCATTTACAGCCCAAATAGGCAACCCAAGCATATAAAAGAGCTGTTACAGCACAGCCAATTAAACCAATCAAACTGTTATACGCCGCAATACGGGCAAAATCTGTTCCTTGTTCAAGGGTAATAAAAAAAGAAATTGGTCCGGAAAAAAGAGGAAGCCCCGCAAAAATTCCTCCCACGAAGGCGCCAAATTTTTTTACCAAAAGCGAGGTTATCACAATGACCATTGGCACAGTCAGTATTTTATATAAAACAATAAAATCCATGTTTAAAACCAACTGAGTAATTTCCTTGTATATAAGCATTTTTCATGTGCTTGTGAAGTCCTCTTTTTCCTCATTTTCCTCAAAAATCAAATAGGATTTGCTTAATAATAGCTGACGTTGGAAAACGAATAACGAAGCAGGGTAATAATGTATCATTGTGACAACATCCGCATGCAAATATTCCGCACCGCACAGCCGTTTGCTCCGCTTTTTGCAGTATTTCATTGACGGAAAAAATTTTCATAAAAAATATAAATTTTCATAAAAAAAAGGGAGGCAATACCTCCCTTTATACTAAGCAGCCGGTCAGAAAAATTATATTTCTGATTCAGAAATTCCGCATGCTTTGGCAACACCGGCTCCATAAGCGGGGTCTGCCTTTGCGCAGTTGCGGATGTGACGCAATTTAATTTCATGAGGTGCATCACCAAGGGCACGGGCAGTATTTTCAAAAAGAGCCTGTTTCTGTTCATCATTCATTACTCTAAAGAGTTTACCGGGCTGTTCGAAATAATCGGCGTCATCACAAGCATAATCCCAATGAGCGGCATCACCGTTGATTTTGAGCGGTGGTTCAGAATAATCAAGCTGTTCCTTCCATGCATCGCAGCTGTTTGGCTCATAATTGGTGTGGCTGCCATAGTTTCCGTCTACCCGCATGCTGCCGTCACGGTGGAAGCTGTGGAAAGGGCAGCGGGGCTTATTCACAGGAATGAGATGATGGTTTACACCAAGACGGTAGCGCTGGGCGTCACCGTAGGAGAACAAACGACCCTGCAGCATTTTATCCGGTGAGAAACCGATTCCGGGAACAATATTAGCAGGATTGAATGCAGCCTGTTCCACTTCAGCAAAATAGTTTTCAGGATTGCGGTTAAGCTCGAGCACACCCACTTCAATAAGCGGATAATCCTTATGATACCAAACTTTTGTCAAGTCAAAAGGATGATAGGGCAATTTTTCTGCATCTTCCTCCGGCATAACTTGAACATACATAGTCCAGCGGGGGAAATCACCTTTTTCAATGCTTTCATACAAATCGCGCTGATGACTGTCGCGGTCGCGTCCGATTAATTCCTGAGCTTCGGCATCTGTCAGGTTTTTAATGCCTTGCTGAGTTTTAAAGTGGAATTTTACCCAATAACGTTCATTTTTTACATTGATAAAGCTGTAAGTATGGCTGCCAAAACCATGCATATGGCGATAGGAAGCAGGAATACCGCGGTCACTCATAACAACGGTAATTTGGTGCAAAGCTTCAGGAAGCAATGTCCAAAAATCCCAGTTATCTTTGGCACTGTGCATGTTTGTGCGTGGATTACGTTTGACGACGTGGTTCAAATCAGGGAATTTAAGCGGGTCGCGCAAGAAGAAAACAGGAGTGTTATTTCCCACCATGTCCCAGTTGCCTTGGTCAGTATAAAATTTTACGGCAAAACCACGGATATCGCGTTCCGCATCAGCTGCACCGCGTTCGCCGGCAACAGTTGAAAAACGGGCAAAAACTTCTGTTTTCTTGCCAATTTCAGCAAAAAGAGAAGCTCTTGTATATTTGGTAATGTCATGGGTAACAGTAAAAGTTCCGTATGCACCGGAGCCTTTCGCGTGCATACGTCTTTCAGGGATAACTTCACGGTCAAAATGGGCAAGCTTTTCTTGGAACCAAACGTCCTGCATAAGCAGTGGTCCGCGTGGTCCGGCAGTTAAAATGTGATTGTTGTTGGCAACAGGTGCGCCATTATTACTTGTCAAATTATTTTTGTCTTGTGCCATAAAACACCTCCATTGACTATTAGTAATACTTCCTAATAAGTTTGTAAATAGGAATTATTACTATTAATCAAAGTTTTTTATAATCATCTGGAAACACATGTTTAATTTTTTCTTTATGAATAGAGCTACCTGTCCAATGGGTAGAATTATTGTGAAATTTTACGTAATTCCCTCTTTCTTTCCCTATTAACCATATAAACTAGATAGTGTCGTCAATAGATTTTAGCCCAAATGGCGATACACCTTATATGTACCGCTGCCAAGAACGAAGCAGTATTTTTCGCATATCGAGTGGCAATCCCTCGCCAACGTTTTAATTCGAGAAATGCATTTTCAACGAGATGACGTAACCGATAGAGATACTTGTCATAATATCTCTGTTTCTTACGATTTTTGCGCGGAGGGATGACAGGATTAATGCCCTATACTGCCCCCTATTAACAAAGTCAGAAAATTAAGAGAGTATATTTCAAGTAAGAGGTATACATTATGAAGAACGAACGCAGGCAATGGGACAGCAAGACCAAGGCAAAAATTATCTTAGAGGGTCTGAAGGGACGCAGTGTTGTTGATATTTGTACTGAATATGCCATATCACAATCCATGTATTATAAATGGCGTGACATTTTTTTAGCAAATATTGATCAGCCATTTGAAACTAACAGCAAATCAAAAAAAGAGCAGAAATTAGAGCAAGAAAATAATAAATTGCGCAAAGTTATTGGAGATCTGACTATAGAATTAAAAAAAAACGACTGGTAAAATTTCGGCGTAAAG
>CAJTMS010000029.1:17545-26098 GCA_910577155.1 uncultured Mailhella sp.
GCATATCGAGTGGCAATCCCTCGCCAACGTTTTAATTCGAGAAATGCATTTTCAACGCGATGACGTAACCGATAGAGATACTTGTCATAATATCGCTGTTTCTTACGATTTTTGCGTGGAGGGATGACAGGACTGATGCCCTCTTTCTCAAGGTGTTTCACAAATTCATTGCTGTCATATCCCTTGTCCGCCAACAGGTTTTCGGCATTTATTCCTTTAATAAGTGTGCAAGCTTGAGAACAATCTGCAATGGTACCTGCTGTAATAAACATTCTGACCGGCATACCATGCGCATCCACGGCCAAATGTATCTTTGAGTGAGCCTCCTTTTGAGCGGTCCATATCCTGATTTCCTCCATGTGCGCCTGCCGCATGCGGGTGTACCTTGATATGGCTTGCGTCTATCATAAGCCACTCAAAATCTGGTTCTGCGATAAAGATTTCAAGCAAGTATTCCCAAACTCCGGCGTCTCTCCAACGGCAAAACCGACGGTGAGTATTTTTCCAGTCACCATAATCAGGAGGTAAATCTCTCCACGGAGCTCCTGTGTGGAGTATCCAAAAAACAGCATTAAGAAAGTACCGATTGTCACAGGCAGTCACACCCCGTGTACCTTCTCGTCCTGGCAGGTGCGGTTTTAAAAGTTCCCAAACTCTGTCAGATATGTCATGACGACGATGTGCATACTTCATATATTCTCTCCTTTTTTAGGAGAATAACAGAGTTTCGCGAAAATTAAAAGTCAATTGACGACACTATCTAGGATGTGTTCTGAATTTTTTAGCTATAAGATAACTTGATTGTATAAAATAAGAAAGATAATTGCTTCGCGTTCACTCGTAATGACGATATAAACGGCATTGTGCTTCTTCTCACGTCATTATCCCTGCTGTCGCTATCTGTAAAGTTCATTCTTCGCTAGCTACCTGTTAATCTATTAAAGGTTCTGTAATTTGATATTCATATTCTGAATATTAAGCGGAGACGCTTTAATAATTGTATTTTTCATTTTATCAAGAGAAGATAATTTTATAAGGAAATGTTCTACTATACAGTTGATGTTATAATAATTTGATATCATTCAAAATTTTCAGCTAGTCTTTGCTTATGGGGGAACCGGATTCCCCCATAAGCCCGCATTGCTTGTTCCTGATACACCTGTCAGTCAACTCGTCAGAGTTCAAGACTTACAGTTTGTTCAGGTTCACGTCCTGTGTGTCCCCATGTTTACATCTTCGATATACATGGGGACACACAGGGGGGCTAAAAGAAAAACAAGAAGGTATGTTTTATAAGAGAAGGATAAAATTTATTTATCAACTGCCTTCTATGACAGAGCGTTTTATAATTATCATATCAGAATAGAATTTAAATATAAAAGGTCGGTTTGCACCGACCTTTTTATCTATTTTTCCAGCGGGAATTAGCCACAGAAAATATTAGTCATCAGTAGGAGCGTCCTTGATTGGCTTCTTTGCAAAAGCAAGGAAAGAACCAATAGCAATGACAGCGCCGGCAATACCAATATAGGTAGAAATGGTATAGTCAATACCAAAGCCTAAGTTCTTGTCCATGCAGATGTAGCTGACGACAACTGCAGTCATGAACGTTGCCGGAATGGTTGCAATCCAGTGTAAACGTCCCTTGCGGTAAAGATAAGCGGCGCCAGCCCAAAGCATGATACATGCGAGGGTTTGGTTTGACCAGCCAAAGTAACGCCAGATAACGTTAAAGTCGATTTGGGTAAGAACTGCACCCACGATGAAAAGCGGGATAGCAATGGAAAGACGGTTTTTGGAAGGAGTTTGACTGTAATTGAATACTTCTGCAATAGTAAGACGAGCTGCACGGAACGCAGTATCACCGGAGGTAATAGGAAGAACAATAACGCCGAGAACTGCCAAAATACCACCCACGGATCCCATAAGGCTCAGTGCGGATTGGTTGACAACGTTTGCAGGACCGCCGGCAGCAAGAGCAGCCTGTAATTCTGCGGGACTTTGATAGAAAGTCATACCAACTGTTGCCCAGATAAGACCAATGAAACCTTCACCTATCATTGCGCCATAGAAAACAGGGTGTCCATAGCTTTCTTTGGTAAGACAGCGGGACATAAGAGGTGATTGTGTTGCGTGGAAACCTGATAAGGCACCACAGGCAATGGTGACAAAGATAAGCGGGAAGATAGGAAGCGGGTTATCGCCCGGGAATTGGTTTGTCATTTCTGCTGCCGGATAGAAATCATATCCTTTTGCAAAAAGCATAACAGTCATACCAACAGCCATGATAAGGAGCACTGCACCGAAAATAGGGTACAAGCGGCCGATAATTTTATCAATAGGCAAAATAGTTGCAAGCAGGTAGTATGCAAAAATGATAACAAGCCAAATATTCATATCAATGCTTGTGAGGTTCTTAAGAAGCATAGCAGGTGAAGTCATAAATACAACACCAACGAGCAAAAGAAGAATAACAGCAAACAATTGCATGATACGTTTGAATACGTTACCCAAGTTGTATCCTACAATATTTGGAACGTTTGTTCCTTTGTAACGGATAGAAAGCATACCGGACATATAGTCATGAACAGCTCCTGCAAAAATACTGCCGATAACAATCCAAAACAGAGCTGCAGGACCATACAATGCGCCGAGAATAGGTCCGAAAATAGGTCCGATACCGGCAATGTTCAATAGTTGGATAAGCCAAATTTTTGTTGGTGACATTGGAACATAGTCAACGCCGTCAGCCATTGAAACTGCAGGAGTCGGACGGTTATTGTCTGCACCGAAAATTTTGGTAACAATTTTACCGTAAACAAAATATCCCACAAGTAATGCTGCACAGGCGAGTAAAAAATACACGTAACGTGGCATAGTAGATACCCCTTTTTATAAAAGTTAAATAAAAAATATTATAAATAGGAATAATTGTCAATAAAAATTTAACGGCATTAATTTTACAGAGATAAAAAAAAATGGCAGAATGGAAAAACACGAGGTGAAAATGGAAAAACCAAAAAGTATCCCCACCGGTGCAGGTGTATATTTGTATAAGGATAAAGGGGGAAGAATTATTTATGTCGGCAAAGCACGGAATTTAAAAAAACGTGTTTTATCCTATTTTCGCCCGAAAAACCAGTTGACGGCAAAAACACGGGCAATGATGAGCCATGCCGTTTCCATTGAATTTCTTACCACAAATACGGAAAAAGAGGCATTGCTTTTGGAAGCAAGCCTAATTAAAAAACACAGACCCCACTACAATATTGTTCTGCGTGATGATAAGCAGTATATTTTATTCAGGATTGCTGTAAAAAATCCCTATCCTCGTCTTGAGGTGGTACGGAAAGTGAAAAAGGACGGAGCCCATTATTTTGGACCTTTTACTTCTTCACAGGCAGCCCGTGAAACATGGAAAACCCTGCATACTGTTTTCCCGCTGCGGCGCTGTAATGACAGGGCAATGAAAAATCGTGTCCGTCCTTGTTTATACCACCATATCGGGCTTTGTCTTGCTCCTTGTTCCGGCAAGGTAAGCCAAGAAGAATATTTTGCAGTTATCCAAAAAGTGGAATTATTTTTATCAGGCAAATCGCGTGAACTGGTGGAATATATTACCCAAAAAATGGAAGAAGCCTCAGAAAAACTGGAGTTTGAAGAAGCTGCAAAATTGCGGGATCAACGGATAGCAATAGAAAAAACCATTGAAAAACAAGGGGTTGTTTTTCATAATGGGGCAGATATGGATGTCATGGGGCTCTGCTCACGGGGGGATGGCTTAGCTCTTGCGGTGCTTTTTGTCCGCGGCGGACAGGTTATTGATAAAGCAACCTTTTTTTGGGCAGGGCTTGTCATGGAAGATGCCAATGAGCTTTTGCTCGGTTTTTTAACACAGTTTTATTCTCAGGATAAGGATATTCCTCCGCGCATTGTTTTGCCATGGGCGCTGACGCCGGAAAACACCATGCAGGATAATCTTGAAAATCCTGCTTTGATTGGAGCACTCGGGGCCGAATATGTTTTACAGGAACATGAAGAAGATTTAGAAAGCATTGCGGCAATTTTGAGCGAATGGCGCGGAGCAAATGTGCGGATTGTGGCTGCACGGACTAAGGATGATTATCAGCTTGTGGAAATGGCAAAAAATAATGCCAGAGAAACTGTGTATAAACGGTCAGATTTGGGTATGGACGAACGGTTGGCGGCTCTTTTTAAAGTACAGGAGCCTATACGCAGGATTGAATGTGTTGACGTATCCCATACTTCCGGTACTGCAACAAAGGTGGGATTGGTTGTTTATCAGGACGGCAAGCCGCACAAATCGGATTATCGTGTCTGGAATATGGAAAATACCCATGGCGATGATTATTTGGCCTTGTCGCAGTGGGCAAAGCGCAGGGCAGAACATGGCGCTCCATGGCCGCATTTGTTTCTTATCGACGGCGGACGAGGGCAGGTCAATACCGTGCATGCAAGTTTTCAAGAATTTTTTTCAGCACAATTGATACGAGATGCTCAGTCTTTTGACCTGGAAGAGGGACAATTGCCCTTTATCCTTGCGGGGATTGCAAAAGCCCGTGATGAACAGGGGCATGCGGACAGGCGGGCAGGCAACCTTGCTGACAGGATTTTTTTACCAAACAGAACAAATCCTCTGCCGTTTAAAGAGGGAAGCCATGAACTGTTATTCCTGCAGTCAATCCGTGATGCGACCCATGATTTTGCCATAGGCAGACACAGGCAGGCTCGGACAAAACAAGGGCTTGATATGCAGCTTTTACATTTGCCCCATGTAGGACAGGAAACAGCAAAACTGCTATGGGAACATTTTAAGAGTTTGGAAGAAATGAAAAAAGCAAGTGTTGATGAATTAATGCAATTGCCGAAAGTGGGCAGAAAAAAAGCATTGCAATTGTGGGAAAGCCTGCAAAAATTATAGTTATGGGCTGAGAGTATTTTCACATAACATTCAGAGAAAAGCAAAAAGATTTTAACACGTTATTAGAGAAAGAGTTTGATGAACAAATAAATTCTTTCACTTACAAAAAGTAATCCTGTTTTTATGAAATAAAAACAAGCGAAGAGGGTATGGGGGAGCGGCGGCTATTAATGAGCTTGCAAGTTTTACAGGTGGCGGCAGCAGAGATACGGATAGCAGCAGCCGAGCTGATTATTTTCCCATAAAGAATAACTGTACATTTTTGTAATGAACTCTAACTGTTGTAAAATCAACCGTATACTATAACGGAGCGTTTTGATTATTAAAAATAAAAAAGCCATACATGGTATGGCTTTTTGTTTTACGCTTCATTGATTTTGTTTGCTGTTTCTTGGATTTTTTCTTCAAAATCAGGTACTTTCAAGATGTCACCAGCGTTATAGGCGGAAAAAGAGCAAGAATGGATATGTTCCCAATGCAGGAAATGTGAAATAAGTTTAAATTGTTCATCAATCATTTTGTACTGATCCATGGAAAGTCCGCTTGCTCCAACAGTGATATTGACAATTTTTTTGGATAAAAGACCGAAAGCTTGTTCACGGGCGACAAATTTATCGATAAATAATTTTAATTGTCCGGACATACCCATCCAAAAAACAGGTGTTCCAAAAACAATGCAATGGGCATCATAAATTTTTTGGAGCATAGTATTGGTATCATCTTTTTGGACGCAAAAACCTCCGTTCGTTTTACATTGGAGGCAGGAAAGACAAGGAGTGACAGCCATGGAATAGGATTGTAAAAGCTCAGCAGTATGATGAGGACTGAGTTTTTCTGCAAGCCTTTCTAAGGCAGTGGCAGTATTTCCGGTACGTCTGGGACTGCCGTTGATTAATAAAATTTTCATGATATTTCCTTAAAAATTAAAAGTTATCAGAACTTATTGGTATTTTGTTTCTATTTCTTTTGCTGATTTTTCAACAGAATCAACAAAGGATTGCCGTTCTTTTATAAGAGCTTCTGCAACGTTTTTGTCATGAAGCGCAATAATTTGTGCAGCCATATAGGCGGCATTTTTGGCTCCGGCTTTATCCAGTGCAACGGTGCCAACAGGAAAACCGGAAGGCATCTGCACTGTAGCTAAAAGAGAATCAAGCCCATTCAAAGAAGAACCCGTCAGCGGAATACCAATAACAGGTTTAATGGTTCTTGCCGCCACTGCACCGGCAAGGTGAGCAGCCATGCCCGCAGCACAAATAAAGACCTGACAGCCTTGTTTTTCTAACTCATCAATAATTTTTTCCGTCCGAAGCGGGGTACGGTGTGCAGAAGAAATTGTAAAACAATAGGAAATTCCCAGTTTTTTCAAGACGTCAACACAAGGGCTGATTGTATTTTCATCAGAGGCAGACCCCATTAAAATACCTACTTGTACCATATATTTTCCTTTTAATGTTTGCTTTGTAAGCGTTTAATGCCTTTATCTCCAATGTCGCGGCGATAATAGGAATTTTCCATGTGGATTTTTGCCATTGCCCTATAGGAAAGGTCTTTAGCTTCCTGCAAGGTATCACCTAGGGCAACAACGCAAAGCAGCCGCCCGCCGTTGGAAAGAATTTTTCCGTTTTCATTTTTTGTGCCTGCGTGGAAAACTTTGACATGTTCAAGGGCATTAGCTTCATCAATGCCTGTGATTTCCATACCTTTCGGATAGCTTTCAGGATAGCCTTTTGCAGCAAAAACGACCCCAAGAGCTGATTGCGGATAAAGTTCTAATTGAATGTTTCTTTCTTTGAGTTTTCCGTCAACGCAAGCCTGCATAACAGGAAGTATATCGCTTTTTAAACGCATGAGCAGCGGCTGGCATTCAGGGTCGCCGAAACGCACATTATACTCAAGCACTTTGACGCCTTTTTCTGTCATCATAAGCCCTGCGTATAAAATTCCTTTGAATGGAGTTCCGCGTTTTGCCATTTCTTTGAGTAAAGGACGAACAGTGATATCTGCAAGCTTTTCCAGTTCTTTATCCTGCGCTAAAGGTGCCGGGCTGTATGCACCCATACCGCCTGTATTTGCTCCGGTATCGCCTTCACCTATGGCTTTATGGTCTTGGGCAGAAGGCAGAGCAAGGGCATTTTCTCCGTCACAGAAACAGAGCAGGGAAAGCTCTTCGCCTGCTAAAAATTCTTCAATAACAATGGTACTGCCTGCCGTACCAAATTTTTTGTCACCAAGCATGGATTTGACAGCATCTTTTGCTTCTTGAATTGTTTGGGCAATAATAACGCCCTTTCCGGCTGCCAATCCGTCCGCTTTAATGACAAGAGGAGCCCCGTGCTTATCAATAAAAGCATAGGCTTTTTCCATGTCCTCAAATGTTCCGTAAGCAGCTGTCGGAATACCCGCTGCAACCATGACTTCCTTTGCAAAAGCCTTGCTTCCTTCGAGTCTTGCACAGGCTTTGCAGGGACCAAAACAGGGAATACCCAAAGCTTCCATTGCGTCAGTAATGCCAAGCGTAAGAGGAAGTTCAGGTCCTGGAACAACAAAATCAATTTTCTTTTCTTTTACAAAGTTAACTAAGCCGTCAATGTCGCTGTCAGAAAGGGGAACGTTGTGTTCAACAGTTCCGCCGTTTCCGGGTGCAACAAAAATTTCACTTGCAAGGGGACTTTGGTTGATTTTCCACGCAAGAGCGTGCTCACGTCCGCCAGAACCAATAACTAAAATACGCACAGGCTGCCTCCAGAATTTTGCTGAAAACGAGTATAAATTGTTTTAAAAAAAGTTTCAATTTTAATTTTAAACAGAAATAATAAATTTCTTGAAAAAAAATGTATAATTATTAAAAAATTTTTGTGTTTTATATTATTTTGCCAAATATTTACTTGTAAAAAAAGCATAGGTACGGTATTATATAAACTATAGTCATAAATTGGTTTTATTTATTCGATATATTTATGACAGCTGGTGAATTAAGACAAAAGGGCGGTGTACAGAATGATTGTAACAGACATCAGAATCAGAAAGGTAAATACGGAAGGGAGAATGAAAGCTGTTGTATCCATCACTTTTGATGATGCATTTGCGGTGCATGACATCAAAATCGTGGAAGGTGATAAGGGGCTATTTGTAGCAATGCCCAGTAAGAGAATGCCGGACGGTGAGTATAAAGATATTGCCCATCCCATTTCTAGTGCGACACGGGAAATGATTCAAAGCGCAGTGTTGAAGGAGTATGAGGCGGTTCTGGCGGCTGCCGAAGAAAACAAAGAAAAGGAATAATATGAAACAAAACGGCGTCCGATGTGCAATAGGCAAATGTGCAGACAGGGACGCCGTTTTGTTTAGGTCAAAGCACAAACAAAGATATGTTGCAGCATTTTTGCACAAGCATAAAGAAGTTGCAAAGGAAAATAGAAAAGCTACAACCTATGAGGTCTTGCAATTTATATAAATGAACATTATACTAAAATAAGGACGATATATAATATCTGTGATTAACAGAATGTAAAATTATGCGAATTAAATAATTTGTCGGAATATTTTTGAATTGTCTTAAAAATTATACTTTTTAAGACAATCTTTCTATTTCTACATATTGGCGGTTA